>CAIQVX010000381.1 GCA_903875275.1 uncultured beta proteobacterium | reverse complement strand
GCCGACGCGGTGGCGCGCCCAATGCCGGTGGACGCGCCCACCAGCCACACGGTGCGAGCGTGCCAGTCCAGCATGCGGGGGTTCAGTGCCATCGCAATCGCTTACCGTTTGGAGAAGGACAGCGTGACTTCGCCCAGTCCGACGCCCCACTTGCGCATGGCAGCCTTGTTGAGCATGATCTTGTCGTTCATCAGGTACATCCAGTCATCAAACTGCACCTCGATCACGCGGCCGTCCACCGGCAGCGCCAGCGTGTAAGTCCAGTTGAATGCGTTGCCGCTTTGCTGACCCTCGGCACTGCCCACCACGTCATCGGCTTGCCCGGTGTAACGGCCGTTCGCGTGGCGCGTGAGGCGCCAGATGCGCCGCTGGGTACTGCCGTCCGAATAAGTGAAGGCTTCGTCCAGCGTGCCGGCATCTCCTTGCCAGCTGCAGTTCATCACCACCGTGAAGCGTTTGACGACCTTGCCCGACCGATCCGTGAAGATGCCGTAGGCGTCCAGCGTGCCGTTGAAATAGTCGCGCAACTCCAGCACTGGCGCCTCTTTGGCGTAATCCTGGACCTGCGACGTGCTGCAGCCGCTCAGCAGCGCAGCGGACACCACCGCCGCAAGCACCGCGCGAATGGCATTGTTTCTCATGATGATTGAACCGCTGGCTTGGCCAGGGTGTACTGCACCACGCTGATGTCGCCGGTGTCAAACGCGGCTTCACAGTACGTCAGGTAAAACTCCCAGATACGCATGAAGCGCTCGTCAAAACCCAACGCGGCCACTTCTGCCTTGCGCGCCAGAAACTGCTTGCGCCAGCGACGCAGGGTTTCGCCGTAGTCGGCACCAAAGGCAAACTCGTCCACCACCTCCAGCCCGGCCGCCTGCGCCTCGCGACGGAATTCGCGCGGGCAGGGCAGGCAGCCCCCCGGAAAGATGTACTGCTGAATGAAATCGGTGGAGTCCACGTAGCGGTCGAACAGGGCGTCGTCAATCACGATGCTTTGCACGCAGGCACGGCCACCTGGTTTGAGCAGGCGACTCACTGCCTTGAAGTACTGGGGCCAGTAGGCGCGGCCGACCGCCTCCACCATCTCGATGGAACAGATGGCGTCAAACGGCGCATCCTGAGTGTCGCGGTAGTCCTGCAGGCGCAGGTCGGCTTGGCCACCGGCACCCGTGCTGACACCCAGCCGCTGCATGCGAGCGTTGGCATGGTCAAGTTGCTCGGTGCTCAGGGTCACGCCCACCACACTGGCGCCCAGAGCGACGGTGGCCTGCTCGGCCAGTGCACCCCAGCCGCAGCCGATCTCCAGCACGCGGTCGCCCGGCTTCACGCCGGCCATTTGCAGGGCACGCTTCACCTTGGCGTCTTGCGCGTCCGAAAGCGGGCGACTCAGGTCGCCCTCAAACCAGGCGCTGGAGTAGTTCATGGTTTCGTCCAGCCACAGGCCGTAAAAGGCATTGCCCAGGTCGTAATGGGCATGGATGTTCTTGCGGCTGTTGGCGCGGCTGTTGTGTTGCAACATGTGCTTTACGCGGTACAGCAGGCGTCCCAACCAGGTCCCGAAGATCATGGCGTCAACCTGCTGGCGATTCGCAGAAAAGACTTTCAGCAGTTCGGTCAGATCCGGCGTGGTCCAGTCGCCGGCGATAAAGCTTTCTGCAAAGCCGATGTCACCGGACTTGAGCGCTGCACCAAACACGTTCCAGTTGTGCAAAGTGATGCTGGCGCTGGGATGGTGGGGGCTGTGCATGGTGTGCTGCTGCGGGTGCTCGCCAAAACGCCGTTGCGACCCATCGGGCAGGTGCAGCGTCAGGGCACCGTGGCGCAGGTTTTGCAACAGGCGCAGGGCGCTGCGGGCGGCGGCAGGTGCGCCCTTGGGAAAGGTCTGACCGGGTCGGGTGGTAGCGGCTGTGTTCATGGTGGGCTTCCTGGGTTAGGGGCTAGCGCGAGACAAAGGCAGTGGGAGGTGGCGGTTTGCGAAAGAAGGGCATGCCTCTGAGCCACAGGCGCAGGGCCTGCGTGTGGATGTGCAGCAGCACGCCCAGCGTCATGGCCGGATAACGCCACAGCGCGCGGCGCAGCACGCCAGGTGTGATGGCCTGCAGCGCGCCGCTGACGCTGGTCTGCAGCAACGCAGTGTTGCTGCTGTCGGCCAGTGCATCGCTGTAGTAGTCAATGCACGCCACGGTGCGGTCCTGCCCACCCTGCACCGTGCGCATGAAGCGGAAACGGTAGTGGCCTTCGACCGGGTTGAAGGGTGACACGTGGAACACCTTGGTGGCGCGCTGCTCCACGCCGTAGCGCGGCGCATCAAGCACATAGCAGTGGCGCTCGCCAAAGGTATTGTTCACCTCCACCACGATGGCGCGCAGGGCGCCGCCCTGGTCGTCAGGCGCACGGTGGCAGTACCAGAAGCTCACCGGCTTGAAGGTGTAGCCCAGCACGCGCGGGTAGGTATGCAGCCAGAGTTCACCGGTGGCGTCGTGGATGCCTTCGCGCTGCAACAGCTCGTCGATCCAGGCCACGGCGCCCCCTTGCTGCGGTGAGCGTCCGTCGCCGTGGTCACACTCGAAGAAACTCAGCGGCCCGGCCTGGTTGATGGTCCAGCCCGTGACCTTTGCAGCCGCTTGTTTCAGGCTGCGCAGGGGCAGCATCAGAAAGTAGGTGGGGTAAGCAAAGGCGTGACGTCTGGGCCGCTGTCGCGTGTGGCGCACCTGCCCAAAACCGATGAGGGCCGTGCTGGCTTTCACGCCGCCGCCTCGGCCAGTCCTGCATCGGCCAGCAGTTGCTCGGCCGCTGCCAGGCCGGCTTTGAGTCCGTCCTCATGGAATCCGTAGCCCATCCAGGCACCGGCATAGTAGCGGCACTGCTGTCCCTGCAGTGCAGGCATGCGGCTTTGCGCTGCCATGGCGGCCAGATCAAACACCGGGTGCGCGTAGTCGTACTCACCCAGGATTTTGTCCTGCGCTACGGCAAGCACCGGGTTCAACGATACCAGCACCGGCTGCTGCCACGGCAAGGGCTGCAGGCGGTTGAGCAGGTAGTGCAGGCAAACGCGCGTGCGCTCGCGCCCCGGCGCTGCGGCGCGCTCGTAGTTCCAGGCGGCCCAGGCCGACGTCCGCGTGGGCAGGACTGATGCATCACAGTGCAGCACAGCCTTGTTTGACTGGTAGCGGATCGCGCCCAGGGTGTCACGCTCTTGCGCAGTGGGTTCGGCCAGCATCTGCAGCGCCTGGTCCGAGTGGGTGGCGATGATGACCTTGTCGAACAGCTCGCTGCCCGTGTCGGTATGGATGCGCACGCCGGGCTGGCCCATAGCACTCGCAGTCAGGTGTTCGATGCGGTGTACCCGTGCGTGCAGACGCTTGTCGGCAATGCCGGTGGTGATTTTGTCGACGTAATGCCTGGCACCGCCCTGCACCGTCCACCACTGGGGCCGGTTGGTGATTTGCAGCAGACCGTGGTTGTGGCAGAAGCGGACCATGGTGGACACCGGAAACTGCAGCATCTGGGCCGTCGGACAACTCCAGATGCAGGCCATCATGGGCAGGAAGTACCACTCGCAAAACGCCGTACCAAAGCCGTGCTCGCGCAGAAACTCGCCCAAGGGTTGCTGCAATTGCGCTTCGCTGCCGCTGTCAGCCATGCGGGTGCTGAGGGCATTGAACCGCAGGAGGTCGCGCAGCATGCCCCAGAAGCGCGGGTTGACCAGGTTGGCGCGCTGGGCAAACACCGTATTCAGACTGGTGCCGCTCCACTCCATGGCACGGCCACCGGCAAAGTCATTGGCCTGCACCGAAAACGACATGTCCGATTTGGCCGTGGCCACGCCGAGCTCGGCCAGCAGGCGAATCAGCTGCGGGTAGGTGCGCTCGTTCAGGACCAGAAAGCCGGTGTCCACACCGTGGGTAACCGGCCCTTTCGGCGTCGGCAGGGTCACGTCGACCGTGTGCGTATGCCCGCCAAAGTAGTCCCCGGCTTCGAGCAGCGTGAGCTCGACCTTGCCCCGCAAGGCATGGGCTGCGGCCAGGCCGGAAATGCCCGAACCCACAATGGCAACTTTGATCGACACACGCACTCCTTCAAAATGATGAAGCGAATTCTAGACTAATTAGTTCACTTGCATACTGTGTGGTCTTTGTGTGGACTTCAAAGTACTTTTATAGACCAATTCGGCTACAATCTCCCCATGGCGACACCTTCAACCCCCAAAATTTCATTCAAGGCGCAAATGCTGTTGGCGCGCGAAGATGCCATCATTGCCTCGGTCAACCGTCTGCTGGCCGAGAAGGGTTTTGAAGCCATGACGGTGGACGAAGTAGCTGCCGATGTGGGCATTGCCAAGGCCAGTCTGTACAAGCACTTCCCAAGCAAGGAAGACCTGGCGGCTGCGGCCATGGTGTCGGTCATGCGCCGGGCGCAGGCTTTTCTGGACGCATTGAGCCCGGAGTCATCCGCCGTCCAGAAGCTCAGGACGGTGGTGCAGTGGACCATGGGCCTGAAGCTTGCCGGCGAAATGCCCTCACTGCCGAGCCAGAACTCCAGCCTGCGCAGCACGCTGATGGCAAACAAGGACTACATGCAGGGGCTGATGGACGTCAGCGACCGCCTGGGCGCCTGGATCGAATCAGCGCAGGCCGAGGGCGAGCTCAACCCGAAGCTGCCCGCCATTGCCGTGCTTTACACGCTGTATGCCCGCGCCTGCGACCCGGTGCTGGAGTTCCTGAAAATGGGCGACCTGTACAGCAACGAAGAAATCATTGCCCTGGTGCTCAGCACCTGCTTTGAAGGGCTTGCATCGCGGTAGTGCAGGCCAGGGCGGGCAAAGCGAACGGTACTTGACTTGGGACGCGCCCTGAAGAGTGGTGCCCGGGCCGCAGTGGCCGCTGCTACAGGCTGTGCGAGGTCAGATGGGCCAGCGCTCCGGCAGCGCTGACACCTGGACTGCTCCGGCTTGTTGTGCCCTGCGTGGAGCGGGATTCCTCAAGCACCGCGCTGGCCTCGATGCCCAGAGCCGGCAGGCTCTTGACGCCACGGCGCATGCTGACGCCAACCACCAGAATATCGATCATCAGCATATGCAGAATGCGGCTGATCATAGGCACTTGTGTCGCCACGTCCTCGACATGGTCGACGATCAGCGCCAGATCTGCCCTGCGCGCCAGCGGCGATTGGCTCGCCGTGATGGCGATCACAGTGGCACCACGCACTTGGGCCTTCTCCACGACCTCCAATAATTCCTTGACGCGTCCGCTGCTGCTGATGACCACCACCACAACGTCCGGACGTACCAGATTGGCTGCGAGCATCTGCAAGCGCGGAACGGTATATGCCACAGATGAAACGCCCATACTCAGAAACTTGAACTGGGCATCGTCAGCAACCACACTGTAATGACCGACAGCATAGAACTCGACCCTTTGTGCGGTGCTAATCCATTGAACCGCTTTGTCGATCGATTCCCGATTCAGGTGATCACGCACTTGTAGGACTGCAGACGCCGTGTTGCCCAGGACCTTCACGCCGAGCTCGAGCATGCTGTCTTCGCCGGTGACTTGGGTATGGGTGATCGGCATGGTGCTTGTCAATCCTGACGCCAATCGCAATTTGAAGTCAGACAAGCCCTCGCAGCCCAGAGATCGACAAAAACGGATCACGGTCGGCTGACTGACCTCGGCAGCGCGGGAAATCAGGGCAATCGGATCGTTCAAGGTGGACCGTGGGTGCGCCAGCACATAGTCTGCAACGCGCTGCTCGGCGGGTGACAAGTTGATGCGCACGCGGCTGATCTGGCTTAACAGTGCGGAACTCTGAGCTGAGTCGAGGCCGCGCAACTGGGCTGCCAGAATGGTGGATACGCCCAGCAGCGTCGCGTTGTCGGCGGTTATCACGAAGGTCGGAATGCCCTGCAAATAGTCGGCGAAACGGCCCTTGTCCTCGAAGCGCTGCCGGAAGATGGAACGGTCAAAGTAAGTTCCCAGTCGCGGCACAATGCCTCCACCAATGTAGATCCCGCCGAACGCTCCCTGTGTCACCGCAAGATTCGCTGCCGCCGTGCCCAGCATGCCGCAAAAGACTTCGATCACTTCGGCGCACAGCGGATCACTGGCGGCCAGAGCGCGTTGCGTGATGTCGGGGGCACTCAGGTTCGACTCCGCACGGCCGTCACGCTCACAGAGAGCGCGGTAAATCAGTTCGATGCCCGGGCCCGATACCAGTCGTTCAAATGAAACGTGGGTGTAGTGTCGCCAGGCGTATTGGAGAATTGCCAGTTCGCGTTCATCGCACGGCGAAAAGCTGGTGTGCCCACCCTCGGTACCGAGTGCTACCCAGCCATCGTTGGCCGGTATCAAACCCGACACACCCAGGCCGCTGCCGGCACCGATCAGGCCAATCACACTGCGCGGGATTGCCGCACCGGCGCCCACCTGACGCCGTTGGCTGGGAAGCAAACTTGGCAGCGCCATGGCAAGCGCTGTGAAGTCGTTGACCACCAGCAGATTGTCAAGGTGCAGGCTCTGGCGCATCTCCTCAATAGAAAACTGCCATGGGTAATTGGTGATTCGAACCCGGTCACCAGAGACCGGTGTGGCGATGGCCACTGCGGCATTCTTGATGCGACCTGCTGATGCGCTCGCTGGCAACGCAGCAAGATAGGCTTGCACGGTGGCATGGAAGTCATCGTGGTCGGCGCAGCGCAGCGTAGCAGCATTCTCAAAAAGTCCCGCGCCGACTTCGAGGGCGAAGCGGGCGTAGGTAGCACCGACATCCGCTAGCAGCCTGGGGCTTTCGAAAAGTGCGGGTAACACGTGCGAGTCCGTACGGGGAGAGCTTGCCTTAGTCGGCCGCTAGCAGGTCCACGGCGTGCAGATCTGCGCCGCCGGTGCGCATGCGCAGGACGCGACGATTCGAGCTGACTTTGTTTGCACCGTGTTTCCTTTGACAATATATTTATGGCACCGCCAATGATCCGCGAGCCGATCTGAAACACCTCAACAAACTCTAGTGTCTCACATGTACTTCAGCTACATCGAATGAGTCTATTCTATTTTTCGGGTGTTGAAAACCCTCAAACTTTCTTAAAAAAACGCGATAAAGACCTCATGTCGCCGTTCCACCCTTCGACTTTTTTCAAAAATCCAACAAAGCAAGGGTTTCTACTATTAGTGAATAAATCTTGTTTTGGTACAAACGAAGCTGCGGGGCGTGGATCCCCAGAATGCCATCTTTTGGTGCAGAGTCCAAAGGAATGGGCAGCACTTATTACCATTAACAACCAGCCTCAGGAGTAGTCCATGATAATTTTGCCGGAACAGCGTTTAGCGAGGCATGCCTCAAAGCGGTCCCTTTTCAAGCTTGGCCCGGTTGCCGCCGGTTGTGCCTTGCTGTTTGTCAGTTCAGGCGCTGTACTGGCTCAGCAAGCGCCCACCCAAGGCAGTCTTGGCACCGTGACCGTGACCGGAATTCGGGCCTCGATCGAGAGCGCCATTTCTGTCAAGAAAGGCTCCGACTCGATTGTTGAAGCGATTTCGGTCGAAGATCTAGGGAAACTGCCAGATGTGAGTATTGCTGACTCGATCGCGCGTCTGCCAGGTGTGGCCGCGCAGCGAAACATTGAAGGCCGCGCCAGTCAAATCAGTGTGCGCGGGATGCCACCTGACTTTGCGACAACCTTGCTCAATGGCCGCGAGCAGGTCAACCCGGGCGACGGTCGTGGCGCCGAGTTCGATGCCTATCCATCAGAACTGATGAACGGTGTGGTGCTGTATAAAACACCGGATTCAACCCTGATGGGCCAAGGGATCTCCGGCACGATCGATTTGCAGACAGTGCGTCCCTTGAATGTGAATGGACGCAAGATTTCGGTTGGACTCAATCAGAAGCAAACGAGTATTGGACTCGGCCCGACCGGTTCCGGCAACGATTTCAGCTTTTCGTTCGTAGACCAATTTCTCAACAGGACATTGGGATTTGCCTTTGGCTTGGCACGTCAGAGCGGCGACAGCACCGGTCGGGGCGTGAACAGCTTTGACGACGCGGACAAGACTTTCAGTGATGGCACCAAGCTGCCTCTGAGAAACAGCGTGACCGAACTTAGCCGATCCACCAAGTTCACGCGTGATGGCGTGATGGCGGTGGTGGAATTCCAACCCAACAAAGACTTCACTTCCACGCTGGACCTGTTTTCTTCCACGTTGGACCGCAGAACGCTGGGGCACCAAATCGCGTTTCCAAAGTTCAATGAAGGTACGACTTTGAGCAACGCCACCATTGCCAGCGGTGTTGCCCTGGCTGGTACTGTTTCCGGCGTGTCGGGCATCGTTCAGACCATTGGGCAACAACAGAACGACGACAACATGGCGATCGGCTGGAACAACAAGTTCAAGCTGAACAAGGAGTGGTCGGGTGTGATCGATGTGTCACGCTCAACCTCCAAACGCACCGAGATTGACATTGATTCAAACGCCGTCACCGGTACAAAGGGTAATCTGACGTTTGACAGCCGGTCTGACATTCCGCTGTTTGGCTACAGCCTCAATATGGCGGATGTAAACACGCTGTTGCTCGGCAATACACCCTGGGGACTGGGTTGGCTGAAAAAGCCCTCGATCAATGACTCAATGAACTCCCTGCGCGCCGAACTCAAACGCAGTCTGGATACGCCCTATTTCTCGTCATTCGCTGTGGGCGTCAATTTCAGCGACCGTAGCAAGGTGCTCGGCATGACCGAAGGTTCTCTGAGTTTCAAGAGTGGTGCCTCGACCGCTGCACTGCCAGTTTCGTCGCCAACCAGCGCGGGCATTCCCGGTATCAACATCCTGGGTTGGGATTCAATCGCCCTGATCGACTCGACCTACAAGTACACGGATATGGGCGACCAGTCCTGGGCCAAGATGAAGAACTGGGCCGTGAAGGAGAAAGTGTCGACGACCTATGCGAAGCTCGATATTGACACGGCCGCCGGTGGCATTCAGATGCGTGGCAACCTGGGCTTGCAGGTTGTAAGGACCGAACAGAGTTCCACGGGTGCAAGCAGCACGACGGTAGGACTATGGGATCCGGCGGGTGTGTTGCCCAACACAATGCCTCTGCAGACCGGTGCAGACATGACAGACGGAAAAACTTACACCGATGTCCTGCCCAATCTGAATTTGGTGGCCGACGTGGGTAACAACCAGGTGATACGCTTCGGTCTGGGCAAGGTGCTGGCTCGACCAACCATGCGTGATCTTCGCGCCAACAGCATCTTTGAGTGCTGGTCGCCCATGACTGACCCCAAGAGTTGCAGCGGCAACCACAGCGGAAGCGGCGGAAATCCTCTGCTCGAGCCATTCCGGGCAACGACACTGGATGTTTCATACGAGAAGTACTTCGGAAAGCGGGCCTATATCGCAGGTGCTGCCTTCTACAAGGATCTGCAGACTTTCATCTATCAGCAGAGCTTCAAATCTGACGTCTTGAGCAGCAAGTTTGGTCTGGCGGGTTACCCGAGCCTCGACTACAGCGGCCCCATGAACGGTCAAGGCGGTTCGATCTCAGGGTTTGAATTGACCGCCAACGCCCCGTTTGATCTGGTATCAACCGCTCTGACCGGGTTTGGCGCCTACATTAACCATTCGAACACTCACAGTTCCGTCAGCATTCCGAACGCGGCCGGCGGTAGCGCCGCCAAGATGGATCTGCCAGGTCTGTCCAAACAGGTCACCAACTTGAGTGTGTACTACGAAGCGGGCGGCTTTTCCGCGCGCATCGGCCAGCGCACACGTTCGGACTTTATCGGTGAGTTCACCGACAACCAGTATGAGCGCCAGCTGACCTATATCCGGGGCGAAAGAATTGTGGACATGCAGGTCGGCTACGAGTTCAAGTCTGGCCCGGCGAAAGGACTGTCCCTGACGTTCCAGGCCAACAACCTGACCGACGCCGTGTTCCAGAAGTACATCGTGAATGCAGATGGAAGTCAGCAGACGACAGAGTCTGCCAAGTATGGCAAGACATACATGTTGGGTGCCAACTACAAATTCTGACCGGGTAGCTATTCCACGGTGATCGCCCCGCGTTGGCCTTGTGCCTTCTCGGGGCTTTTTGTTTTTGTGTCAATGGAATATCACCATGTCGAATCAAAACCCGCCCGGTGTTTTGCGCCGTCGAACTTTGCTTGGAAGTGCCTTGCTGGGGGCTATTGGTCCCAGGGCAAATGCACAGGGCCAGATCGACAAGCCTGAGGCATCACGTTTTTTCCGGACGCAGCAAATGACCGGTGCAATGCTGTCGCCCGATGGTCGGCGACTTGTCATGCGCACGATTGCATCGAACGACCGAGCAATGCTGTCCGTGCTGGAACTTGCCACTATGGCACCGACCGTGGTGTACAAGGCCGATGGTGCAGACGCAGACCACATGGTGTGGGTCAACAATCAACGGCTGGCATTTACTTTGACGGATCGGGAAACCCCCCAGAGCAAACTGGATTCCGGCCCCGGCCTGTTTGCGGTAAATCATGACGGGTCAGATTTCAGACAGTTGGTGGAACGTCAGAGTGTCTTTTTTAGAAACGGCAATGACACCCGGCGACTGGAGCCCTGGAATACCTACCTGGTCAATGGCAATACGCTGCGTAGCGGTGATGAGGTCTTGGTCGCACGCCCCGAGGCGTTTGATGGCAAGGATTACGGCTACGTCAAGCTGCTGCGTTTGAACACCAGGACCGTTCGGACCGAGGAGGTGGAGGCCCCCCTGCATTCGGTGGCTTGGTGGCCCGATGCACAGGGCAACTTGCGGGCGGTCATGACACGTGACGGCGAAAAAGGCGCGCTTCGATGGAAAGACCCGGCCAGTGGGCAATGGCGTGTACTGACAGAGTTCAATGTTTACACCGACGGCGGCGAGATGCAGGTGCGCCATGTTGGCCTGGATGGAAGTCTGTATGTAACGGCGCGCCGAGGGCGCGACAAGCAGGCGATGTGGCTGATGAATCCTGCCACAGGGCAGTGGTCGACCGAGCCTCTCGCGCAGTCGCCAAGATTTGATGTCGACGCCCATGTGATTGCCCGCGAGGACAAG
Organism: uncultured beta proteobacterium; assembly: GCA_903875275.1. Classification (GTDB taxonomy): domain Bacteria; phylum Pseudomonadota; class Gammaproteobacteria; order Burkholderiales; family Burkholderiaceae_C; genus Rhodoferax. The sequence continues at coordinate 4,262 of CAIQVX010000381.1, read as the reverse complement.
GTGCTGGGTCTGCGTTTTACCATTGACGCGGAAGTGACGCTGTGGCTCGATAACAACTTGCAAGCTTTGCAAGACCAAATGGACAAGGTGCTTCCCCGCACCACCAATCGTCTGTCCGTGCCCTGGCAGCGAGATGCGCCCTGGATCCTGATCGAGGCCTTTGCCGACGTTCAGCCTACACAGTATTACCTGTTTAACCGGGACACCAGGAAATTTGCCCGTTTGGGCGCTGATCGACCCGACATTGATGCCAAGCAGATGGCCAGCATGGACATGGTGCGCATCAAAGCTCGCGATGGTCTGGAAATCCCGACCTGGCTGACCTTGCCGCACAGCCCGACGGACAAGAAGAACTTGCCAATGGTGGTGTTGGTGCATGGGGGGCCGTTCGTGCGCGCATCCAGCTGGCATTGGGATGCAGAAGTGCAGTTTCTTGCTGCGCGGGGCTATGCCGTGCTGCAGCCGCAATTTCGCGGTACCAAAGGCTTCGGTGACGCGTTTTACAGGGCCGGTTGGCGGCAGTGGGGCAAGGCGATGCAGGCGGACGTGGCGGACGCTACCCGTTGGGCGATCGCGCAAGGCATTGCCGATCCGAAACGCATAGCTATTGCCGGCGGCAGTTATGGCGGATACTCGGCGTTGATGGGGCTGGTGCGCGACGCGGATTTGTTCCGCTGCGGTGTGGCCTGGATTGCGGTGACAGACCTGGATCTGATGCACACCGTGGACTGGGACGACGTATCGGCCGACTATAAACGCCAGGGTATGCCGGTGCTTCTGGGTGACCGTGTCAAGGACGCTGCAGACCTCAAGGCCAATTCACCGATCACCCATGCCGCATTGATCAAGCAACCCTTGTTACTGGCCTATGGCAGTGCCGATAAGCGTGTTCCCATCGTTCACGGTCAGACGTTCCGCAAGGCCGTGCAAACGGTCAACCCCGCGCTCGAATGGGTGGAGTACCCCGACGAGGGACATGGCTGGCGGGTGCCGGCCAACCAGATCGACTTCTGGAGTCGTAGCGTGCGATTTCTCGACAGACATCTGGCATCGACCCCAGGCGCTTAGCGAGAGAGCAATACGGTGCCAGACAGTGCAGGAATGCTCAGCGACAGTTTGCCATTGACAGCTTGAACGCTGACTCCGGTCAAGGCTTCGGTGAATGCGACTGCGTGGAATCCTTCAGGCAGCAAGATCGCCACAGTTTGCGGCACCTCTGAATTGTTGCTGGCGCTGATCGCGAGCTGATCGCCCAGTTTTCGGCCCAGCACGATGACATGGTCATCAAGCAGCAGCGGGGCTTCGATGGAACCGCGCCGCAACACCGGATTGTCCTTGCGCAGCTTGATCAGGCGTTTGACTTCGGCCAGTAACTCGGTGTCGGGTTGTCCGCCCTGGTCTGCCCAGGGGTAGGGTGCGCGGTTGTAGGGGTCGTCACCGCCAGTGACACCAACCTCGTCGCCGTAGTACACCGCCGGCGAGCCAGGGAAAGTCATCTGGAAGAACAGCGCCAGTTTGAAGCGCTGCTTGGCGCGCGCGATGACTTCCGGAGTGTCTTTGTCGCTTTGCCAGCCCAGGAAGTGCAGGCTGCGCGCCTGGTCGTGCGTGGACAGCAAATTCATCAGCGCATAGAAGGACTGCGCCGGATAGGCCTCGCGCATCAGCTCCATGTTGCGATACAACTCGCTGGCCTTGCCACCTGCTGCGTATTCCAGGACGGTGTTGCGAAAGATGTAGTTCATGGTCGAGTCAAACATGTCGCCCAGAAAGTACTTGGAGGCGTCGAACCAGGTTTCGGCCACGGTCAATGCGTCCGGGCGATGCTGCTTGATGGCAGTGCGCCACTCGCGCCAGAAATCGTCCGGCACCCAGGGTGCGACGTCCATGCGCCAGCCGGCAGCGCCCCGGTCCAGCCAACGTTTCATCACCGAGTCGGCAGCGCCATAGGCGTATTGACGGAACGAGGGTGAGGCCTTGTTCAGTTCGGGCAGATCGGACACGCCGACCCAGCCCTTGTACTGCTTGTCCGGCTTTGATTGTTTCGCGTCGAACGTGTACCAGCTCGCATACGGCGAATCGGCGCGTATCCTGCCACCCTCAAAGGCGCCCGCAGATTGGTGATTGCCAAAGCGGTCAAAGTAAATCGAGTCGCTGCCGCTGTGGTTCAGACTGGTATCGAGTATGACGCGCATGCCGCGCCTGGCCGCCTCGCTGGTCAGGCGAATCAGATCCTCGTTGCTGCCAAAACCGGGGTCAATAGTCTTGTAGTCTGCCGTGTCGTACTTGTGGTTGCTTGCGGCCTTGAAGATCGGCGTCATGTAAATCGTGTTGGCGCCCAGGTCCTGGATGTAGCCGAGCTTGTCGATGATGCCCTGCAGATCGCCGCCGAAGAAGTCGTTGTTGTAGATGGTGTCCGAGCCATCGCCGCTACCCGGTCGCCACGGTTTATCGAGCCAGTTTTTGTGCAGTTCAACCGTTCGGTCGTGGTAGCGCGCGACGCCAGGCTGCGGATCGTTGCGCGGCTCGCCGTTGCGGAAACGATCAGGAAAAATGTAGTAGTAGACGATATCGGGCGCCCAGTCTGGCACCTTGAAATTGTGGGCGTAAATGGTCTGGCGGAAGCGCCGGATGGTTCCTGCCGCTGCCGGCTTGTCAGCAACTTCGCCAAGGCCACCGGAGCCCTTTTCCCGCGTCCAGAATATCGGGTCGGCATTGTTCTGGTAAATGAAGGTCTGGCCGCCGATCTCCGCCTGGAACCAGTAGCCGTAGACGCTGACCTCGGCGAAGCGGTGGCTGGCGCTCCAGCGTTCCTGGCTGCCTTGCGAGCTGCGTGTCATGGCGAGGCGCGCCACCTCGGTGTAGTCCAGCCGTTCCTGGTTGCCTTCCATGCTGCGCTTCTCAATCACCAGGGTGAGCTTTTGGACACCCGGAACTGCGCTGAGGTGAAAATCCATCGTGCTGCCAACCGGCACGGCGCCGAAGGGGGACTTGTCAGCCAGGGCACGCGAGTCAAATCGCAGGCTCAGCGCCGTGGCGTCAGTGACAGCCTGGACTGCAGGGTCGGCAAAGGTCTTGGCACCAATGTCCAGCTGTGGCCTGCCGCCCGGGAAAGCCAGTCGTATCGTGTGCTCGCCCGTGAAGCTGTGAGACAGGTTGCCAGTGCCCCCGGCGAGCAGGTCGGCGCTGGCGCTGCTGCCGAAGCTGGAAGCCTCCTGCCAGGCGGCGTCGGCAATCTTGAACTCATGTCGTGCTGGCAGATTGACGTTGAGGTAGTAGGCATCGCAGCTGTACTTGAATGCGTAATCGTCAAGCGCCGCCCAGTTGTTCATGCTGCCGCGCAGGAACAGGGTGGTCTGTCCCAATGGGGCGTCGGCCGGGCAATCTTCGATGCGCAGGACGGGATCGGAATTGGCAGATTTCATTGTCATGGTGAAGCGATGGACGCCGGTAAAAAGCTGTTGCAGTTCCGGGCCCTTGAGTTTCAGTTGTTGGCTTGCCTTGCCTTGGCCGAAATCAGCATCGGCCGACCAGGCTTCGTCAGCGACTTTGAACCTGTGTGGGCCACGGATCCGGGTCACCAGCTGATATCGGTCGCAGGCCCAGGTGAACTTCTGGCTTTCGGCGGCATTCCAGCTGTTGAAGCTGCCGCGCAAGTAAAGCGTGCGACCGCCCAGTGGCTGAGCCTGGCAACTTGTGTCGGCAAGGACTGCGGCCGCCTGCGTCGGGCTCTGGGCCAGCAGCAAGGCAGCGCAGCAGACGCTGTAGCGCAGCAGCGTCCACGCATTGGCTGGCAGGTCCGGTTTCACCCCTTGACACCACCGGCCGTCAAGCCCGACACAATCCAGCGCTGCGCCGCCAGAAAGACCAGCGTGATGGGCAGGCCCGACAGCACGGCGGCGGCGGCGAAATCACCCCACAGGTACTTCTGTTCGTAGAGATAGTATTTCGAGCCAACTGCCAGCGTGAGATTGGGCTCCTCGCGCAGCAGGATCGAGGCCACCGGGTATTCAATGATGGTGCCGATGAAAGCCAGCACGAACACCACCATCAGGATCGGCACGGCCATGGGTAGAAGCACCAGCCGAAACGCTTGCCAGTGGCTGGCGCCGTCCACTTTGGCGCATTCCTCGATCTCCATCGGGATGGTTTCAAAGTAACCCTTGATGGTCCAGATATGCATGGCAACGCCGCCCAGGTAGGCCACGATCAGGCCGGCGTGGGTCTCGATGCCGAGCCAGGGCAGTTGGGTTCCGACACCGTCG
>CAIQVX010000380.1 GCA_903875275.1 uncultured beta proteobacterium | reverse complement strand
CCAAAGGCCTGCTGCCACAGGGCGGCGTAAGCACTGCGCTGGTCTGCCGGGAGCACGGGTTCGACCGCAACGAGGATGCCCAGCGCCGCGTCCACCACCTCGCGCCGTGGGTGAGCTGCGTAACGCAGCGCAAGCGTCAGCGCCTCTGACAGCGGCAGATCGCCGGATTCGGCCAGCGCCTGTGCGTCGTCCAGACCGGCCAGTACCTCGGCAACGGTCGGCGTGCCGCGTGTCAGCAGATGAAGCAGTTGCCCGCTGGCATAGACCGGTCGGTAATAACCCGCGCCGTCCGCGTTGGCCTCAAGCCACTCAGGGCAACTGGCATCGGGCAGGGCCAGCGTGCCACTGCGCTGGCGCAGCAGCAGACGGGCGGAACCCGCGGGTGTGCGCACACTAACCGGAATCTGCCAGACCCGGTCCGCCGACGCACTGGAACCTCTTGGCAGAAAACGGGACTGCGAGAAGCTCAGAAAAGGCTTTGCATCACAATTCAGGCTGACGGTCAGGCGCGGGATCCCGGGCTGCTCGGTGAAGGTCTTGAACGCCTCGGCAAGTCCGCTGTCGCCAGCAGCCAGGGCTGCCAGAAAATCATCGCCGGTGGCACTGCCCCAGGCATGCGTCTTCATGTAATGCTGAACCCGCGAGCGAAACAGATCGGGACCAAGCCAGGATTCAAACATCGCCAGCACCGCCTGCCCTTTGCTGTAGGTGATGCTGTCGAAGGCGCTCTCCAGCGATTCTGCATCGTCCACCGGCTGGTGCACACGCCGTGCCGTGGCCAGCCGGTCCGCCTGCATGGCCCAGGCGCGCGCCTGCTGAACACTGGTTTCCGAGTGCCACTGCGGCATCACCTGCGCAGTGATCTTGTCGCCCATCCAGGATGCGAAAGACTCGTTGAGCCAGAGATCGTCCCACCAGGCCATGGTGACGTAATTGCCAAACCACTGGTGTGCCAGTTCATGGGCCAGCGTGCCCACCAGATCGCGGCGGAAAGTGCTGCTCTCCTCGCCCTCCCGGGCCAGCAGCACGCGTGAGGCCAGTGTGACCAGCCCGGCGTTTTCCATGGCGCTGAAATTGATCGTGATCGGCACGGCCATCAGATCGAGCTTGTCATAGGGATAAGCCATACCAAAATAGGCTTCGAGCCGCGCCAGAATGGCCGGCGTCATGGCGGCCGCGTAACGTGCATCTGCCGCTCGGCCACGCGGCACCACCAGACGCAGCGGCGTCGCCCCTGCGCTACCGGCATTCACCACATCAAACGGGCCTACGCCAAAAGCGACCAGGTAGCTCGGCAGAGGCTGGCTGGTGCGGAAGTCAAGGCGCTTGCGCCCATGGGGCAAGGGATGCTCACTGGCCAGAGGCGTGTTGGCAACGGCACTCAGGTTCTGGGGAATGATCAGCGACAGGGTCCAGGGTACTTTCCAGGCCGGCTCGTCAAAGGCCGGAAAGGCACGACGCGCGTCGGTGGATTCAAACTGGGTGAAGACGTACCAGTCGCCGCCCTCCTTTTGCCGAAACAGACCCTGACTGCGCTTGTCGTCAATGCGGCCACGGAAGTTCATGAGCAATTCGCCCTGACCAGTAGGCAAAGTCCTGGCAAACGACAGTTCCAGCACGTCCTCATTGAGCGCAAGAACACTGGCAGGGTAAGTCTGATCCGCCATTTTCAGCACGGCGCTGTCAACGTGGATGTCGCTGCCGTGCAGCCGGATCCGGCTGCCTGCCGCCTTGATGTCAAGGGCGATTGCCACCTGCCCGCTGTGATGGTCCTGCTGCGGATCGATGGTGAGTGTCAGGCGATAGGACAACGGCACCACACTGCCGGACAGGCGCATGGGCAAGGCGTCGGCCAGCGCCCAAAACGGAAACACCAGCAACCCAGCCAGGGCGATTCTGACCAGCGTCGCCAAATCAATCACTTTGCAACGTCGCAAATCTCCCTCCGGGGCTTTTTGGAATGGTGAAGCTGCTATTATTACCCCCGCAACACATCTGGAGAGATGGCAGAGTGGTCGAATGCGCCGGACTCGAAATCCGGTATACGGTAACCCCGTATCTAGGGTTCAAATCCCTATCTCTCCGCCAAGACTATTTCGAACTGATTCCAAGTCGTTCGAACAATTTACAACCCGTTCGGGGCCTCCTTGGGTGCGCACCAAGAACACTTTCCGGATCAGACAGACTTCTTCATAGGCCTCAATGTCTTTGAGCCGGTACAAGACCTTCCCCACGATTTTCAAGTACTGCGGGCCCTCGCCAATGTCTTTACCTCTTGTGTGCTGGTCATGAAAGTTGCCCTCTTAAATGGTGAATTGGAGTAAAGAGATTTGATTTCAGTGGCTGCTGACCCAGTTTTCAACATGCAGTCCAGCGTAGTTCACAAAGTCAGCTTCGTTGTTAGTGACCAGTGTCACTCCTAAAGCGACCGCATGGGATGCAATGAGTTTGTCCAGAGCATCTCGGTTGCGATCTTTGTAGGCTGCGCGGATGGGGCCATAGGTCTTGGCAGCTTGTGCATCAAACGGCGCAACCTTGATGTCGTCGAGCAAGCTCTCCAGTGCCGACCGGTTGGATTCCTGTGCGGCAATGCTTGAGCACGCGATACCAAATTCAAGTTCAGCCAAAGTAACCGCAGAAATAATAACGTCGCCCACAAAGCACTGGGCAAACCGCTCTCGCACCTCAGGCGGCTGGTGCTTCATTAGATAGATGAAGATGTTG
>CAIQVX010000379.1 GCA_903875275.1 uncultured beta proteobacterium | reverse complement strand
GCAAAGGCGCGATGAGCGCGTCAAGGTCGGCCATCTGCTCGCTGCAACCGTGCAGCAACATGGCAAAGTGCACTGAATCCGCCTTTGAAAATCCGGCCAGATCCCGCGTGAAGGAATCAATGTCGCCCACCGCGTTCCTGCCCACCAGTGTCTGGTAAAGGGCTTGCAGGGCGAATTCGCGAGCGCGCGTGCGCTCTGACTTGGCTTTGGCCTTGCGCACGCCGGTGCTGGTCAGACCGGTCTTGCTCTGGCGCGGCGGGCGCTTGAGCGGCGCCGTGCTTTGCGGTTCGATCATGAGATTTCTTCCATCAGGTTGGCCATTTCCACGGCGACGCGGGCCGCATCCCGCCCTTTTTCGGTCTGCCTGGCTATCGCCTGCTCCAGATTTTCGACCGTCAGAATGGCGTTGGCGACAGGAATCTGGTAGTCCAGGGCAACCCGACTGACACCGGCGCCAGATTCGTTGGCAACCAGTTCGAAATGATAGGTCTCGCCGCGGATGATGCAGCCCAGCGCCACCAGCGCGTCGTACTTGAGTTTTTCTGCCATCGCCATCAGCGCCACCGGAACTTCCAGCGCCCCTGGCACCTGGACCAGATCGATATTTTTTTCTGGCACCCCGAGTGTCATCAGTTCCGTCTTGCAGGCCTGTGCCAGTTCGTCAGTGATGGCCGCGTTGAAGCGGGCCTGCACCATGCCAATCGTCAATTTTTTGCCGTTCAGGCGGCTGTCGCCGGAATCGGGGCTTCCTTTATCTGCTCCAAACATGGATGGTTCCTAAGTGGCTGACTTGCTGATGTAACCCACGATTTCCAGCCCGTAGCCGGCCATGCTGGGCATGCGTCGGGGGTTACCCATGAGGTTCATCCTGTGCACACCGCACTCGCGCAGGATTTGTGCGCCAATGCCATAACTGCGCAGATCCAGGCGCTCACGCTCCGGTCCGTGGCTGGCTTTGGCAGTTCCTTCAAACTGGGACATCAACTGTTCGGCACTTTCACCGCAGTTGAGCAGAACCACCACACCGCGGCCCTCGGCAGCGACGCGCGCCAGACTGGCATCCAGACTCCAGGAGTGCATGGAGCGGCCAAGCTCCAGGGCGTCGAGCACCGACATCGGTTCGTGCACCCGCGCCGCGACCGCGTCTGCCGGACTCCACTGCCCCTTGACCAGTGCCAGATGAAGGCCGTGCGTGATCTTGTCCTTGAAGGCATGCACGGCGAATTCGCCGGCGGCTGTCTTGATTGTGCGTGTACCGACGCGTTTGACCAGCGATTCCACCCGGCTGCGGTGCTCGATCAGGTCGGCAATGGTGCCGATCTTGAGCCCATGTTCGGCCGCGAAGAGTTGCAGATCGGGCAGCCGCGCCATGGTGCCGTCATCCTTCATGATTTCGCAGATCACCGAGGCCGGGCTACAACCGGCCATCGCTGCCAGATCGCAACCGGCTTCGGTGTGTCCGGCGCGCATCAGGACGCCGCCGTCCACGGCCTGCAGCGGGAAGATATGGCCGGGCTGAATCAGGTCCTGCGGCTTTGCATCGCGCGCCACTGCGGCCTGCACCGTGCGGGCCCGGTCGGCGGCGGAGATGCCGGTGGTGACACCTTCTGCTGCTTCAATCGATACGGTGAAGGCGGTTCCCTTCTTGTCGCCATTGCGCAGGGTCATGGGCGGCAGTTGCAGCCGCTCACAATGCTTGCGGCTTAGCGTCAGGCAGATCAGGCCGCGTCCAAAACGCGCCATAAAGTTGATGGCGTCGGCCGTGACATGCTCGGCCGCCAGCAGCAGGTCGCCTTCATTCTCACGGTCTTCCTCGTCCACCAGAATCACCATGCGTCCGGCGCGCAGGTCCTCAACAATGTCTTCAACCGGAGAAATGGCCACAGGGGAGAGGACTGTCATGCAGGGGTCTTTCGGGAATCGGGGAGTGAGTCTGGAGGCAGTTCCGGCTTGAGCATCCGTTCGACATAGCGCGCAATCAAATCAATTTCGAGATTGACGTGTGCGCTGATGGCCAGTGTGCCCAGCGCCGTGTTGTGAACGGTGTGGGGAATCAGGTTGATGCTGATTTCGCATCCGTTGGATTGGTCCTGAACCTGATTCACGGTCAGGCTGACGCCATTGACGGTGATCGATCCTTTATAGGCCAGGTACCTGGCCAGTTCTGCGGGTGCCAGAACCCGCAGTTCCCAGCTTTCACCGACCTGTGAAAAATGCGTGACATGACCGATGCCATCGACGTGCCCGGACACCAGGTGCCCGCCCAGGCGGTCGTTGGCGCGCAAGGCCTTCTCCAGGTTGATGGGGCCGGTCTGATCCAGCGCGGCCGTCTTGCTCAGTGATTCGGCCGAGATATCGACGGTGAACTGTTGCTGCGCGGCGTCGAGCGTGGTGACTGTCATGCAGGCGCCATTGAGCGCAATGCTGTCGCCCAGACCGATGTCGTCGAGGTAGTGGGCTGGGCAAAGAATGGTCAGCTGCCTGCCGTGGGTGCAGGAACTGCCGAGTGCCTGAACGCTGACGATGCGTCCGACGCCGCTGATGATTCCAGTAAACATGGCGCTATTTTCGCAGGGAAACGCGGCCTGGCACGACGGCGCCGCGAAAGTTGTGTTTCAGAACCGGTCGCGCCCGGCAATCCGCGCCAGAATGCGCAGGTCGGGTCCCAGGCTTTCGGTGCTGGTGAATTGCAGTGCGATGGCCTCGGACAGCAACTGCAGCGGACCGAAACTGGCCATGTCCCGACCCTGGCCCAGGAGCCTGGGTGCGAGGTAGACCAGCAGTTCATCCACGAGGCCGGCGCGGATCAGGGCGCCGTTGAGTCCGGCCCCCGCTTCAACGTGCAATTCGTTGACCTCGCGACGGCCCAATTCGCGCAGCATCGCCGCAAGGTCCACGTCTGAGTTCTCACCTGGCAGGAAGTTGACGCTCGCGCCGCGCGCCTCCAGAGCGGCGCGCCGGCTCGTATCCTGGCTTGCGGTGTAAATGCTGCACGCCCGCTCGACATCGAACAGCTGCGCCGTCGCAGGGGTCTGCAGGCGCTTGTCCAACAGCACCAGCTGCGGCTGACGCCGGGTCGGAACGAGGCGCACGTCGAGTCGCGGATCGTCCGCCAGAACCGTGCCCACACCCGTCAGCACGGCGCAGGCACGTGCACGCCAGGCATGTCCGTCGGCGCGCGCAGCCTCTGACGTCAACCACTGACTGGCACCATTGTTCAGGGCCGTGCGGCCGTCCAGCGACGCTGCCACTTTCATCCTGACCCAGGGAGTCTGGCGGATCATACGGCTGAAAAAACCGATGTTCAGTTCCCGCGATTGTTGGGCACCGGAACCCGTCTCCACCGCAATACCTGCAGCGCGCAGCCGGGCAAAGCCCTGGCCGCTGACCAGCGGATTCGGGTCGGCCAGCGAGGCGACGACTTTTGCAATACCTGATGCAATCAGGGCGTCACAACAGGGGCCGGTTCGACCCTGATGGGAGCACGGCTCCAGTGTCACATAGGCTGTGGCGCCAAGCAGGCTGTGTCCGCGGGTCTGTACGTCACGAAGTGCCATGATTTCGGCATGGGCCTGGCCGGCGCGCTGCGTGTAACCCTGGCCCAGCACCTGGCCGTCGGCGCTGGCGATGACACAGCCGACGTGGGGGTTGGGTGAGCTCAGGCGCAGACTTTCTTCGGCCAGGGCCAGGGCTTGTGCGATGAAGGGATGCATGGAGAGACCAGTTTACCGCTTGACCGCCAGCGCCGACCGCTGGTCGGACGGAGGGTCACACGGGCGCTATCTTGCGGTAACGTGCAAGTCATGAAATTTCGACTTCTTACTGCCAGGCGGTTGCGCGGCTTCACCATGGTCGAACTGATGGTGGTGATCGGGATTGCTGCGGTGCTGGCTGCGGTTGCAGCGCCAGCGTTGCAGGGCACCGTCAACAACTTTCGCCAGAAGTCCGCCCTGTCTTTACTCGTCAGTGACCTGAATCAGGCGCGCGGGGAAGCGATCAAGCGCAACAGCCGGGTGCTGATGTGCGTTCGCAATGCGGCAGGGACCGGGTGTGATGCCAGCACCAACTGGCTGTCGGGCTGGGTCGCCTGCCTGGATGCCAACGCTGATGGGGCCTGTGATGCTGCCAGTGCGAGCAGCCCCAATCCCTTTATCGTGCGCCCGGCCCTGAGTGCGGTGTTGACCGCCACCGTTGTGGATGCGGCGGCATCGGCCCAGGGCAGCCTTCGTTTCAACCCCAACAGCACCCAGGGTGCCGGCAATTCCGCAGTGACACTGACTCTGGGTGGAACATGGACCGGTGCGGTTTCGCACACCGTGACCGTGGCTGGCACAGGCAATATTTCCAGTAGGTGAACCCATGACCAACACTACGTGGAGACGCCAGAGGCGTCAGCAGGAGCAGGGATTCTCGATGATCGAGGTTCTTGTCACGCTGCTGATCATTTCCCTGGCTCTGCTGGGTACGGCGGGACTGCAGGCGTATTCCATGCGTCTGAACCAGGGCGGACAGTACCGGTCGCTGGCGGTGTTTCTGGCGGCGGATCTGGCAGAGCGCATGGAGGCCAACCGGCCCAGCGCCGCTGCGGGTGGCTATGTGCTGTCCAGTACCACAGGTGCCGCCTTCCTTGCCGGTGGAAACGCAGTCAGCACGGCTTGCGTGACTGGCGCATGCACCGGGGCGGCGCTGGCCAGTGACGATCTGTCGCAGTGGCAAAACGCGGTTGCAACGACCTTGCCGCAAAGTTCCTGGTCGGTCGAACAGACTGTCAACGGTGCGCAAAGCACGTACACCATCACCATTGGCTGGGTAGACCGGCGTACCAATACCACGAACGCCGCAGCGGACGCATCGTCGCCGGTTGGCAGTAACGCCGCAGGCACAGGGGAGAAGTTCTCCTATACCGCCACACGAACCTTCTTCAACTGACGGGATGAACCAAGCCATGTCAGCCAATCACTCAACAACTGCTGTCGGTCGGGGTCGCGAATCAGGCTTCACCCTGATCGAAATGATGATCTCCATCACCATCGGTCTGGGCATCCTGGCGGGCCTGATTGGCGTGCTGGCGACCAACTCCAGCAACTCCCGCACCAACGACAGAACCTCCGAACTGATGAGTAATGGGCGCTATGCCCTCAATTCGATGAAGCAGGAATTGCGTCAGGCCGGGTTTCGTGCCTACACCTGGGCTGACCCGATTGCGCCCGGTGCCCTTGGAACGCTGACCAACGAATGCCTGGGCACCGGCGCCACGGCCGGTTCATTTATCTCCAACATTCGCCAGGGCATCTGGGGTGCCAACAACAGCAACCCGTTTGCCAGCAACTGCATTCCCGACGCCAGCTATGCGGCCGGCAACGACGTGCTGGTGGTGCGCAGGCTGGCGGCAACGTTCGAAACACCGGTTGCCAACAAGATCTACTTTCAGTCCAGCTACTCCACAGGACAGATATTCAGGGGTGCGACCGCTCCCGTCTTTGCTGACGGTCTGACGCCGGTGGCCAGTTTTCCGGTGCTGATTTACGTTTATTACATCAGTCCGTTCACCGTATCGGCCAGTGAAAGCCCGCTGGTTCCGGCACTGTACCGGGTGGCCCTGCAGAGCGATGGTTCCATGAGCCGCGAACTGGTGGCCAGCGGCATTGAGCACCTGCAGGTGCAGTACGGCATGTTGACCACCGGAACACCCGCAACCACCCGCTTTTTTGACACCTTGACGGGGACCTCTTCAAACACGGCAGTCAGTGACTGGGACAACGTGAATTCGGTCCGAATCTGGTTGCTGGCGCGCAATGAGACCACAGAGCCTGGCTATGTCAACAACAACCGCTACGTGATGGGTGATCAGACCTATGACTATGCTGCAGCGCCAGACGGCTTTCGGCGTCAGGTGTTCAGCACCGTGGTTCAGTTGCGCAACTAGAGGTGACGAATATGCACACTGGCCCAAATTACCGAGGTCCTGCCAGGCAGAAGGGTGCCACCATGGTGATCGCACTGCTGATTCTGGTCCTGATCATGATGATTGGCGTCACCGCTGTCAGTACCTCCAATACCCAATACAAACTGGCCGGGAATCTGCAGTTTGAGGATGGCGCCATGAACAATGCCGAATCTGCCGTCGGATTTGCCGAGAACTGGTTGGCTACCAGCACCTCCGCCGTTCCACCGGTGCCGCACATCCTCGACGTTGGTTTCACCACGGCGACAGCTGGATTGATGCCAATCGCCAGCAGCAACACGCCCTTGACCATGACCTGGAGCGATAGCAACTCCCAAAGCGTTTCTGGCAACGATGCCCAGCGCTACACGATTCAGCTGATGTCAACCAACAACCTGCTCACGGGCTCCAGTGCTGCCGTGGGGCGTCAGGGTGCAGCAACGTGCAACCAGGTCAACACCTACCTGATCACGGGGCGCGGCACCTCTGCCCGTGGTGCCGTCAAGTATGTCCAGTCTTTTTACAGTGTGCTGGGTTGCACCTGAGATAGAGGAAAGTTCCATGTTCAAGTTACCTGTCAAACCCATCTGGATAGCGGCCTGCGGCTTGTTGCTGGGGCTGGTCGTCGTTTTCAAAATGGCGATGGCCATCACGGCGTTCACTCCAGCAACCCAGCCGGTCGGCTTTGTCGGTCAGGATGACATTACCAACTACAACCTGACGTCGGGTCGGGAAGTGCTTTTCCGGGGGCAGTACGAAAAGGAGTACTGGGGTGGCAATCTGATCGCCTACGGTGTCAACAGTGCCGGCGACATCACAACAGCAACCCAACCCTGGAACGGCGGCGCCGCCTACCAGATCGATTTGCAGGGAACCGACCGGCGCATTGTCACGCTTCGCTCGGATGGAACCAAAATTGCCTTTAACTGGGCCAGTCTGGACGTCACCCAGCGTGGCTACCTGGGATCGAGCACGATACTCGATTTCTTGCGCGGTGTACGTTCCAACGAGATCCAGCAGGGCGGTACCTTGCGTCAGCGCGCCTCGGCGCTGGGGGATATTGTTCACTCAAGACCCTACTACCTCAGTGACAGCACCAGTGCGAGCCCGGCGCCAACCGTCTTTGTCGGGGCCAACGACGGCATGCTGCATGCCTTCAATGCCGCCACCGGTGCCGAGCGCTGGGCCTACGTGCCCTCCATGCTGATTTCGAAAATGGCCAATCTGGCAGTCACACCCTATGTGCACGACTATTATGTCGATGGGGCGGTGAATGTCGCCAACATTCTGTCGAACAGCAAGCGCGTGCTGGTAGGCGTGCTGGGTGCCGGGGGCAAAGGCATTTACGCGCTCGACATCACGGGGAGCACCCGGCTGGCGCCTGCCACCGAGGCAGCCGCTGCTGACAATATTCTTTGGGAAATCACGCCAACCACCATCAATAACGTGGCCAGTGCCTCCTATGCGAATCTGGGCTACACCTACGCCAACCCCACCATCACCAAGGTGTCGGGCGTGGACGCCGTCGTTGTGGGCAATGGCTACAACAATGGTGGCGACTACCAGGCCTACCTGTACGTCATCAACGCCAACACGGGCGCGCTGATTTCCGCCATCAAGGCCGGCACAACAGGTTCTGCCGCCAGTCCCAACGGCCTGTCAACCCCGATTGCCGTGGACAGCAACGGCGACGGCAATGCGGAACTGGTTTACGCCGGCGATCTGAATGGCACCATGTGGAAGTTTGATCTGAGCTCCTCCACCGCCACCGCCCTATTGACCACATCGCCAACACCGCAGCCCATCACCATGTCGCCGGGCGTGGCGCGCCATCCCAATGGTGGCTACATGGTGACCTTTGCCACCGGCGCCATGTTGACCACGGCCGACACGACAGATACCTCCGTCTTTGCAGCCTACGGCATCTGGGATGGTGCACCGGCTGCCAATGCGGTATTGCTCACGCAGACCTTGACCGAGCGTTGCTACACCTCGGGCGCTGCGGTCGCCGCGACGCCCTGCGCCAGCCGTGTCCGCACGGTCAGCATCAATCAGCCGGACTGGACCTCGGGCGCCACGCACCACAAGGGCTGGCGGGTGGCATTGCCCGCAGGTGAAAAGGTGATTGGTGACGGTAGTTTCATCGAGAACGGACGTTTCTATTTCAATGGCTACAACCCGACCGTCACGACCACCGTGCAGTCCTCCACTGTCTACGGCGAGAACTGGCTGATGGAACTCGATTACCTCAGTGGTGGTTCGGTTCTTTCCAATCTGCCGTTCCTGGACCTGAGCGGTAATCACGTGCTCGACGACGATGATCGGGTTAAATTTGCCAGTCCGCCAGCAGTGCCCACGGACAGCATACCTGTTGGCAAGTTGATTGGCATTGGCGTCATGTCACAGCCGGTGCTGGTGCAGCTCAGCACCCTGAACAACACCATGTTCAACCAGAACCCGGATGTAACCATTGTGCCGGTCGATCTGGGCACGGCTCAGGGCGTGACCGGCGGCCACTTTGACGTTGACATCTTCTTTGCGCCTCCGACCGGCGGCGCGCGTGCGACAGCCACTATCACTGTCGGTACAACGGGTCAGACCGCCACCTATCCGGCAACGCTGGGTCCCATCATTGTCGATGGTGTGACCATCCTGTCCGGATTGTCCGTCACTGACATAACGAATGGCACGGACACGACGACCAACGCCGAATTCATTAGAACTCGCTTTACCAATGGTTTTACGGCGACACGCTCCGGCAGCACGATCACCATCAGCGCGCCGGTCGGGGCCAGGTACAACGGTAAGGCCATCAGCATTGGAGCCGGAACCTCGCAAACCCTGGTAACGGCGGCCCCGGAAGTGCTCGCGGTGCCGGCTGTGGTTGGGGTGCAACCGGCAAACGGCAGGCTGGTGATTACGGCGGTAGGCCAAAACAAGACTATCTCAATCAAGTGCGGTTCCACTTACGTTGGCAGCGACAATGCGACATTCAAGTCAACCAACGTCAGCTCTGCCTCCAGCCGACTCAATTCGCTCTACAGCAGTATCAACGGCACAACATTCGCCGGTTACACCACCAGTTGTACACGGGACAGCACTAGCTCACCGACCACATTGACCTGCACGATTTCCGCACCGGTGGCCGCTTCGGACTGTCCTGGCGGTTTTACCGTTGACTCCGATATCACCGTGACTACCAATACGGGGCCTGCCGGTGGCGTCACGGCTGTACCGGAGGTACTCTATTCACCCCCCAGGGTTAAATCGGGCTGGACCGATTTTGCGCCGGCGCTGACCGTGAGCGTCACGGGCGGCGTTGCGGGCTTCAACTCTGCCGGTGTGGAGCCGGTAAGTGTGGGCGATACTTGTGACGGCACGGTCATTTATGACAGCAAAGGCAAGAGTCTTGGGCCCAACTGCGTCTATGACACTCACTTTCACCAGTACGACGATGTGTACGATGTGACCGGTGTTAATATGCTGAATCCCAGCAGTACCACCCTGCTTCTGAGCAATGGCATTGCCTCGCTGACACAGAACTTCAAGGTGCTGGTGCAGAACCAGTACCTGAGCCCGGCAGTGAAATTACACATGGGTGATCCCAGCTACATCTACAACGTGAACCATGGCTATATTTCGGTGAAGAACTATGCCACATCGGCAAGCTTGGATCTCGCTACGCTACAGACTTATAGACGTGACCCCAATGCTGTATGGGCTGGCACGCTCGCCTCTCCCAAGCCGGTCGGAAGTATGGTGTTCAACATGCCACTGGACGCACTGACAGCCAAGGATTGGTGGGGCAATGGTGATGTACGGGTAGGTTTGCACCCAACCATTTACAGTTGCGTATGGCAGGCTGCAAATACCCACGATGGGAATATGTACCAACCGGTGATTCCGCCGACCAATGGCACTGACGGACCGGGGGTGGCTGGCTGGTCCAACAGCACCACCTTGCCTACCGCCGCCACGCCTTCGCCTGCCACTCCGACAACGGGTGCGCGACACAACGGAGCTCTAGTGGTTCAGTTCATTCGCGACACCACACCCAACTCCGCCATCGAACAGAATGTGCCGGGCCGACCGGAATACGGTTGGCGGGTCAAGACCTATTTGTATAGCACCTATGTCCTGGCCGAATACGCAACTTACTGGCATCACCCGAACGGCAAGTGCTATTCAAGTTCCGGCTGGACCAAGACACCCGCGGCAGACGATGGTTCCAGCACACCGAAAGCGAAAGCGGCCGGATCCACGGATCCAAAATTGGGGGACCTGAGTGCCGGTACCGGCGGCAGTGGTGGTGGAACGATTGTGTCGGTCACGACCACCGTGGTTGGCGACGTGACAACCACCGTGATCACCTACAACGACGGAACCTACGCCACGATTGTCCGCACCGCGAACGCCGATGGAACGGTAACGATCGTGACGGTCGACGCGCTGAACGTCAGGACGGTGCAGACCATTGCCAACACCGACGGCGCCCTTCGCACCGGGGGTGACGAGCGGGCACGACAGGCGGCGCGCACCGGCCGCATTTCATGGCGTGAACTTGTGGCACCATAGGCGCTTGAACACTGCGGAGGTTGGTTTGTGAAACGATTTGATGCAAAAGGCTTTACGCTGATCGAACTGATGATTGTGGTTGTCATTGTGGCCATCCTGGCCGCAGTGGCGTTGCCAAGTTACCAGGCCCACGTTGTCCGTGCGGCCCGGGTGCAGGCGCAGACCGAGTTGCTGGAACTGGCGAGCCTGCAGGAGAAGATATTTCTCAATTCGAACAATTACTCCCCGAGTGTGACCGCAGCCTACAACGGCACCAGTGTCGGCGGTCTGGGGCGAACCAGCGGTCAGACCAACGACGGGCGTTACACGCTCGCCCTGAACATCAACACGCCATCGCAGACCTTTGTCCTGACCGCCACGCCGGTGGCAGGTCTGAGTCAGGCAGGAGATGGCAATATTTCCATCAGCGAAAGCGGTCGGCGTCTCTGGGGAGCGGCTTCGTGGTAGGGTAAGTACCAAGGTGCGGGGTCGCAATTTTCTTTGACTTGGGCCGTCCATGGGCGCATGATTTGATGCATCATGTGCCAAAGCATTTCAGGGAGGAATGCAAGCCTGCATAGTTGTCAGGCCGGGTATTCCCTGGTCGAATTGCTGGTGGTGCTGACGCTGGCTGCCGTCTTGTTCGGTGTTGCCATGCCGGCGATGACTGCGATGATCAATTCGCAGCGGTCTCTGGCCCTGGCCTCCGCACTCCTCTCCAGTCTCAATATGGCACGGGCCGAGGCGATCAAACGCAACGGCCGTGCCGTACTTTGCAAATCGACCACCGGTGCGGCCTGTACCAGCGCTGGTGGGTGGGAGCAGGGTTGGATTGTGTTTCATGATGCCAACAACAACGCAGCCTTGGACGCAGGCGAGCAACTGATTGAGCAAAAAGGGGCTGTGGCACCCGGATTGACACTGACGGGCAACACGCCGGTGGCCAATTACGTTTCCTTCAGTGCTTCCGGCTCTGCCAAGTTGGTCTCAGGGGCATTCCAGGCGGGAACATTCACAGTATGCTTGGTCCCACCCTCCGCGACCGACGTTCGGCAACTGATACTAAGCAGCACTGGTAGACCGCGCGCCAGAAAAGGTGCTGTTGCCGACTGTCAGTAGCTTCAGCTGACGGTCTCAACGCCTGACTTCGTCCACCAGTGTCTTGAAATCGTCAATGTCCTCGAAACTGCGGTAGACGCTGGCAAAGCGGACGTAGGCTACCTTGTCGAGCTTTTTGAGTTCGCGCATGACGAGCTCGCCGATACGGGTGGATGGAATTTCACGAACTCCGAGGTTCAGCAGTTTCTCTTCCATGCGTTCAATGGCTGCATCGATCTGGTCGATGCTGACCGGCCGCTTGCGCAGTGCCAGATGCATCGAGGCCAGGACCTTGGCGCGTTCGTAATCGATGCGGCGGCCGTCCTTCTTGACGATGGCCGGGAAATTGACATCAGCTCGTTCGTAGGTGGTGAAGCGTTTTTCGCAGGACGTGCATTGGCGCCGGCGCCGGATGAAGTCCCCGTCTTCAGCGACCCGGGTCTCCATCACCTGGGTTTCCGAGTGACCGCAGAACGGACACTTCATGGGTTGATCAGGCGTAGACCGGGAAGCGGCTGGTCAGTTCATTGACCTTGGCGCGGACGGCATCGATGTTTGCGTTGTCTCTAGGATTGTCCAGAACATCGGCAATCAGGTTGGCCGTGAACCGCGCCTCGGCATCCTTGAAGCCGCGGGTTGTCAGCGCGGGAGTGCCAATTCGCACGCCACTGGTCACCATGGGCTTTTCGGGGTCGTTGGGGATGGCATTCTTGTTGATCGTCATGTGGGCTGCGCCCAGCACGCTCTCGGCCTCTTTGCCAGTGATGCCCTTGGCACGCAGGTCCACCAGCATCACATGGCTCTCGGTGCGACCGCTGACAATGCGCAGCCCGCGCTCGGTCAGGGTCTCTGCCACGATTTGCGCATTCTTCAGGACCTGTTGCTGATACACCTTGAATTCAGGTGCCAGCGCCTCCTTGAAAGCGACCGCCTTGGCCGCGATCACGTGCATCAGGGGCCCGCCCTGCAAACCGGGGAAGATCGCGCTGTTGATCGCCTTTTCATGCTGGGACTTCATCAGGATGATGCCGCCGCGTGGTCCCCGCAGGCTCTTGTGGGTGGTCGAGGTGACGACGTCGGCGTGTGGCACAGGATTGGGATAGACCCCGGCCGCAATCAGGCCTGCGTAATGGGCCATATCGACCATGAAGATGGCGCCGACATCCCTGGCAACCCGGGCAAACCGTTCAAAGTCAATGCGCAGACTGTAAGCGCTCGCGCCGGCGATGATGAGTTTGGGTTTTGACTCGTGCGCCTTGTGCTCCATCGCGTCGTAATCGATTTCCTCGCGGTCGTTCAGTCCATAACTGACCACGTTGAACCATTTGCCACTCATATTGAGTGCCATGCCATGCGTCAGGTGGCCACCTTCGGCCAGCGACATACCCATGATGGTGTCGCCGGGCTTGAGAAAGGCCAGGAAGACTGCTTCGTTGGCCGAGGCGCCGCAATGCGGCTGCACATTGGCGCAGTCGGCACCAAAAATTTGCTTGACGCGATCAATAGCCAACTGCTCGGCAATGTCCACAAATTCGCAGCCACCGTAATAGCGCTTGCCCGGGTAACCTTCGGCGTATTTGTTGGTAAGTTGAGTGCCTTGCGCTGCCATGACGGCAGGGGAGGCGTAGTTTTCACTGGCGATGAGTTCGATGTGCTGTTCCTGGCGGGCGTTTTCTGATCGAACGGCAGCGAAAATTTCGGGGTCAACTTGTTCCAGGAGCATGTTGCGGTTGTACATGAAGATTTGGCGAGGCTTGTGACCTCGCGGTCATTGAAGAATTCAGGAGGGGTACAGCAGCGCCAGCTGGTCGGCTGTAAGGTCGGGCTTGGTGGGTGTGGACATTTGCAGGCTGGCAGGCACTACTGACGGTGAGGTGAAGGGGACGGTGCCACCTTTGGTGACGAGTTGCAGTCGGGCATACTCAGCCATGACCTTGCCGGTGTAGCCTCCATCGTCTTCCAGATTGGCCGAGCCTACGTACAGTCGAAGTCCGCCCTCCAGAGAGCCGGCGCGGCTGATGCACTCCTGCAGCACCTTGACCCCGACTCGAAGATTTGTCAGTGGGTCAAATGCAGCCAACTTGCCGCCGAAGCTCTCGTATTTGTCGCTGTGAACCTGCGTCATTACCTGCATCAGGCCCTGTGCTCCAACGGGGCTTTGCGCAAACGGGTTGAAGCCGGATTCCACCGCCATGACGGCCAGAATCAGCGTAGGGTCAAGCTTGCTGCGCAGACCGATTTCATACGCTTCTGTGACCAGGGCGCTCAGTGGTTCCGGCGCCACGCGGTACTTCTTGCTGAGCCAGTAGGCGACGGCCGCCTGCTGTTTCGGGAGGTCCTTGGGGTTGGCCGCGGTTGCGCGGTCGCTGGGGTCAATTACGCCAGACCAGCCACTGATGGCGACGTGACGGTTCTGCAACCAGCTTATAAGCTTGATCTCGCCGACTTGGCGCAATTCCGGGCGGGCGGTCAAGGCGATGACGGAGACCATCACGGCCAAGCCAACCAGGGCAAAGCCGTTGTGTGTGATCTCAAAGAAGCCCTGGGCAATGTCGCTTGCGAAGGTTCGCAGGCCCAGGGTGAATTTTCTTGACGCTGTCATAGCTCTTCCTTCGTTCGCGTGGGCTGCTGTGATGCTCTGCCGAAAGGCGGCAACACAGGCTGCACCTCGTTTGGGTTGGTACGCTATCAGTGATCCGTTTGGTGAAAAAACCCTCGGAAAACTGAAGATGCCGGGTTCGGCAGCGGTCTCGGGTTATCCCGAGATGTGGATGAATGGGGCGGATTCTAGTGTTTTATTATATATCAAGTCAACCATATCAAATTGACCTGTTATCCGGAAACAAAATTTGAGTTTCACTCTGGTCGGCTCTAAACTTGCGCTGTCCATCACATGATGGGCGTTACGCCGGCAGTAGCCAGTCCCTACCTTCAGGTAGCTGCGATAAAGCGGCCCCGGCAATTTGCGGTGGCAATCTGTTGCCACCCAGCACGTGGGGACTTTAACCTCCCTTTGTGCGAGCCCTGACAGCATGGACCTTGAGTCAGCTGTCAAGCCCGGCGACTTGGCGTTGAGCCATCCGTCCGGGCTTTCGTTTTTTTGTTGCCGCACCGGCTCAATTGCGGCGAAAATAGCATTTCATGCCTTGCCGCGCAGTGGCTGGGATCTTCCTTCTTGCCTGTGTTATCCATGTTCCCTTTCTCTGCTAACCAAAATGTTGCCCCGGTTCCTGAAACAAACCATAACCCGGCCAAGGCGCACGAGCCCCATCCTTTGGACCTTGTAACCGGGGGTGCTTTTTCTGCGCACACGTCCAGCGAGCGCACCTCCCGAATCCGGGACTGGCTGAGCAGTTCTCCCAGTGTCGATCAGATGCAGGCTGTCTTCAAGGAACTCAGCGGCAAGGACAAGGGCGCAGCCAAACTGCTGCGGGAGCGGCTCGATGAAATCAAACGCAGCAAGGGCCAGGAATCCCTGGCTCAGGAATGGGCCCAGCGGGCTGGAGTTCTGCTGGCCCTACCAAAACTCAACATTGCCGATGCCATGGCGTGGCAGCGGGACGCGGCCAAGGCCGGTGCACCTCTGAGCAAGGAACCCCTGGCCACGCTCAAGTCGGAATTGGGTGATCGTGTCAGGGTGATTGAGGATTTGCAGCATCGGGTACAGGTTCAGCGCGAAGCGGCGGTGCTGCTGGCACAACGCATCGAGGTCTTGTCCACCAAGCCCTGGCGTGATGCGCAGGCGTTACTGGATTCCCTGCAAGCCGATGTTGAGCATTGGCAAGCGCAGGCCGCGACCTTGCTGGGTGACAGTAATTGGGCCAGTGTTGAGCACCGGTTTCCGCCCTTGCTGGAGGCTTCAAAGGCTCAGTTGCTGGTTGTGTGGGACGCTTTCCGGGGGGCATTGACGCAGGCGGTGGCTGCGGCAGCAGACATGGCTGCTGCATTGCCATCGGTGCCGGTATGGGCCGAGGAATTGCGTGCCGCGCGGGGTGTCGTGGTGGAGGCGGCGCCACGGCCAAGGCGCAATGCGATCGATCCCGAACTCAAGGCGCAGGCGTCGTCGGCCGTTACGCAGTCGCTGACGAAACTGGAACAGGAGGTGGCACAAGGTCATGGTAAAGCCAGTACCGGTGCCGCCGCAGCCCTGCGCCACGCGCTGAAGGAATATGGCCGGATCATTGATGACAAACTGGAGAATCAGGCGCAAGCCGCTCTCGCGGCCGCGGGTGAACTGGAAGGATGGCAGCGCTGGCGTGCCGACCAGTTGCGGGAGGAACTGGTGCAAAAAGCCGAGGCCTTGATCAATCGACCCGAGGGTCAGGCCATGGGCGGTCGCAAGATGCAGGAGAGCCTGCGCGCGTTGCGTGAGCAGTGGAAACAGACAGATCAGGGAGGTGCTCCGAACCACGGCTTATGGAAGCGCTTTGATGACGCCTGCAATGAGGCTCACAAGGTGGTCGAAGCCTGGCTTGACAAGGTCAAGGCCCAGTCTGCCGAGCACCGGGCGCAGCGCCTTGCGCTGATCGATGAGGTCAAAGCCTGGGCTGCTGCCAACCGCACTGCGCTCGACGGCGACTGGAAAGGGTTTAATCGACTTCTGTACCAGTTCGGTGATCGCTGGCGCGACGCTGGGCATGTAGGAGAAAAAGTCTTTGCAGAACTGCAGCCGCTTTGGAAAGAGGCCATTCAGGAAGCCGCTGCGCCACTCGAGGCGATGCAGACGGCAAGTTTGGCAGCGCGCCAGCAGATGATTGAGGAGGCCCAAACCCTGGGCAATGCCGCAGAACTTCGCATCGATGCAGTTCGGACTCTGCAGCAGCGCTGGCAAGCGGAGGCGCACCGGGTGCCTATGGATCGTCGCCAGGAGCAAAAGCTCTGGGAGGCTTTCCGGCAACCTATTGATCAGGCTTTCAAGCGTAAGACCGAGCAGCGGCAGCAGGCGGATTCTGCGCTTGGCGAGCGCGACCGGATCGTGCTTGAAGCGGCGCGGGCGCTCGAGGCAGCGAATCTGGCCGGAGACGCCAATGGCATTCGCAGTGCAATGAATGCGCTTGAGGCCGCATTGCGCGGGCAGGCGCAGGCGCAGGCGGCCGTGCAAGTGGCACAGACCGAGGTCAATTCAGCGGTTGCGGCGATGGCGGCCTCTGAAGATTCGGACGGTGTGGCCCACAGTTCGGAATCGATTGCGCCTGAGGGCGAGGGTGGGGCGTCTGCGCAGGAGGCCGCACCGGTGTCAATGGCGAAGCCGGTTGCCAAGCCGGTTCTGGCCGTTCGAGGTGACGACCGTCCCGGTATGAAGAAAACCGAACCGGCGGTACCGGGTCGCGGCACCAGGTTTGGTGAGCGCAAGGATGGAGGCCGGGACAGCGCCAGAGAGAAATCGCGTGGTCCGCGCAACGACACAGCCCCTGGCCATACGGAGGAACGGGGACCGCGCCGCAACGGGCGTGATGATCGGGTAAGTTCGGCGCCGGCTTGGCAGGACGCACCGCGACTGGGAGAGACTGCCTTCAGAGCGCAGCGAGATGCTGTGGAGCATGCCCAGTCTGCGCTTCGAAAGTTGGCCGCCCAGGCGCACGGCGAGGCACTGACCCAGGTGCTGACAGCATGGGAACGGCGCGACGCTGCACTGCTGCCATCGTCGCAGGAGATTGGCACTCGCGTGTCTTCCGCAACCCGCAACGCCTGGTCCAAGGCGGTTGCACAAGTGCCTGCGGGTGACGCGGCAGTTTCCCTGTTGCGCCTGGAAATGGCCTCTGAAATACCCACACCTGCCGAGCACCTGACAGCGCGACGTGCGCTACAGTTGCAGTTGTTGACAAGGCGTAATGACCCACCGCCGGCACAAACCTGGGGCCAGGATGCGGCGCAGGTGCTCGCGAGTGGTTTCGACGCGGTTCAGGCACGGCGCCTGCAGAATGCTCTGAAGGTATTGCTCAAGCCCAATTAGCGCGGGCCAGGGCCGGGTTTGGTGCTGGCCGGTGCCGCCGGCGCCTATTCGTAAGGGGGGATTGACGATGGATTCTGCTGACGATTTGCTCCAGCGGTTGGAGCAACTCAACGACATTGGCGCGGCTCTGTCCAGGGAGCGTGATATTACGCGCCTGCTGGAGCACATCCTGCTTGCCGCTAAGGCCATTACCCATGCGGATGGAGGCACGCTGTACCGTATGACTGAAAACGGTCAGAGCCTCAGATTCGAGATGCTGCGGACGGATTCCCTGAATATTGCGATGGGTGGTACTTCCGGCAGTGCCATCAGTTTCCCGGACTTGCCCCTGTACGGGGAAGGCGGCGAACAGAATGACTCGCTGGTCGCGGGCTATGCCGCGATTCATGTGCAGACCGTCAACATTGCAGACGCTTACACCGAACCCAATTTCGATTTCTCTGGTACCCGACGTTTCGATGAGCGCACAGGCTATCGTTCAAAGTCCTTCCTGGCCGTACCGATGAAAGACCACGAAGGCGAGGTGATTGGCGTTCTGCAACTGATCAATGCGCAGGACCCCCGCAGCAAGGAGGTTGTGCCATTTTCAACGGCTGATCAGAGCCTGGCTGAGTCGCTGGCGTCGCAGGCTGCCATTGCCCTGAGCAACCGGTTGCTGCTGACGCAACTGGAAGAACTGTTTGAAGCGTTCATCAATCTGATCAATCTGGCAATTGATGAAAAGTCTCCGTACACGGGGGGGCATTGCCAGCGTGTGCCGGCGCTGACCATGATGCTGGCGGAAGCGGTGGCTGCAACCACCGAAGGACCCATGGCCGGATTCAGGATGGATGATCGGGACCGATATGAACTCAAGATCGCCGGGCTGCTGCATGATTGCGGCAAGATCACAACACCGGTGCACGTGGTGGACAAGGCCACCAAGCTGCAGACACTTTTTGACCGTATCGACCTGATTGACACACGTTTTGAGGTCCTCAAACGGGACGCTGAGTTGCAGGCGCTGCGTCAGCAACTGGCGCTGCGTCCCTGCGTTGATCCGCAGGCGGAAGCCGCTGTTGATGTCGGAGTTCGGGCTGCCATTGAAGACCTCGATGACGACCGTGAGTTCCTGCGCAGCAGCAATATCGGTGGTGAAACAATGAGCGAACTTGCCCAGCAGCGGGTGAGGGCGATTGCCCGAGAACGCCGCTGGTGCAATGTGGAGGGTGTGGAATCGGAGTTTCTGACGGCGGATGAACTCGAGAACCTCTCGATACGCGCCGGCACGCTGACGGCAAGCGAGCGCAAAGTCATCAATCAGCACATCGTCACCACGATCAGGATGCTGGAGCAACTGCCGTGGCCCAAGTACCTCAAGAATGTGCCGGAATACGCAGGCGGCCACCATGAACGCGTCGACGGCAAGGGCTATCCCAAAGGTCTGGCGCGTGACCAGATGTCTGTTCAGGCGCGGGTCATGGGTATTGCCGACATCTTCGAGGCACTGACGGCCACTGACAGGCCCTACAAATCCGGCATGAAGCTGTCACAGGCGGTGGCCACCATGAACAAGTTCAAGGCCAACGGGCATATTGATCCTGATCTGTACGACATATTTGTTCAAAAAGGTGTCTTCAGGATCTACGCCGAGCAGTTTCTGGATCCGTCGCAAATCGACGAGATCGACGTTTAGACAGCGGTAGCGACAGACGTTCAAAGACAACGCTCGGCTGGTCCGACAGTTTGTCAGTTGCGCTTAAGCGCAGCACGGAACAGCGCGCCGGAGTGGCACCAACGTCCCAGTCACTCAGCACGATGCGACGGTAACCGTCCTGCAACTGGTGCTCGCCGGGCCGATGCGTGTGTCCATGGATCAGGGTTGTAGCCACCGCGGTTCGCAACCATTCGCAACTGCCTGCCAGGTCGAGGTCGACCAGTTTGTCGTGGCCAGCCGCGCCCATTCGTTTGTAGGCTTCACTTTGCGAGCGCATTTCACGCCCCACAGCCTGTCGCTGCACCAGGGGCTGTGAAAGAAAGGCCTGGCGCCATCGCGCATTGCGAACCTGGGCACGAAACGCCATGTAGTCATGGTCTTGCAAGCACAGCGCGTCGCCGTGTGACAGCAGGCAGCGCTGACCGGCAAATTCGAGCAGCGTCGGGTCGTCCAGCAGTTTCATGGCGCAGGCACTGGCATAAGCGGGCCCGAGCAGGAAGTCGCGGTTGCCGTGCATGAAATAGACAGAAAGGCGTTTTGCCGCCTCGGCAAGCACCCGGGCGCAGCGGGCGGCAAAATCCGTCGCTAGAGGATCGTCGATGACGTCGTCGCCGACCCACACTTCAAAGAGATCGCCAAGGATGAACACCGCGTCCGCCGGCGTGCTCTCCATGAAGTCCTTCCAGGCGCCGAAATTGCCATCATCGCAGTCCTGGAGGTGCAGGTCCGCGATGAAATCAATCCGACGCCAGTGCGCTGGCGCCTGCAGCAGGCTGATGGCGTGCGCAGCGACAGCCGCCACCGGAGCGCTCATGTCAGAGGGCTACCGCCTTCTCCAGAACCACATCCTCAACCGGCACGTCGTCGTGGTAACCGCGCCGGGCAGTCTTGACGGTCTTGATCTTGTCGACGATCTCGGTGCCAGACACGACCTTGCCAAATACCGCGTAGCCCCAGCCTTGCGGCGAGATGCTGGTGTGGTTGAGGAAGCCGTTGTCCGCGACGTTGATAAAGAACTGTGCCGTGGCGGAGTGCGGGTCGTTGGTGCGGGCCATGGCCACCGTGTAATTTAGGTTCTTGAGCCCGTTGTTGGCCTCGTTGTCGATAGGTTTGTCACCACGTTTCTCTTTCATGCCGGGCTCCATGCCGCCGCCCTGAACCATGAAATTTGGAATGATCCGGTGAAAAATGGTGTTGTTGTAATGTCCCTTGTTTACATAGCTCAGAAAGTTGGCCACTGACTTGGGGGCCTTGTCCGCGTCGAGTTCAAGCGTGATGACGCCATGGTTGGCGATGTGGAGTTCGACTTTTGGGTTGCTCATGATTTCTTTTCGACGGTTGCGGAGTTGATGAGAATCGGTGCCTTGGGAACGTCGCTGGTGAAGGGACCACCGGGGCCGGTGGGTGTGGTTTTAATTTTCTGAATCACCTCAGCGCCGCTCACGACTTTGCCAAATACCGTGTAGCCAAAGCCGTCAGGCGAGGGGGCATTGAGCTTGGCATTGTCAGTGACATTGATGAAAAACTGGCTGGTGGCCGAGTGCGGGTCGCTGGTGCGTGCCATCGCGATGGTTCCAAGGTCGTTCTTGAGACCGTTGCTGGCCTCCAGAGTGACCGGGGGCCGGGTCGGCTTCTGCCAGTACTTGGCATCATAACCGCCGCCCTGCACCATGAAGTTGTCTATGACGCGGTGAAAGATGGTGCCGTCATAGTGTTTATCCCTGACGTACTGCAAGAAGTTCGCCACTGTCTTGGGCGCTTTATCGGGGTAGACCTCCACCACAAAGGCACCAGCCGATGTCGTGAATTTGACTCGCGGCGCTTCTTCCGCCAAGACCCCGCTTGTTGCAAAAAACTGGATCGTGGCAGCGAACGCGAATGCGGCTACCCCAGGCAAACGTGTCAATTTCATCCAATCACTCCTTCATAAAATATCTTCCACTGACCACCCTGGCGTTCCCAGTATTGGCGCCGGGTCGAACCGCTGCGGCTGCCGTCGGCCACTTCGCCGAAAGTGACCACCATGGTATCGGCGCTGTCGGTCCAGCGCAGCATGGAGAGGTCCTTGAACTGCAAGGAACGGCCTCGTACCTTGTCGAGCTGATTGCGAAGAGCCGGTGTCCATTCCGACAGGGTCTTGCCGTTACTGTGAAAGTCGGTGCTGTAGAAACTCAGCACCTCATTCATGTCACCGCGCGATTTGGCATTCTGCCAGGCCGCCAGCGCGTTCTCAAAGGGCTTGCCCTCGATACGGGCCGTGCTCGGCGTAACCCATTGCAGGCTTCGCGCTATCACGACCGGCGTGGTGCGGCTCTGCACTGTTCTCATGATCTGACTGAGGTCCGGGTTGGACAGCACGACACACCCATCGGTGGCTTGCGGTGGCCGTGCGAACTGGTTTGACGGCGTGCCGTGCAGCCAGATACCGCTACCGGTCTTGCCGCGTCTGCTGTCAAGTTCATTGGGATAGTTGATCGGCAAAGCGCCGGAACCGTAGAAGTCCTTAAGTGTCTGTGGGCTCAGACTGCCGGTAATGAAGTAGACACCCAGAGGTGTTCGGGCGTCGCCCTCGACCTTCTTTTCATACCCGGATTTTCCGATCGAGATGTAGTAGTCGGCGATCAGCGTGAGGCCGGAGGTCTGGTTTTCAAACAGATACAGACGGGAGCGCGAAGCGTCCACGGCAATGGCGTGCCGATTGCGTGAAGACAGCGCCAGAAACTGGGAGGGGATGGCTCCGACCGGCGGGCGCTCGCGCAACGCCTTCAGGCGCAACGAGGATTCGTCACGCAACTCGCCCAATGCCGTGGCCCCAGCTTTGGAAACGGGCTGTGGCACGTCACCGAGAGTTTGCACCTGACGGAAACGTGCCGACAGCAGATCACCGTAAACCAGTTGCGCCAGCTGAAAATTCGGATAGTCGCGAACCAGACTCTGCGCCTGGTCCAGTGCTTCCCGACTTTGTGAACTTGCCAGCAGGCGGTAGATCTGAATCAGCCGGGTTTCGGCCAAACCGGGATCAATGGGCGGCACGGGTGCTACGGGTCCGGGGACGGCCTTGCGCACCTTGCTCTTGGCGGCGGACTTCTTTTGGACGGCGGCACCGGCCGACGTCGAACAAGCGACAGCAACTGCAAATAAAATGACAGGAGAAAGCCACCTCATGGGGTCATCGGACGATAGTGGAAAACGGTGTCGCCAGCCGCGGCCGCCACGACTGGCTGGCCGTCATCAATTTCCTGAGGATTCTCTGACGATCTGCCAACGGTCACCGGCCTTGAGCAGGCTCAGTGTTTTGCGGCTTGACACTGAAAGCGCGCCCGCCCGGTACTGCTGGCGGAACTTGGCGATCGCCGTGTTGCCGGTCAGCGCGACAGTGAGGTTGTCGAGCTTGATGCTGATGTTGTTCTTTCCAACGATCCGCTTGCGACGGTCTTCTTCCCACGCGCTGCGCGACTGGTTGCCCGGTGGCGTGAAGTCCTTGCCGTAGGCTGCCAGGTACGAGTTCATGTCCTTGGCGGACCAGGCCTTGGCCCAGGCGAGCACGGCTTCCCGTGCCGCATCTTCCGCGGCACTGGCGGTGACAGGTGGGGTGGGCTTGGCGGCCGCCGCGCTGGCCCCGGTTGTCGAAGCCGCTGGCGCCGGTGTGGCTGCAGGGGGTGTTGTTGGTGCCGGAACAGTTGCTACCGGCTTGCTTGCTACCGGGGCAGGGACGGGCGGAGTGGCTGCTGCTGCAAGGGTCGGGCGCTGCCCTTTGTTCGTCGGGCTGAACAGTTCGCGAATCAGTGCCAGTTTGGGTGGCACAGCTGCATTGGCACCGTCCAGTTGCAAGGCCTTGTTGTAAGCCTGGCTGGCGAGCCTGGCATAGACGTCGCCCAGGTTTTCGTGGGCGGTGGCGTAACTGGGATTGGTCCGAATCGCCATTTCCAGCGCGGCGCGTGCCTTGTCAAACTGCCCCTGGCCCGCGTAAAGCACAGCAAGGTTGTTGTAGGGCTCTGGAAGTTCCGGGTAATCTTCCGTCAGTTTTGTAAAGGTGGCAATGGCTTCGGGCTGCTTGCCCGAGCTGCGCTGGATCACACCCTTCAGGAAACGCATCTGCGGATCGCCGGGTTTGCTGTTGAGGTAGGCATCGGCCTTGGTCAGCGCCTCCGCCAGTTTGCCTGCTCGCAGCAGCTGGCTGACATCGCCCGCTTCGTCAGCGTGGGCGGGCATGACGGCGCACGCAAGCACGAGCGTGAGCAGACGGATGCTGGAGAAAATGACGGAGTGGTCGAGCTTCATGGAGTCTTCGGATTCCTGCAATGTGAATGCGCGGCTGGAACGCTGGGTCGGCAGAGCTATATACTGGCCGCAATTGTAGCCCACGGGTACTTTTCACTACTCTCTTGATTAACCCTTCATCCAACGTCATTGTCGAGGCCGCCCCGGTTCGAATTGCCGAAGTTTCCTGTTCCACCATGAGTTTACGTATCTACAACACACTGACGCGTGCGATTGAACCAGTGTCTCCATTGCAGGCTGGCCACATACGGATGTACGTGTGTGGCATGACAATTTATGACCTGTGCCACATCGGGCATGCGCGAATGGCCATGGCTTTCGATGTGGTGCAGCGCTGGCTCAAGAGCAGTGGCTACCGTGTCAGCTACGTGCGAAATATCACCGACATCGACGACAAGATCATCAGGCGGGCTCTTGAGCGCGGAATCCCGATTCGGGCCTTGACCGACGAGATGATCGAGGTCATGCACGCCGACATCGGCAGGCTCGGTATCGAGCGGCCGACGCTGGAGCCGCGCGCGACCGAGTACGTGCCACAGATGCTCGGACTGATTGCGCAGTTGCAGGCCAAAGGTCTGGCTTACCAGTCCAGTTCCGGGGATGTCAATTTCGCGGTGCGCAAGTTCCCTGGCTACGGGAAACTCTCAGGCAAGTCGCTTGACGAATTGCGGGCCGGTGAGCGTGTTGCGGTGCTGGACGGCAAGGACGATCCGCTCGATTTCGTACTTTGGAAGGCCGCCAAGGAGGGGGAACCTGACGATGCCAAGTGGGACAGCGCTGCGCTGGGACATGACTACGGCAAGGGTCGCCCCGGCTGGCATATCGAGTGTTCGGCCATGAGTTGCCAGACGTTGGGCGAAACATTTGACATTCACGGTGGCGGAGTGGACCTGCAGTTTCCCCACCACGAGAACGAGATTGCGCAAAGTGAGGGCGCTAGCGGAAAGCCATTGGCCAGTCTCTGGATGCACAACGGGATGGTACAGATCGACAACGAAAAGATGTCCAAGAGCCTGGGCAACTTCTTTACGATCCGCGAGGTGCTTGCCAAATATGACGCCGAGACCGTGCGTTTCTTTCTGGTGCGCACGCACTACCGGAGCGACCTCAACTACAGCGACGTGCATCTCGACGATGCCCGCAATTCACTCAAGAGGCTCTACACCGCCCTCAATCTGGTCAAGCCGGCAGCGCTTGAAATTGACTGGGAGCAGCCTTTGGCAGCGCGCTTCAAGGCGGCAATGGACGAGGATTTTGGTACGCCTGAGGCCGTGGCAGTGCTGTTTGAGGTGGCAGGTGAAGTGAATCGCACAAAGTCTTCGGATCTGGCCGGCTTGCTCAGGGCGCTGGGCGCCTGCCTGGGCCTGTTACAGGGTGACCCCAAAGTCTTTTTGCAGGCCGGTGCACGACTTGACGATGGCGCCATTGCAGCTTTGATTGCCGAGCGAGCGGCTGCCAAGGCGGAACGCAACTTTGCGGCTGCCGATCGAATCCGCCAGGATTTGCAGGCACAGGGCATTTTGCTCAAGGATTCGCCCATGGGCACGACCTGGGAGGTCGGGCAGTGACGGGTGCAGCGAGCGCCGCAGTGGCGCAAACCCCACCAGCCTTCTGGGACGAGGCGCGCAAGCATCTGATGAAGAAGGACAGGGTGATGAAGAGGCTCATTCCCCAGTTCGGCGATGTGTGCCTGCAGACGCGCGGTGATGCTTTTGTTACTCTGGCGCGCAGCATTGTGGGCCAGCAGATCTCGGTCAAGGCGGCGCAGACGGTTTGGGATCGTTTTGTTGTGCTGCCGAGGAAATTCACAGCGAGCAATGTACTGAAGCTCAAGGTCGACGACATGCGCTCGGCCGGGTTGAGCGCGCGCAAGGTTGAGTATCTGGTGGATCTGGCGCTGCATTTTGTCAACCGTGTGAGCCCGGTGTCGGTATGGGACGAGATGGACGACGAAGCCATCATCGCTGAATTGACGGGTATCCGTGGAATCGGACGCTGGACCGCCGAGATGTTCCTGATCTTCCACATGCTGCGTCCGAACGTGTTGCCGCTGGACGATGTCGGTTTGCTTAATGGCATCAGCCGGAACTATTTTTCCGGTGATGTCGTCAGTCGCAGCGATGCACGTGAAGTGGCTGCCGCCTGGGTGCCTTACTGCAGCGTGGCAACTTGGTATATTTGGCGTTCGCTGGATCCGCTGCCGGTGGCTTATTGAAACCTTGTGGGACAGACCAAAGCGACACGCAGTGCGCGTGCTCTGTCCCCGACTTGAAACGTGATGTTGGAAGTCCACCTTGTGGACAGACCTGATGGAGTAATTTGTGGCAAAAAAGACCTTCCTCGATTTCGAGCAACCGATTGCCGAGCTGGAAAGCAAGATTGAAGAACTGCGCTACGTGCAAACGGAGTCAGCGGTCGATATTTCCTCAGAGATTGAACAACTCGCCAAGAAGAGCCAGCAGCTCACGAAAGACATCTACAGCGACCTGACGCCGTGGCAGATCACCAAGATCGCGCGGCACGCCGAGCGACCCTACACGCTTGACTATGTGTCAGAAATATTCACGCATTTTGTTGAAATGCACGGTGACCGCCATTTTGCGGACGACCTGAGCATTGTCGGTGGGCTGGCCCGTTTCAATGGCACGCCCTGCATGGTGTTGGGACAGCAAAAGGGGCGGGACACCAAGGAGCGCGGTCTGCGAAACTTCGGGATGAGCAAGCCTGAGGGATACCGAAAAGCGCTGCGACTGATGAAGACCGCCGAAAAGTTCAAACTGCCGGTGTTCACCTTTGTAGACACACCGGGAGCCTTTCCAGGAATTGACGCCGAGGAGCGCGGGCAGTCCGAGGCGATCGGACGCAACATCTTCGAAATGGCGCAGCTTGAAGTGCCCATCATCACTTCCATCATCGGCGAGGGTGGGTCAGGTGGCGCACTGGCAATCTCGGTCAGTGACCAGTTGCTGATGCTGCAATATTCGATTTACTCAGTGATCAGTCCCGAGGGATGCGCTTCGATTTTGTGGAAAACCTCCGACAAGGCCCAGGATGCAGCCGACGCTCTGGGCATCACGGCACATCGTCTGAAGGCGCTTGGACTGATCGACAAGATCGTCAACGAGCCGGTCGGTGGTGCCCACCGCGACTACAAACAGATGGCCGCCTTCCTGAAGCGCGCCTTGAACGATGCCTTGCGGCAGGTCAGCGACCTCAAGGTCAAGGAACTGCTGGACCGGCGGTACGAGCGCCTGCAAAGTTACGGCCGCTTCACCGACACCAAGGTGACGGCCAAATAGTGTGATGCCGGCCCCTGCGACTTTGGGTGGCATGTGATCATCACGTTCACTCAGGCGCTCGCCGCTTTTTCTCCCGAGTTTCCGTTGGCGGTGGCCTACAGTGGTGGGGCGGATTCCACCGCTCTGTTGCTGGGCTGCGCCGAAAAATGGCCGGGTCAGGTGCAGGCGATTCATATCAACCATGGTCTCCAGGCAGCGG
The DNA here is from genome assembly GCA_903875275.1 of uncultured beta proteobacterium. Classification (GTDB taxonomy): domain Bacteria; phylum Pseudomonadota; class Gammaproteobacteria; order Burkholderiales; family Burkholderiaceae_C; genus Rhodoferax. The sequence goes on along the minus strand of CAIQVX010000379.1, from coordinate 1,602 downwards.
CCGACAGTTTTGAGCAGCATTGCAGCAGTTTCTGCGCCGGCATTGATGTGCCGCTGACCGTGGCCAGGGTCGACGGACGTCATGCGGCGGGGCAGAGTCCCGAGGACGCGGCGCGCCGGGCGCGATACCAGGCCTTCGATGCACTTGCGAGCGCGGGGCAGTGCAGTTTCAGGAGTGTCGCGATTGCACAGCACGCTGATGATCAGGTCGAAACCCTGTTGCTGGCACTGAGTCGCGGCGCTGGATTGCCTGGGCTCAGCGCGATGCCCGCGCAGTGGCTTCGCGCAGGCATGAGTTACCACAGACCCTTGCTGCGGGTTGCGGCGGCAGAAGTCAGGTCATGGCTCGGTAGCCGGGGCGCTGACTGGGTCCATGACCCCAGCAATGACAACGAACAGTTCACCCGCAATCGCATCCGCTCCAGCCTGCTGCCAGTGCTGCAGGCCGGCTTTCCCCAGTTTCGTGCCACCTTTGCCCGCAGCGCAGCACATGCGGCGCAGGCACAAATCGTCCTGCAAGAGGTGGCACAGCAAGACCTTGAACAGGTCGGGTCACCACCACAGATTGTGAGGCTGCGGCAATTGAGTCAGGCCCGCCAGGCGAACCTGCTGCGGCATTGGCTCAAGGAGGCGCACGCGGTCGTGCCCAGTGGCGCTCAACTCACAGAACTGTTGCACCAGATTGTCTGCTGCACGACGCGCGGTCACCAGATCCAGATCAAGGTCGGTGCCGGTTATGTGCAGCGCAGGGGTGCGGAGTTGCATTGGTACAATCCCTAGGTCTCAAAATTATCAATAGATTTTCCAATGGCATTGATTGTTCATAAATACGGCGGCACGTCGATGGGTTCTACGGAACGCATTCGCAACGTCGCCAAGCGCGTTGCCAAGTGGGCTCGCGCTGGCCACCAGATGGTGGTCGTACCCTCCGCCATGAGCGGTGAAACAAACCGTTTGCTGGCTCTTGCCAAAGAACTCGCCCCGAGCAAGACCGACGACGCCTATGGTCGCGAACTCGACATGCTGGCCGCCACCGGCGAACAGGCATCGAGCGCCTTGCTGGCCATCGCGCTGCAAGCCGAAGGTCTGGCCTCGGTCAGCTACGCCGGCTGGCAAGTGCCCATTCGGACCGATAACGCCTACACCAAGGCGCGCATCGAGTCGATAGACGACACCCGGGTGCGCGCTGATCTGCAGGCTGGTCGCGTTGTCATCGTCACCGGTTTTCAGGGGCTGGACGAACATGGCAACATCACGACGTTGGGCCGTGGCGGCTCGGACACGTCGGCGGTGGCTGTGGCTGCTGCCATGAAGGCGGACGAATGCCTGATCTACACCGATGTGGACGGCGTCTACACCACCGACCCGCGCATTGTTCCCGAAGCGCGCCGCCTGACCACCGTGAGCTTTGAAGAAATGCTGGAGATGGCCTCCATGGGCTCCAAAGTGCTGCAAATCCGCTCGGTCGAGTTTGCTGGCAAGTACAAGGTCAAGTTACGCGTCCTGAGCAGCTTTACACCCTGGGATATTGACATCAACGAGGAAGCCACCTCCGGCACCCTGATTACTTTTGAGGAAGATGAACACATGGAGCAAGCCATTG
>CAIQVX010000378.1 GCA_903875275.1 uncultured beta proteobacterium | reverse complement strand
TCTACTACTGGCCGCGCGAGACGGTGCTTGGCTTTTACGAGGCCATCGCGAAGACGTCGGTGGATATCGTCTACCTGGGCGAAGCCGTCTGCTCACGCCGGCGCGAACTGCGGCTGGCCGACTGGCTTGGAATTGCTGCGAATCTGAAAGAGGCCGGCAAGGAAGTCGTGTTGTCAACCCAGGTGCTGATCGAGTCGGGTTCCGACGTGACACTACTGCACAAGATGGCCGAAATGTCCGTCCATGGCGACTTCATGGTCGAGGCCAATGACATGGGGGCGGTGCATTGCCTGGAGGGTAAAGTGCCGTTTGTGGCCGGTCCGCACCTCAACATCTACAACCTGCCAACACTGCAATGGATGGCGGCGCTGGGCATCAAGCGCTGGGTGATTCCGATGGAGATGGGGCAAAGTGACCTCAAGTTGCTGCAGCAGGGCCGCCCCGACGGCCTGCAGACCGAAGTCTTTGCCTACGGCCGCATGCCGCTGGCGTTTTCGGCGCGCTGCTTCACTGCGCGGCACTACAACCTGCCCAAGGATGACTGCCAGTTCCGTTGCATCGAACATGCCGATGGCTTGCAGATGCGCACCCGTGAGGGCGAGGAATTTCTGGTGCTCAACGGCATACAGACCCAGTCGGCGCGCGTTTACAACCTGCTGCCCGAACTCGCTGCCATGCAGGCCATGGGCGTCGATGTGGTTCGCATCAGCCCGCAGGCGCAGCACACGCCTGAAATCATTGAACTGTTCCGCCGTGTGCTGGCGAAAGAAACATCGGCTGCCGACGCAATGCAGGCCATGACGGCACTCATGCCCGAGCGTGCCTGCAATGGCTACTGGTACGGCAAGCCCGGGCTGGAACAATTGGCTGTGCCGGCCTGATAACAAGGATTTGACCATGCAAGTAAGCCCCTTCGTCCTGCCCAAACCCATTGGCGACCTGCTGTCCTACCTGCCGGCCTACCCAGGGTCGCTGATGTTTGTCACCGGCTTGAATCTGGCACTGGCGAAAAACCTGGCAAGCGACGTCAGGGACATGCTCAAAGGAAAGAAGCTGCGCCTGAAGGTCACCGATGCGCAACTGGCGTTTGACTTCGAGTGGTTGAACGAGCGCTTTTCGGCCTGTCTTAACCAGGGCGAGGCCGACCTGACCATCAGCGCCAGTGCCTATGACTTTGTCTTGCTGGCACGGCGCCAGGAAGACCCGGACACGCTGTTCTTCAGTCGCCGCCTCGCAATGGAGGGTGACACCGAACTTGGCCTCTTGGTCAAGAACACGATTGACGCCATTGAATTGCCGGTTTTCAACCTGGAGCAGTTCAAGCCTGCCCAGGTGCTGGCGCGCCTGAAGGCCAAGCTGGCGCCGCGCTAGCCATTCCAGCACGGCAACACCGGGGCCACCTGTGCACCTCGCCCATACCTCGCCGCAGAAGCGCATCATCGTTGCCATCTCCGGCGCCAGTGGTGCGGTCTATGGCGTTCGCCTGCTGCAACTGCTGGGTGAGATGAGCAATGTGCAAACGCATTTGACGGTGTCCGAGGCCGGTTTCCTGAATCTGCAGCAGGAACTCGACATAGGCCGGTCGCAGGTGCAAGCCCTGGCCGATGTGGTGTATCCGGTGCAGGATGTGGGCGCGGCCATTGCCAGTGGCTCCTTCCTGTGCGACGCCATGGTGGTGGCGCCATGCTCCATGCGCACACTGGCGGCGGTGGCCCTGGGCCTGTCGGACAACCTCATCACGCGCGCCGCCGACGTTGTGCTCAAGGAGCGCCGGCGCCTGATTCTGCTGACGCGCGAGACCCCCTTGAATCTGGCGCACCTGCGCAATATGACCAGTGTCACCGAGATGGGCGGCATCATCTTTCCGCCGGTGCCGAGCTTTTACCATCGACCGCAGACCCTCTCCGAGATGGTTGATCACACCGTCAGCCGGGTGCTCGACCTGATCGGGTTGCCGCAAGTCAGCGCGCCGCGTTGGGGTGGCCTGAAGGCGGCGACGACCCAGCCCCGCGCCGAATAAATACCATGGCTTACCGTGATCTGAGAGATTTCATAGCGCAACTGGAGCAAATCGGTGAACTCCGCAGAGTCAGTGCACCCGTTTCGCCACATCTGGAGATGACGGCTCTATGCGACCGCGCCCTGCGCGCTGGCGGTCCGGCCTTGCTGTTTGAAAACCCGACCGGCCACAACATGCCGGTGCTGGGCAATCTGTTTGGCAGCACGCGCCGCGTCGCCCTGGGCATGGGCGTGAACGATGTCAGCGAATTGCGCCAGTTTGGCCATGTGCTGGCCACCCTCAAGGAGCCCGAAGCGCCCAAGGGTTTCAAGGAACTGGTGGGCCTGTCGAGCCTGGTCAAGACGCTGTGGAACATGGCGCCCAAGGAGCATAGCAGCGCTGCCTGCCAGGATGTGGTGTGGGAGGGGCAGGACGTTGATCTGGCACGTTTGCCGGTGCAGCACTGCTGGCCCGGTGACGTGGCGCCGCTCATAACCTGGGGTCTGGTGATCACCAAAGGGCCGCTCAAGGCGCGCCAGAACCTGGGCATTTACCGTCAGCAGGTATTGGCTCGCAACAAGGTCATCATGCGCTGGCTGGCGCAGCGTGGCGGCGCACTCGACTTTCGGGAGCATTGCGCGGCCAACCCGGGTCAACCGTACCCGGTGTGCGTGGCCCTGGGTGCCGACCCGGCGACCATTCTGGGTGCCGTGACCCC
>CAIQVX010000377.1 GCA_903875275.1 uncultured beta proteobacterium | reverse complement strand
CATGGCGACTCGCTCTCGCCGCAGGGTTTCAGGACCAACAACGCGGGTGGGGTGCTGGGCGGCATCAGCAGCGGGCAGGATCTGGAAGTCTCCATCGTGGTGAAGCCCACCAGTTCGATCCTGACGCCGCGCGAGTCGATTGACGTCTCGGGCCAGTCGGTCGAGGTCAGCACCAAAGGCCGGCACGACCCCTGTGTTGGTATTCGCGCCACGCCGATTGCCGAGGCCATGCTGGCGCTGGTGGTGATGGAGCATGCGTTGCGCCAGCGTGCCCAGTGCGGTGATGTCACGAGGGAACTGGAACCGATCAAGGCTTCGGCCTGACATGCCGCAACAGAGCCGGCACCTGTTCCCCTTTGCGGCGTTCTCAGCGGCCTATTTCGCCCACATTGGTTTCTTCAATCCCTACCTGCCGTTGTGGCTCAAGGGTTTGGGGATGGACATTTTTGCCATCAGCCTGTTGACTTCCGTCCAGGCTGCCACCCGCTTGTTCGCGCCCTATGTCTGGGGCGCCGTGAGCGACCATACCGGTGAGCGCGTGAAGCTGCTGCGCGTCGGTGCCAGTGTGGCTCTGCTGACCTCTTTCGGACTGTTCTTCGACTTTGGACGCTGGTGGCTGGCTGCCGTGCTGCTGGTGATGTTCACCCACACCAGTTCCATGATGTCCCTGAGCGAGGCAGCCATGGCGCATCTGGTGGCCAGCGGTGGCGCCTTCGATGCCAGGCGATACGGCCGCGTGCGCCTGTGGGGCTCGACGGGCTTTCTGGTCATGGTGTTTCTGGCGGGTGCCTGGTTTGAGCACTTCGGCATGGCGAGCTTTCCGGCCTGGACGGTGCTGACCCTGGGCGCGGTCATGCTGAGCGTCTGGTGCCTGCCGGACCTGAAGGAAGAAGCGCACCCACAGGCGCTCAGGCTCGCGGTCTGGCCGGTATTGCGGCAGCGCTCGGTGCAATGGCTTTTTGCCTCGATATTTTTCCACGTGCTTTCGCACATGGGCATCTACGTTTTCTTTTCCCTGTACCTCGATTCCCTGGGCTACAGCAAGACCCTGATTGGCCTGCTGTGGGCGGCGTCGGTGCTGGCCGAGATCGGCTGGTTCTTCAGCCAGAGCCGGTGGCTTGGGCATTTGAGCCTGACCGGCTGGTTGCTGCTGTGTGGCGCCACCACCGTCCTGCGCATGGGCCTCACCGCCAGCAGTGCCGCGGTGCTGCCACTGCTGGTGTTGGCGCAGCTTCTGCATGCCATCACGTTTGCGGCTCACCATTCGGTTTGCACCGCCTTGCTGTCGCACCATTTCCCGGGACGCTTGCGCGGCCGCGGGCAGGCGCTGTACACCGTCATCGGCTACGGTTTTCCCGGTGTGCTGGGCGGTCTGGCCGGCGGCGCCCTGAGTGCCAGGTATGGTCTGGGCTCGGTCTTCATGGCGACCTTGGCCACCAGCCTGATCGCCACCGGCTGCGCCTTCAAGGTCTGGCGCCTGAAGCATCCGGCAGCGCCGATAATCCGCGCATGACCCTGAAAACTCCCGAATTGCTGGCGCCAGCGGGCTCGCTGAAGATGCTGCAGACCGCGTTCGCCTTTGGTGCGACTGCGGTGTATGCCGGCCAGCCGCGCTACTCGCTGCGCGTGCGCAACAACGACTTCGGTGCGACCGAGCTGTTGCAGCAGGGCATTGACCTGGCGCACCGGCTGGGCCACAAGTTCTATCTGGTGTCCAACATCTATCCGCACGACAACAAGGTGAAGAACTACGTGCAGAACATGGCGCCGGTGATCGCCCTGAAGCCCGACGCGCTGATCATGTCCGACCCCGGTCTGATCATGCTGGTGCGCGAGACCTGGCCGGAGATGGAGATTCACCTCTCGGTGCAGGCCAATACCGTCAACTCGGCGGCCGTGCGCTTCTGGAAGAGTGTCGGTGTGGCCCGCGTCATCCTGTCGCGCGAGCTCTCGCTCGACCAGGTGGCGCAGATTCGCCAGGAGTGTCCGGACACCGAAATCGAGGTCTTCGTGCACGGCGCGCTGTGCATCGCCTACTCCGGGCGCTGCCTGCTGTCGGGCTATTTCAATCACCGCGATGCGAACCAGGGCAGTTGTACCAATTCCTGCCGCTGGGACTACAAGACGCAGGCAGGTGTGGTCGATGCGTCGGGCGATATTCTGGCCCCCAAAGAGGCCGCCGAGCGTGTGCATGAGCTCGTGCGGGATCAGGTTTATCTGATCGAGGAAGGTCAGCGGCCCGGCAGCTACATGCCGGTCGAGGAAGACGAGCACGGCACTTACGTCATGAATTCCAAGGACCTGCGCGCCATCGAGCATATTGCGCGCCTGGTGGAGATTGGCGTCGATTCGCTCAAGATCGAGGGCAGAACCAAGAGCCCGTATTACGTGGCACGCACGGTGCAGAGTTACGCCCACGCCATTGCCGATGCCGTGGCGGGTCGCGAGCTCGACCCCGCGCTGCTGGGCCAACTCGAAGGCCTGGCGAACCGTGGCTACACCTCGGGCTTTTTCCAGCGCCACACGCCCGAGGAAACGCAGAACTACCTGCGTGGTTATTCGGAATCAGGGCGCAGCCTCTATGTGGGTGATGTGCTCTCCTTTGACACCGCGCGCGGACTGGCCGAGGTGAATGTGAGAAATCGGTTTGCCGTGGGTGACTGGCTGGAGATCATTCAGCCCGGGGGCAATTCGGATGTGCAGCTGACGCAAATGGAAAACGTCGATGCGCAGCCCATGACCGTGGCGCCCGGCAGCGGTCACACGGTCTGGTTGCCGCTGCCGGCGAGCGCGGTGGGTGCTTTTGTGGCGCGCTACCTGTCGGCGCCCGAGGCGCAGAGTCTGGGTGCCTGAGGCATGGTGTCAAACCCCTCATCGCCCTTGCTGGAAATCAGCGAAGCCGAAGTCGAACTGACGGCGATCCGGGCGCAGGGCGCGGGTGGCCAGAACGTGAACAAGGTCTCCAGCGCGATCCATCTTCGCTTTGACATTCTGTCTTCGTCGCTGGCGCCGGATGTGCAGCAGCGTCTGCTGGCGCTCAAGGACAGTCGCATCACGCGGGACGGTGTGCTGGTGATCAAGGCGCAACAGCACCGCACGCAGGAGATGAACCGGCTTGACGCCTTCATGCGCCTGCATGAACTGGTCAATAGCGTGGCCGTACCGCCAAAGGTCCGGCGCGCCACCAAACCCAGCTATGGCTCCCGGCAAAGACTGCGGGTGGCCAAAAGCCAGCGTTCGCAGATCAAATCCCTGCGCAGCAGGGTGCTTGACTAGGCAGGGCAGGGCCAGGCCATGCGTTTTCTTTCTGAAATTGCCATCATTGCAAGAATCGAGGCCGCGGTTTTTGCCCGGTTTCCACGCTTGCTTGCTGCGGCCCTGGGTGTGGCGCTGATTCCGGCACTGTACGCCGTGATCTATCTCAGCAGTGTCTGGGACCCGGCGGCCCGCACTGGCGCATTGCCGGTGGCCATTGTGAATCTCGACCAAGGCATCGAGTACCAGAAGCATGTCTTCAACGTCGGGCGTGAAGTGACGGACAGGCTGCGTGCCCGCCACACCTTCGGCTATGTCGATCTCCCCGACGAGCAGCAGGCGCGACAAGGTGTGCGCCAGGGGGATCTCGCCTTCGCCCTGATCATTCCGCCGGATTTCAGTTCCAACGCCATTCCCGGTGCCAAGGAGGGCGGCGGCAAGCTGGTTGTCTACACCTCCGAAGGCAACAACTATCAAAGTGCCGGCCTGGCCAGACGTTTCGCAGAAGACCTGGGGCGCGAGGTCAACGGCAGTCTGAACGAGCAGCGCTGGACGCTGGTGCTGTCTGACGCCGCCGGTTCCCAGAGCAGCATGGAGCGACTGCATGATGTGGTGAACCAGCTGCGCCTGGGTGGCAAGGAACTGGCGGCCGGAGCGAGTCAGACTGCCAGGGCCGCAGACGCCCTGGCCGCCGGTGGCGGCCGGGTTGATCCGGCGGTGGTGCAGCTGACGCTTGGCTTGAAGGAACTGGGTACCGGGCTGCGCACCATGGACAGCAAGCGACCGCGCAATTCCGAGATCAACCGCTTGAAGCTCGGTGCCGAAGCGCTGGCAAGTGGTCAGGTGGAACTGGGACACGGCCTGGCCGAACTGCAAACCGGCAGCGAACGTTTGAAGGAGGGCGCGCTCGGTTTCCGCGAGGAGGCTGCGGGCAGCCTGCTCGTGAGCTCGCGCATCACAGAGGGGCTGGACCAGGTTGCCAGCGGCGCATCGACGCTCGACAGCGGACTCAAGTCGGCGCTGCTGGCAGAAGAAAAGCTGTCCGAGGGCGCCCGGCAACTGGGCAGCGGACTGGGTGTGCTTGCCACCGGCATGCGCAGTCTGAGCGGCGGCATTCGCACGGCAGTCACCAAGTTGCCCGAGGACGCTCAACTTGATGAATTGGTCAAGGGCACAGGAACCCTGGCCACGGGCTCTGCCGCACTCAGCAAGGGCACGCAGAAGCTCGATGCCGCGGCACAACATCTCGCGGGTGGTCTGGACCTGCTCTCCGGGTCGCTGCCACAGTCGGTCAAGAAGATGGACGGTAACGCCCAGGGACTGGCGCATTCGGTGCAGCCGGTGATGGAGGTGGAGGCCGCAGTGCAGAACAATGGCAGCGGCTTTGCCCCCAACATCATTCCAGGCGCTCTTTGGCTGGGTGCCAGTCTGGCCGTGTTTCTGATTCAGGTGCGCCTGCTGCCGCGCCAGGCTTTGCGCTTTTCGAGTCCGGTGCAGGTGTTGGGCAAGATCACCATCCCCCTGCTGGTGGTGCTGCTGCAGGCGCTGCTGGTGTTGCTGGCGGTGCTGTTTCTGCTGAGGATCCAGGTGGCTGATGTTGGCGCACTGGCATTGACGCTGGCGATGGCATCGATGACCTTTCTGTTGATCGTGTTCGCGCTGACGCGCGCGCTCGGCGACGCCGGCAAGGCACTGGCCCTGATCTTTCTGGTGCTGCAGCTCTCGTCGTCCGGCGGCGTGCTGCCGGTGGAACTCAGTGGCGGTCTGTTTGCCCAGGTCAGTCCCTGGCTTCCGATCACCTGGGTGGTCAAGGCCATCAAGGCGACCATGTTCGGCGCCTTCGACGGTGTCTGGCTGAATTCTGTGGGGCTGGTCGTGCTGGCCGCCGTGCTGGCGCTGGGGCTGGCCTGTGCGGTCGGGCGCTGGCGTTTTGTCAAATCGTCGGCCATGCGACCGGCACTGGATTTTTAGGAGTTCAAGGCGAGATGGCTATCCAGTGGTTTCCCGGTCATATGCATCTGACGCAAAAGGCGATCGGCGAGCGCATCAAGAACATCGATGTGGTGATCGAGTTGCTCGACGCCCGCCTGCCGGGCTCCAGCGCCAACCCGATGCTGGCCGAACTCACCGCTGGCAAGCCCGCGCTCAAGGTGCTCAACAAGCAGGATCTGGCTGATCCCGCGCGCACAGCGGACTGGCTGGCGCATTACAACGCGCTGCCGGGAACGCGTGCGCTGGCGCTGGATGCCAGCGTGGCCACACCGGCCAAGGCGCTGGTCAAGGCCTGTTTTGAGCTGGCGCCGAACCGGGGTGGCATGGTCAAGCCCATGCGTGTGCTGATCTGCGGCATCCCCAACGTGGGCAAGTCCACGCTCATCAACACCCTGACCGGCAAACGTGCCGCCAAGACCGGCGATGAAGCCGGCATTACCAAGCTCGAACAACGCATTTCGCTGGCGGACGACTTTTATCTTTACGACACGCCCGGCGTGCTGTGGCCGCGCATCATTGTGGCCAAGAGCGGCTACAACCTGGCCGCCAGCGGCGCCATTGGCCGCAACGCCTTCAACGAAGAGGAAGTGGCACTCGAACTGCTCGATTACCTCAAGACCCACTACGCAGACCTGCTGGCAGCGCGCTACAAGCTCGACACCGTTGGGGCCCTGAACGACGAGGAACTTCTCGAAGCCATTGGCCGCAAGCGCGGTGCCCTGCAGGGCGGCAAGCGGGTCAATCTGCAGAAGGCGGCCGAGATTGTGATCTACGATTTCCGCGCCGCTGCCATGGGTCGCATCACGCTGGAAACGCCGGCCGAGTTTGCGCAATGGCTCTCTGAAGGGCGCAAACTCGACGCCAAACGCCAGATCAGAAAAGATGCCATCGAACTGGACCGCTTGGTCCGGTTCAAGAAAATCCCGCGACCTTCTTGATTGTCGCCAACAAGTTTGTCATTGCGAGCGCAGCGTGGCAATCCATGTTCACTCTTTTCGCTCAGCATTTCGCGAGCGTGAGGTCCGAGCAGGGAAAGGCGACGCAGGGCAGTACGTAGCCTGCGGATTTTTCTTCGGCACTCAGTCCCGGCCATTCGATTTCGTAGCGCACCTCGCCATTGACCAACTGGCCGATGCAGGTACGGCAGGTTCCGTTGCGACAGGAACTGGGCCAGTCGATACCACCCTGTTCCATGGAGGTCAGCAGACTCTGCTCGCGCCAGGCATCAAACTGCTGGCTATCAGCCTCGGTGTGGCCGGTGAAAAAAGCGGGGGCTTTGGTGATATCCATCACGCAATTTTAGGCAGCCAGCTATGATTCGGCTCAATGAAAACGCTTCTGCCCCTGAGTCTTTTGGTCGCACCTGACCTGAGCGACCCCCATCCCCTGATTATTTACCATGGCCGCGGCTGTCCCGACGGCTTTGTGGCAGCCCTGGCGGCCTGGCTTTTTTACGGGGGCAAGGCTGAATTTTTGGGGCTCGATCACGGCGACATCAAAACCGTGGACGACCTGCCGGCCCTGGCTGGCCGGGCTGTTTACATTCTGGACTTTTCGTTTGCGCCGACAATCATGCGCGCCATTGAGGAGCGTGCCGCGAAGCTGGTGATGCTGGATCATCACAAGAGCGCAGCCGACAAGCTCGATGGATTTTCCTGTCGCTGTGGTGTGGTGCACTTCGACATGAAGAAATCGGGTTCCCGTCTGGCCTGGGAATTTTTTCAGCGCGAGCGGGCCTTGCCGGACCTGGTGCGCTTGGTCGAGGATCGCGACATCTGGGTTTGGCAGTACCCCGAGAGCGCCGGTTTTCTGGCCGCGCTCGACATGGAGCCCATGGAGTTCGAGCGCTGGAACGAGATCGCCAGCTTTGACGCGGTGCGGATGCAGAAGTATCTGGAGCGCGGGCGCGCCATGGACGAGAAGTTCAACAAACTCGCAGCCGACATTGCCGAGGCTGCGCAGCCCCTGAGCTTTAATGGCGTGGACGGTTTGATGGTCAATGCGCCCGGGCCGTTTCACAGCCTCGTGGGAGAAACACTGTGCAAGCGCAGCGGCACCTTTGCCCTGCTCTGGAATGTCGACAAGAACGGTGCCATCAAGGTGGGCTTGCGCTCCGAGCGGGGTTTCGACTGCATCCCGCTGGCCGAGAGCATGCACGGTGGTGGCCATGCCCAGGCCTGTGGTTTCCGGATGACGCTGCAGCGCTTGCCGGAATTGCTCAGTGGCAAATTTCAAGCCTGACAGGACGCGTCATGAACTCATCAACCCAAGCACCGGAACCCACGATCGAAGTCCTGCCGCGCGACCTGTCGGCTTACCGCAAAGGCAATGTGGGCGTGGATTACGTTCACCGCTTCGATTCCGGCAAGCCCGGGCCGCACGTGCTGATCAATGCCCTGACGCATGGCAACGAGTTTTGCGGCATGGTGGCCGTGTGCGCTCTGCTCGACGCCCAGGTGCGACCGCTGGTGGGCACACTGACGCTGAGCTTTGCCAACGTCGCGGCCTATGAAACCTTTGATGCAGCCAAACCTTTTGAGAGCCGGCAACTGGTGCACAACCTGAACCGGATCTGGTCACCCGAGTGGCTGAACGGCCAGGAGGACAGTCCGGAACTGCGCCGGGCGCGGGCCATGCAGCCCATCGTGGCACAGGCCGACCATGTGCTCGACATTCACTCCACCAGCCAGGACGTTGAGCCGTTCTGGGTCTATGCCGGTTTTCCCCGCAATGGCGAAGTGGCACTGGCGAGAGGGCAGCCCAGCGTGCATCTGGTGATGCCTGACGGGCTGGGCTCCGGCACACCGCTGATCCAGTACGGGCAGTTCGGCCAGGCCAGCGGCAAGGGTGCTGCCATGGTGGTGGAGTGTGGCCAGCATTTCAGGCGGGCCACCAGCGACCTGGCGAGCCGTGTGGCACGCGCTTTTCTGGCGCATTTTGGCTTGATCGCGCCAGACCCGGCGCCGCTGCCGGCCGCACCGCAGCGACGCTTTCAGTTGCTGCAGACCTGCGTCATCAAGACGACCGAATTCAGGTTTGTACGACCCTGTATCGGCTTTGAGGTGTTTGCCAAGGGCGAGTTGATTGCGACCGATGGCGCCGACGAAATCCGCGCGCCCTGCGACGACTGCACGATCCTCATGCCGGCGCGCGCCGTGCATGTGGGGCGCGAGGCAGTCTATCTGTCGCGTCCGCTGCTCTGAGCGTGACGCTCAGCAGCCGAGCTGAGCTGCCAGATCCACAAAATCCCTGGCGTGGCGCGTGTTGGCAGGATCGGGTGAGACGTCCTTGCGCTGCTTGATGCCGAATTCAGCCGGGCGCTCGATGTAGGCGGTCTGCAGGCCACAGGAACGCGCCGCTGCCAGATCGTTCTGGTGCGCGGCCACCATCATCACCGCCTCGGGCGGCAGGTCAAACACTTTGGCGGCGCCCAGATAGACCGCCGGGTCGGGCTTGTAGGCCCTGAAGACTTCGGCCGACAGGATGCAGTCCCAGGGCAATCCAGCGCGTTTGGCCATGTTGGTCAGCAGGGCGATGTTGCCGTTTGAGAGCGTGCAAATCGTGTGGCGTGTTTTCAGTCGCGTCAGGCCCGCCACCACGTCCGGCCAGGGGTCGAGGCGGTGCCAGGCTTTGTTCAGATGGCGCTTTTCCGCTTCGCCGAAATCCGTGACACGGAATTGCTGCAGAACCTGATCGAGGATGAGCCGGTGCAAGTCGTCAATCAGGGTCCAACCCAGTTCGCCGGATCGCACGCGCTGCATCGCCGGTTGGTAACCGGCACGCCAGGCCAGGGCGAAGGCTTCAGCGTCCACCTCCGCTCGCAGCGCGCGCACTTCACGCGCGATGCTGCCGTGCCAGTCCACCACCGTGCCGAACACATCGAAGACCAGCAGCTGTGGCGCAGCAGACGCAATCACTTGGCTCTCATCCCCTGCACCAGCGCGCCCAGGGCAATGCCCGCCAGTGCCCACAGCAGGCTCCAGTTGCCCGCACCCAGACCTGCAATGGCAGGGCCCGGGCAGACCCCGCAAATGCCCCAGCCGACGCCGAACAGCGCAGCGCCGACGGCGGTGTCGCGGTTCCAGATGCTCGGGTG
>CAIQVX010000376.1 GCA_903875275.1 uncultured beta proteobacterium | reverse complement strand
TGGAGTCCGGCGCTTTCCCTTTGTATGAAATTGAAGATGGCGACCGCTACACGCTCAATCACACAACGAAGACGCGGCCGGTCGCCGACTACCTGGGACTGCAGCGTCGCTACCGCAACCTGAACAGCACCGACATCGAAACACTGCAAGCCGAAATTGACGATGGCTGGGCTACCTTGCAGGAGCGAGTTGAGCGCAGCGAAAGGAAATACCATGCCTGAACTCAGCAGCGTTGACCGCAACGCCAACCCGCCGCGGGTCGATTTTCCGCGTCAATACAACGCCGCCTTTGACCTGATCGGTCTTAACCTCAAGGCCGGGCGCGCCGACAAGATTGCGTTCATCGACGACGCCGGCAGTTACAGCTACGGCGAGCTGGCCAAACGCGCCAATCGCTTTGCCAATGCCATCATCGCCTTGGGTGTGCAGCCAGAACAACGCGTGTTGCTGTGCATGGTCGACACCATCGACTGGCCGGTGGCGTTTCTGGGCAGCATTCTGGCCGGAGTGATTCCGGTGGCCGTCAACACCCTGCTGACGACCGACGACTACGAGTACATGCTGCGTGACAGCCGCTCCAAAGCGCTGCTTGTTTCCGACGTCTTGTGGCCCAAGCTGGAACCCCTGATGGGCAAGATACCGACGCTGCAGCATGTGCTGGTGTCGGGACAGATGGCAGGAAACTCGGCTGTGCCACGACTGAGTTTTTCGACCCTGCTGGAGTCCGCCAGCGAGCAGTTCACGCCGGCCGAGACCTCGCCCGACGAGGCCTGCTTCTGGCTCTACTCCTCAGGATCGACCGGTGCGCCCAAGGGCACGGTTCACATTCATTCGAGTCTGATCAACACGGCGGAACTGTTCGCCCGTCCGGTGATAGGCCTGCGTGAGGATGATCTGGTGTTCTCCGCCGCCAAGCTGTTTTTTGCCTACGGACTGGGCAATGGCCTGACCTTTCCGATGGCGGTGGGTGCCACGGCCTTGTTGATGGCCGAGCGCGCGATTCCGGAAGCCGTCTTCAAGCGTCTGCGGGAGCAGCAGCCGACCATCTTCTATGGTGTGCCGACGCTGTTTGCATCGCTGCTGGCGAGTCCTGTCCTGCCAGCCCGCGGCGAACTCAGGATGCGCCTGTGCACGTCGGCTGGCGAGGCGCTGCCGGCGGATATCGGGAAGCGCTGGACCGAGCATTTCGGTGTCGAAATTCTGGATGGCATCGGGTCCACCGAAATGTTGCATGTGTTCCTCAGCAACCGCGAGGGGCGGGTCCGCTACGGGACCACCGGCTTGCCGATTCCAGGCTACGACCTGCGCGTCGTGGACGATCAGGGGCATCCTGTGCCGGTCGGTGAGGTGGGCGAGTTGCAGATACGTGGCGCTACCTCGGCGGTTGCCTACTGGAACAACCGCGCGAAGTCGCGTGACACTTTTCAAGGCCCCTGGACACGCAGCGGCGACAAGTATTCGATTGATGCTGATGGCTATTACACCTATGCGGGTCGCAGCGATGACATGCTCAAGGTCGGTGGTATCTACGTCTCGCCGATCGAAGTCGAGTCGGCACTGATCACCCATCCGGCGGTACTCGAAGCGGCGGTGATCGGTCGCGCCGATGAGGCGATGCTGGTCAAGCCGCAAGCCTTTGTCGTGCTCAATTCCGGTTTTGCCGCCACCGACGAACTGGCCAGCGAACTTCAGCAGTATGTGAAGGGCAAGCTGGCGCCCTACAAATATCCGCGCTGGATCGAATTTATTGCCGAGTTGCCGAAAACGGCGACCGGCAAGATCCAGCGCTTCAAGTTGCGCGCTCGGCCTGCTGGCGCTCAATGATTCGCAGCATGGTGGCCAGTGTGATGGAACTCATGGATGCCTTGGCAATTTCATCGATTTCGGACAGAACCGAAGCCAGGGCCTGCCCGACCGGTGTTTCCACGCGCTGGCTGTTTTCTGTCGGCAGCACGTCTTCAAAGCGCGAGATCACATCCATCAGGGTGAGCCGGCGCGCGTTGCCTGTAAAACGGTAACCCCCACCCACACCCCGAACCGATTGCACCATGCCGACCCGCGACAATTCTGCAAGCACTTTGGCCAGATGGTGTGAAGACACCTGGTACTTCTGCGCGATTTCAGCCGCCGGGATCTGTCGCTCGGGGTCGGCGGCAAATTCAAGCAGGCTGAAGAGTGCGAGACGCGTGTTCTGTTGCAGTTTCATGGCAGGTCCATCGATGCGCGCAGCCGCTCAGAGTTCAAGGTCCATTTCGAGTGGGATGAAGGGTCCGATCATCATGCCCTGGCTGCGGAAAAATGACAGTATCAAGGTGTTGTCTCTTGAGAGCAGGGTGCGAACCTTGCTCACGCCCGCCTTGCGGAAACCCTCGCAAATGGCGTTCAGCAAGTCGGTCGCTGTTCCGCCCAGTCGGGCGTCGGGCCGCACATTGATGGCAAAGACCCAACCACAGGGGGCCGAGCCAAATTCCCAGTCACGTACCTCGCCAATCACAAAACCGATTACTTCGTCACCGTGTGTTGCGACCAGAAAATGCTGGCCGGTTTCCACGGCGTCGGCATAGCGTTGGTAAAGCGAATTCCAGTAGTCCAGTTTCTCAATACCCGTCACCATGGCATCGATCTCAATCACCGCATTCAGGTCATCCCGGCGCACCGGCCGGATGCCTGGCGCGCTGTTTTGGGATTGCGCTGGCGAAGCCGATGCTTCGGTAGCTCGTGTTTTTGCCAGACGCGGCGCGCCGGTGTTTTGCTTGGTGCTCGTGCTCATGGTTCTGGGTTCCTGCCAATTATTGCATGCAAATGCAACAATAGATAGAATGGAATTTACCGTATCAAATAACAGGTGTCAAAGCGGCTCCGAGCCGCCCAAGGCGCCGTACCCTAACGGAGACAGGCGATTCTCATGAAGCCCCAAGCCAAGGATGTGCGTACGGTTCCGACTTACTGCTACCAATGCGTGGCCGGGCCGGATTTATTGACGGTGAAGGTTGAGCAAGGCGTTGCCACCGAAGTTCAGCCCAATTTCTGCGCCGCTGATATCCACCCGGGCGGCGGCAAGGTCTGCGTCAAGGCCTATGGCCTGGTGCAAAAGACCTACAACCCGCATAGGGTGCTGACACCGATGAAGCGCAGCAACCCGTTGAAGGGGCGTGACCAGGACCCGGGCTTTGTGCCGATAAGCTGGGAGGAG
>CAIQVX010000375.1 GCA_903875275.1 uncultured beta proteobacterium | reverse complement strand
TCTCCGTCTTTGGCACGGGCGATCTCTAAAGCGGTGGTGAGCGGAATAGTGCCGCGCTGCACCGCTTCGATCAAACGCTCTTCACCCTGATCAAGCAAGAACATGATGTCTTTGACGTATTTGGGCGACAAACCGGTCTTTTGGATAATGATCTCGGCGCTGTAGCCGCGTTTGCGCAGCAATTCAATATCAGCCAAGATCTCCAGGGGCCGGTAACCCCGACGGGCGATGTTTTCTGCCAAACTCATGATGAAGGCGTCTTCATCACTGACATCGACAATCAACGCCGGAATGTGGGATTCACCAAGAATCCGAAAGGCGTTCAAACGCCCCTCGCCACAAACCAGCAGGTATTTGACCTGACCATCATCACCAGGGCGCTCGGTGACGGTAATAGGTTTTTTGAGACCAATAGAGCGGATGTTGTCAACAATCTCCTCAAAGACCTTCAAGTTTCGATCGCGCGAGTTCAGAGTCTGGATGCGACTGATGGGAACAAGGGTGACGGATTCTGGGGTGCCGGTCATCATGGCGATCTCCTCTTGATCTTTGGGTTGGGATAGTGGTTCATGGTAGAAGCTCCTTTCTTGGGCTGGGGTGGTGGGGAATGGGTGGCAGTTGTTGGACAGAAATGTGGGTGGCAGGTGTTGGACAGAAATGGGGTTTGACTTCAAACGGGGCGCTGTACGCGTTGGCGCTGCGACATGCCGTAGAAGAAGCTCAGGTCGTCAAACCGGAAGCAATCAAAACTGGTCCTGTTGCTATCTGACAGCTGAAAGCCACCAAGGGGCAGGTCCAGCTTTGGCAGCACAAAGTAGTCAAGTTCGGCCTGATTGACATGATCGAGCCGGATGGCAACCGTGATGTCGGGGGCGTTTTGCGCGTGGTCAAAGAGAATGCGCCATCTTGGTCGGCCATTTGGCAAGGTGTAGCAGCGCGCCATGACCAGACTCACCACCAACTCCTGGTTGACGTGCAGCAGGTCGGTTTTGGGATCACGCCAGACTGAGCCACCCAGCTCTGTAATGCTCGTCTGGGTGCGCTCAATGATTTGCGGGTGCAGCCGGCGTAGGCGCCGGTTGACTTCCAAATGCTCTGAGCTGCGCAGCGGGGTAAATCCGACCATCTCGTAGGCCCTGACCAGACTGCCAAAGCGACTGCTGTAGGTGGCAGCACTGGGCAGATCGGGAGCCTCATCGATAAAGAGGCCGGTGAGCCAGCCCTTGATCTGATAGAGGCGGCGCAGTTTGTCCAGCAACTCCTGGTCACTGTACTGGGTGGCACGGGCAATCAGGATTTGCTGGGCGGTGAAGAAGATCTCAATGGGCACAATGCCTTCAAAAGCACCAACCTTTCTGATCCACATCTCTGGCGGGTTGTCGATTCGTTGCTTCTTGAGCTTGAAGGACTGGCGGTTGAAGATGTTGTTGCCCACGTACTTCTCGTTGGTGAGCACCTGACGCACGGTCTGCGCGTTCCAGCGCCGACCCAGATCGGTTGTGACCCTCATGCCGTTCAAGCGACCGGCGATGTCTGACAAACGCATGTCATCCCGAATCAGCCAGCGAAACATGTCGTTGACGATTTCAACCTCCTCTGGCGGGCCTGGCATCAGGATGACCCGATCGGTCTGCAGGCTCTTGTGCTCGCCGAAACTCAACTGCGCTTTGATCTGGCCACTTTGATCAATCAGGACCCGGCGCAGACCAAAGCCGGCCGGGCCGCCTTGACGAAAGCCGAGTTCGATCAGCCGGCACTGACCAGCAAAGACCTTGGTTGAGAGTTCCCGGCTGTATTCACCGGCCATGGCGCGCTTGACGCCTTTGACGATGGTTGAAACCGGCGAGCCATCGTTCTCAAACTGCTCGGCCACATAGGCGACCTGAATGCCGGCGCGCTTGCAGATGTACTCGTAATAGGCAGATTCATCTGCATCCTGAAACCGCCCCCAGCGGCTGACGTCATAGACCAGGATCAGCTGGAAGTCGGCGTCGCCCGATTCGACATCGGCAATCAGGCGCTGCAGGGAGGCACGACCACCGATGGACAGACCACTTTTACCCTCATCGGCGTAGGTACGAACAATCTCGATATTGCGGCGTTTGGCATATTCCAGAATCTTGTCGGATTGATTGTTCGTGGAGTACTGTTGATGCTCGGTGGACATGCGCACGTACTGCGCTGCCCGGTAGCTTGTTTGATCCGTCTCTAAAACCATTTGCCCTCATTCCTTTTGCGGTTCAGGCATGTTGGCTCTACTGGGGAGGGGCTATCAAGTCAATTCTGGGGAACTTGGAAGATAAAGTTGCGGTGGGGTGACTGGCGGGGAAGCGGGGGGCAACTCGGCCGTTGAGATCGGATCAGTATGTTTTTTATATTGAAACCAAATAACATATTTGTTATCATGCGTTGTGGACTATGTCATCAGTTACTACAGCGAAGCCGTTGAGCTTGAGATTCTGGATTTACCGGACACTTTGGCTGCGCAGTATCTGATGCTGTCCAGGCGGATGGTTGTGATTGGCCCCAATCTGGGCGAACCACACACCAAAGCGATGGGTGGCGGCTTGTTTGAGCTGCGGCTCAAGGGAGCGGAAGGAATTGCGCGAGTGCTTTACTGCACACAGGTCGGCAGACGCATCGTGACGTTGCACAGCTTCATCAAGAAAACAGACCACACGCCCAAGCGCGAATTGGAAGTGGCCCAGGTTCGATTCAAGGAGATCAGAAATGAGAACGCATGAAGAGATTGTGAAAGCGCTGATGGCTCGCCCCGGCGTGAAAGCCGAAGTGGAGCGTCTTGAGAAGGAAGAAGGCTTTTTGCTCGACGCGCTGCTCAAGGCGCGTCAAGAGGCAGGTCTGACACAGGCCGATGTGGCCGCGCGCATGGGCACCCACGCTCCTGCAGTGGCCAGACTTGAACGTTCGTTGGCCACAGGCAAGCATTCGCCTTCCATCACGACCTTGCGCAAGTATGTCAAGGCTTGTGGCAAGAATCTGGTTTTACAGGTTGCATGAAGGCGACGCCTGATTCATCCGACTGCGGGCGTTG
Organism: uncultured beta proteobacterium; assembly: GCA_903875275.1. Taxonomy (GTDB): domain Bacteria; phylum Pseudomonadota; class Gammaproteobacteria; order Burkholderiales; family Burkholderiaceae_C; genus Rhodoferax. Next base: position 1,812 of record CAIQVX010000375.1, on the reverse strand, counting down.
CCATTTTGTGATGCAAAATTCAAAGCGAGAAACTTTCAGGAAAACATCTGTATGAGACCTTCTGATGCATTGCAGATTCACCGCGAATCCATTCGCAATATTGCCCTGCGCCATCGGGTGACCAACGTTCGGGTTTTCGGTTCGGTAATTCATGGCGACGACACCGATGACAGTGATCTTGACTTGCTGGTGGAACCCACCAGTGAGACCACGATGATGGACATCGCCAAGATTCAGTTGGAATTGGCGCAGCTCCTCAAAGTCGCGGTTGATGTACTCACGCCCAAAGGTTTACCGGTCAAGTTTCGGGCGCAGGTGATTGCTGAGGCGCTGCCGCTGTGAAAAAAACCGATATCCTGCGTGCCATGGATTACCTTGGTCATATCGTGGAAGCGATTGACCGCATCCACCGCTATGTCGAAGATATGACGGAGCTGGCTTTTCTTGAGGATGAAAAGACGCAGGACGCTGTTGTGCGCAATTTTGAAATTCTTGGCGAAGCTGCGCACAATATCGAGAGCTTTCACGCTACGTTTGCGAAGGCCCATGCCGACGTGCCTTGGGATTTGATGTACGCCATGCGCAATCGCGTCTCCCACGGGTATTTCAAGGTCGATTTTGAGTTGGTGTGGAAGACGATTCATACCGATTTGCCGGAATTGCGCGGACAGGTGGCTGCGCTGATTTCAAAATGAACAATCCAGGCAGCCAACTTGACAATATTGATCTCGCGGGCTTGTGCGGCGGCTTGGAGGACACAAAAACTTTCAGCAGGTCGCCTCTGGCTTTGCAGCAGGAATTGCGCGATGAGTGGCATGGTGGCGAGTATGAAGCGAACGCGACTTCAAAGCCTTTATTTAGCCAGCAGCAAATGAATGCGGCCTTGGTTGTCGCGCCCGAAGGCAAAGCTCCAGACAAAGACGCCTGGGCGAAAGCTATTGCGACGCACGGCGGCGGGGTCAAAGCCACGCTGGCGGAAATGCACGACGCTTCCAAAAAGCACCCGCCAGCCTAAATCGTCAGTGACCTATTCAGCCAGTCTTTCGTAAACTGGCCGTCTCAATGCGCATGGCCACCGGCTTGCTTAGCATCTCCAGCAAAATCATGGACCGGCTCTCGGCATCAGCCGTCTTGAAAATGGCCTCGAAGCCAACAAACGGACCATCGGCCACAACAACCTTCTCTCCAGCTTTAAAAAGCCGCTCAGGCTGGCCCACTTGCTCCCGCGCGCGAAGAAGTTCGATCAGTTTGGAATCAACCAACGCCGGCTGACCGCCAAACCGGACCAACTGACTAACTCCCAAGGTGGAGCGGATCGGCGACCAGCTTGGCCCTGAGCCACTGGTGTCAAGCCGAATGAAGAGGTAACGCGGGAACATTGGCTCTTCAACCAGAGTCGCCTTGTGCCGGCGCATCTTCTCCATTTTGATCATCGGTATGTAGCATTCAAAGCCTTGGCGGTTCAGATTGGTCATTGCCAGTGCTTCCTGGCGTATCTTGGTGTGGACCACGTACCAAGACAGAGTGGCCTGCGATGCTGATGGATTGGCCTGGGAGGGCGTTGCCGGTTTACTTGACCGAACAGGCTCGGCACCCGGCGCAACAGCCTGATGCACTGGAGTTGGCTCGCTATCGGTCTTGGCAATCGGCAATCGATGAATGTTCGACGGCCAGGCAGTGCCAGAGCCAGACGTTGATATCGGGGCGGACGTTGATGTGATGGAATCGTTGACTGGCGGCGCCATCAACACCTTGGAGATGGCGCGAATCAGTGGCAGCGGACGATCGGCCGCCAACACCTGTTTCACGATG
>CAIQVX010000374.1 GCA_903875275.1 uncultured beta proteobacterium | reverse complement strand
TGTGGTCGTAGGAGAACTCGTCGATGATTTTCAGGAAGGCCTTGAGCGTTTCCGGGTCGCGGTACGGCAGGTAGGCGTTCTTGAAAATGTCGCGAAACAGCGCCGGAATGCCGGGGTTTTCCGGCATCTTTGCGATGCCCTCGCCGTATAAGCCCAGCATCTCGTGGCCGCCAAGGCTGCGGTCCATCAGCTTGGCCCAGCCGTAGCGGGCGAAGGCGCCGGTGAAAAATTTGCGCTTGCCGCCGAGCTCTTCGCTTTCGGCGTCCATGTCGTCCATGAACTTGTAGATCAGCGCGATGGTGATTTGCTCGACCTGGCTCTTGGGGTCGGGCACCTTGCCGACAAGGATGTCGCGGGCGGTATCGATGCGGCGTTTGGTGTCGGTGTCGAGCATGGGAATTCCTGAAAACGGATTACTCGGGCGGGAACCGCAGCTTTGAAAAGTTGCGCCCGGCCTGGATGGCGCGTCGCTCGATGTCTGCCGCTGACACAAGCCAGCCTTGCTGCTCCAGAAACAACAGGTAGGCGCGCGTGCTGATCTTGCGGCAGTTGTCCGGCAGCAAAAAACTGGCTCGGGCGATCTTGTGGTCCTCGAACAGGAACACGCCGGTTTGCTGCGGCTGGTCCAGAGCGAAGTCGTTCATGGTCTCCTGGATCGCCAGTTCGCCGAGATTGGCGGTGCGGGCGGCGGCGGGGTTTGCTGCCAGCCTTTGCTGGTGATGCGCGAAGGTTCGGGTTGTCCGCATCGATACCCGGCCGGCAGCGGCCCACTGCGCCAGCTTCTCGCTGGTCGGCGTCTGGTTGCGTGTCACTTCGTGCAGCACCATATCGACCAGCACTATCGGCCAGTCGGGCTTGAACAGCAGGTCGAGCGCATCCGCATAGGCGAGCGTGATAAGCGGCCCGGCGTCAGGCAGCAGAACAACATTCGGGGCCATCGCGGGCGGCTCAGCTTGCCAGCGATTTCAGTTGATCGACCATGTCGCGCGTGTCGGCCTCCGGCAATCGCGGCATCGGCAGGTGGGCTTGCGCCATCAACAGGAACAGGTCTTCTTCGCTGTCGATGCCCAGCGCGCGCATGGCGTCGTCGCCCGCGAGCCGCCCAAGCGAAAAGTCTAGCAGTCGCCGGTAATTCTGGTTACCTGTCGCTTCAGCCGCCTCGAAAGTTTCGACCAGATGGCGAAGCTCGGCGTTGAACAGCGCATTGACTGAGGTGTCGCTCTTGGCGGCAATGATTTTGGCGCGCTTGAGCAGATCGCGATCAACCGCGCCGGTGAAATTGACGGTGCCTGCCATTGTCTTGACCCTTTGGAATTAACACATAAATAAGTGTATCACCGGAACCTGTGTGCCTGGAAGCACGCCGGTGTTGGCTCAGGCCGCAAACTGGTTCAAGGAGACGTAGTCCTTCACGTATTCCGGCACCAGCGTGCGGTACGACGGGGGCACGGCTCTGAAATCGATGGTATTGAAGAACGGGTTGGTGGCCAGGTCGGTGAACTGCCGGCTGTCGATGATGTGGC
>CAIQVX010000373.1 GCA_903875275.1 uncultured beta proteobacterium | reverse complement strand
GTGCGCCACACCCTGCGCCTCCAGATCCAGCGACTCCACCAACAGCCACTCGGGCGTCGTACTCATCGAGCCGGCAACTTCGGATTACCTGGCAGGCAGGTACTTGGCCGGATCAACCGGCTTGCCCTGACGGCGCACCTCAAAATGCAGTTTCACCCGGTCCGCATCGCTGTTACCCATTTCGGCAATCTTCTGCCCCTTGCGCACTGCCTGATCCTCCTTGACCAGCAGGGTCTGATTGTGGGCATAGGCCGTCAGGTAGGTGTTGTTGTGCTTCAGAATGATCAAATTGCCGTAGCCACGCAAACCAGCGCCGACATAGACAACGCGTCCATCCGCCGCTGCAAGAACCGGCTCACCGGCCGTGCCGGCAATATCAAGGCCCTTGTTCTTGACCTCGTCAAAGCCGGCCAGCACGGCACCACCGGTAGGCCAAATCCATCCGATTTCGTCATCCGTGGCAGGCAGCGGCGCAGGTGCCGTAGCGGCAGGAGCACTTGCCGCTATCGGCCTGTCGGTCGCCGCCGCCCGTGCCGGGCTTGGGGCCGGTGCCGGCGTAAGAGGTGTCGCGCTTGCCGCCGTTACCGGCTTGCTGACCACAGCGCCGCCAGCAGGGGGCTCGACGCGCAGTACCTGTCCTACTTCGATCCGATGGGGATTTTCGACACCGCTCCAGCGTGCAATGTCCTTGGCGCCCTGACCGTGGTCGAGCGCGATACGTATCAACGTATCGCCCGGCTTGACTGTGTAGTAACCGGACTTGCCCGCATTCTCGGAACCGGGCAGCGCTTTGATCTGGGGTGCCACAGGCTCCGCCACAGCTACTGGCCTGCTGGGCAAAATGACCACACCCCGGTCTTCAACCGGCGCCCGATTGATCACCTTGGAGCCGCATCCGGCAAGCACGGCACTGAGCAGCACCATCCACAGCATCGAACCGGAACACAAACGCAAACCTGACATAGAACACCCCTTCATGCAAGGCCAGATTTTAGAGGGACGAAGTGAACGCCTTCCAGCACGGACTGACGCATGCCCTGAGCCGTCTTGTCGATCACCAGCAAGGTCTGCTGCCCCGGCGCGCCCGAGCCACTCACCACCGGCGCCACCAGGCGCCCGCCAACGGCGAGTTGGTCGAGCCAGGCCTGCGGCACGGCATCACCTCCCGCCGCCGCAATGATGGCGGCGTAGGGTGCACCCTTGGCGTAACCCAGCATGCCATCGCCAAACAGCAGGTGCAGGTTGGGCAGGCGCAGGTAGCGCAGATTGTCACGTGCCTTCTCATGCAGACCGCGCAGTCGCTCCATGCTGTAGACCTCGCCGGCCAGCAGGCTCAGCACCGCCGCCTGGTAGCCGCAACCTGTGCCAATTTCCAGAATCCGACCCAATTTGCCGCCGACACCCTGGCAAAGCAGTTCCGCCATGCGGGCAACCACACTCGGCTTTGAGATGGTCTGTCCCAGACCAATGGGCAAACTGGTGTCCTCGTAAGCCTGATTCACCAGAGCACTGTCCACAAAACGATGTCGCTCAACCTGTTGCATAGCCGCCAGCACGCGGGGGTCCGTGAGCCCCTGACTGGCGAGCCTGCGCACCATGTGCTGGCGCACGGCACTGGAATCAAGACCGATCCCGTGCGCGGGCATCTGGGCCGCCGGGCTCGCCGGCGCTCTGATCTTTGCAGTAGAACGGTTCAGTTGCGCCGGAAAAGAGGGACGCTCTTTCATGCTCAACCCTGGGTCGTCAGGCGCGCTGCCGTCTGCGCCCAGTAGCTCAGATGATCGTGGTCGGTCAAGTCCACTTTCAGAGGCGTCATCGAAATGTGGCCCTGCGTTGTGGCATGAAAGTCCGTACCATCTGCATCATCCTTGACGGCACCAGCGGCGCCAATCCAGTACATGGTTTCACCGCGCGGATTGGTCTGCGTTATCACCGACTCCGCCGCGTGTCGGCGCCCCAGTCGACACAGTTTGACATGTCCCAGTTTGTCCAGCGGCAGATTCGGAATATTGACATTAAGCAGCCAGGCATTGCTTCCAATCAATTTGTGATTCGACATCTGAAGCACCAGATCACGCGCCTTCTGTGCCGCGGCGTCCAGATGCGCCCAATTCTTCTCGACCTGAGAAAAGGCGATGGCCGGCACCCCAAAAAGATAGCCTTCCATGGCCGCACCCACGGTGCCGGAGTAGATCGTGTCGTCGCCCATGTTGGCGCCGTTGTTGATGCCGGATACCACCAGATCGGGTCGATAGCCCAGCAAGCCGGTCAGCGCAATGTGCATGCAATCAGCCGGCGTCCCGTTGACATAGCGAAAACCATTGCTGGCGCGCTGCACGTAGAGCGGGCTGTGCAGCGTCAACGCATTCGATTTGGCACTGTTGTTCTGTTCGGGCGCAATCACCTCGACCTCGGCCACGTCTTTCAGGGCTTCATAGAGCGCCACGATGCCGGGCGCCTGATAACCGTCGTCATTCGAAATAAGAATTTTCATGGGAAGGGAAGTTGTTCTTCATTGTAGGTGGCCATGTCGTCACGCCTGAGACAATAACAGCAAGCGCCTACCCCTATCATCGGCGCAACTTCTTTGGAGACATCCCCATGCATGCCTGGCTTTGCGAAAACCCTGTGGGCGCCGACGCCCTGACCTGGAAAGAGCTCCCGACGCCAGAGCCCAAGGCCGGTCAGGTGCTGCTGGAGATCAAGGCCGCCAGCCTGAATTTTCCGGACCTGCTGATCGTGCAGAACAAATACCAGATGAAGCCCGCCCTGCCCTTTGTGCCGGGCTCCGAGTACGCAGGCATCGTGCAGGCGGTGGGCGAAGGCGTCACGCACCTGAAGGTGGGCCAGCACGTGGCCTGCCTGTCAGGCACCGGCGGCTTTGGCACGCACACGCTGGCACCGGCCGCACTGTGCATGCCGCTACCCGACGCCTTTCCGTTTGTGGACGCAG
>CAIQVX010000372.1 GCA_903875275.1 uncultured beta proteobacterium | reverse complement strand
TGGCCGATTCAAGATCAGCGTCAATCTGCTATTGAATGTCGCCAGTGCTGGCCAGTTGGCCGGTGCCTCTGTGAAATGGCGCGTGCCCTGCGTTGACTGTGGCCATGACACCAGAAACCGCGCCAGAAAGCCCGTGCCCCGCGCTAGCCCGTTGGTGCTGGCAAAAAATGCCCTGATAGTTGCCTCCTGCACCTGCAATGCCATGGTGAATCGCGCCCCCTTCACCTCGAAACTTTCCGATGATCTGCGATCAATCTTTAGCGATGTGCCATCCCATAACTGATTCAACAATGCCAAATTGCGCATGACAGATTCCCTGCCCATGCCATGACTGCCGAATACAGTGCCAGCTTCGCTACTGATAACTCCGCCCGATGGCCACTGCTTTGCAAGTGCATGGGCTTGTTCCTCTGGTGTGGCGTCACCGTAGATCAGCCGTGGCACTCTGGGTGCTACTGGCTTTTGCTTGTCCAAGTCGTGCAATTCCTTCACTTGCGCCGTGCTGGGTTTTCCCTCTTTGGCCAGCGATTTGATTTTTTCTTTTAACCCGCTGCGCTGCGCTTCCCATATCTCAAGGTCTGACTTGTACGCCGTGATAAACGGCTTTGCTGCCTCGTATTGCTCTGCCTCATAGTCGCGTATGGCTTTGGTGAAAAACCCGTCACAAGTCGATTTACGCTCACCGCTGTCGGCAATGGCCAGTAGATACAAACCGCATGGCCCGTGCAGCTTGTCTGCCCGTTGCACGTCGGTGTGTGCCTGAATCGCCAGCGATAGCGCTGCCAGTGCCGATGTTGCGATCAGCGGTATGGGGGCTTTCACAAACCCTGCGACTTCCTGCACCGCACATCGCACCGCCGCCGGTAATGCGTCTATTGGGTATTCCTGAGCGTCAATCTGCGCTATCAATGGTTGCAACTCTGGCCAGTCCGTGAGGACATGCAAATTTGCATCTCCTGTCGCGCACATGGGCGCCGCCTCGATACAGCCCTTAACCGCGTCCAGGCCCGATAGTTGGTGCAAGTCGTTAAAGTCTGTCGCCTTGTCTGGCCTGTCGGCTGGGAATATCGGTACAGCCAGGAAACCCGCTACAGCCAGCGCTGCTGCCGTAGCCTTTGTCATGCCAGGATTGCCGTCGGTTTTCCAATCATCGTCAGCCGCAATGATGATTTTCAGCGCCGTAAATTTAGCACGCAAGGCCAGCGCTACTGCCTCAAGGTTTCCCGCATTGAAAGCCACCGCTACCGCATGGCCGGTGCATTCATGGATACTCGCGCCGGTTGCGTAGCCTTCACAAACGATCAGACTGCCGTTGGGCTTGCCTATCGAGTGATAGCAGGCCGTCACCCTGCCGCCGAATAGAAACCGCTTGTCACCGTCCGGTGCAATGGTTTGCAGACTGTGCAGCGTGCCCGCCGTGTCGCGCATGGGGATCAGCATCTTGTCGCCTTCAGTCTTCACGCCGTGGGGCTTGATGCCCTTGCGCGTGCTGTACTCATGCTGGGTGCAGACTGTTGCCGCCTTGAATCGCCGCGCTGCGTCCGTCGCCGCTGCCTGGTGGCGCTGCGCCGTGTCTGTCTCGCGCTGCACTTGCATGGCCTTGATGCGCTGCCTGTTGGCTTCGCGCTGTGCGTCCGTCATGTCGTTGTCTGACATTGCGCACCATGTCTGCGTTAAGCCCTCGCGCCAGTCACCGAATGCGCCACCCGCTATGCCGTCGGTGTGCAGGATGTACCAGCCGGAATCGTCACGCGGTTTGCCGCTGGTGCTGAATCTGTGGATCTTGCCGTCATCAATGATTGTGTCCGGTGGTACCAGTCCCGCCGATCTGATGGCATCCCTGAATTGCTCGATAGGGCTTGTCATTGCAAAGCCCTCCCCACTATCAGCAGAATCAAGATCACGATCACTGCAATGGAATCAAGCCCGACACTTCGATCAAGGTAAAGCCCGGCCGTCGCGCTTTTGATAACCGCTTTCAGCTTTGACGTGAAACAGGATTGATTGACAACCCCGTCAGTGCGACAATTCAGCCTGTTGGTGATTTGGAAGGCCCCTTGTACTTTGGACGGTGCGTTAGGGGCTTTTCTATTAGTGTTGGTGTGGATCATGGCGTGCGCTTTACCCGCTTTGCCGCCTGTTGTTTTACCTGTGCGCTGCGATCAAGCCAAGTAGGTTTAAAGGGTTCACCGTTGCATCGCGCCGCGTGCAGTTGGTTCACCAGCGCCCGAATATCAGCGTCTGGCTTGCCCGCGATCCGCGCCTGATTTATGGCCGCGACTTCGTCTGATGGCCAGCCTACAGAGCGCTGCCCGATCTGCACTGGCATTGTGAATAAGCCAGCATGAATTGCCCCGTAAATGCTGGCGTGTGAGCTGTGCCCTGTTGCCGCCTTTACAGCATCCATTCTCAAAATCGAAACCCAATCACCAGGTGTGGCAAGTCCCAGCCCTGCGCCGTGCGTATTGTTGGTGGTCATGATGGATCACCTTATTTCAACGACACGATCAGATTTTGAATATCGCAACTGCGCCAGCAGGTAACGCGATCACTGAGCTTTATCCCAGCGGGAAACTTGCCGCTAGCGACACCTGCCAGCCAGTGACTTCGTGAAACGGGGACACGAGCTAACACCTGTGGCAAGCGTAAAAGCGCCAATTCTGGCTGGGACTGATGGTTTGCGACTGCTGTCGCGGGTAGAGATACCGTGGTCATCGATTTCCTTAAAACAAAGTTAAAAGGCTCAATGCACGGGGTGCACCGTCGGTGCCGAATTAGTCAAAAAGCCCTATTTGGCCAATCTGGACTTACCCGGACACTTTTCAGTGTATAAACTAGGGCTTGATAAGTGTCGCAACTTTTCATGGCCTAGTGCCCCTAAACCCGTCTTAGCCTCCTACAGCTTTGACGGGTTTTTGCATTTGAGCGCCGATCATCTATCTAGTTCTAGTGGACTGAATAAGTGATCAGTGCGTTTATTATCCTGCCTTTGTTTACGCATCGGCCATGCCACCAGCAGCCACTACACGAAGCAGCGCAGCGCATACGTTGAAAGTAGCAAGGAGTTAACCAACGAGAACCAAAGTCAACGCTCGTAATCGTTGTATCTTGAACTCTATTTTTTCGAGTGTTGCTAACTTGCAAACACCAATAGGATTGGAGGACATCAAGCCGACTTGAATTGAATCACGTCCGCGCCTTTGGCCAGTTTGTCCAGGTAGTCTGCCCATTGCTGAATCTGTTCAAACCTCTGCTTTAGGTATTGAGTCCGGTTATAGCTGCGTCCGTTGGCATCCTTCACCGCGTGGGCCAGATTGGCTTCAATGGCTAGGGGATCGAGATTCCACTGATCCACCAGCATCGTGCGCGCACTGGCCCTGAAACCGTGCCAAGTCTGTTCTTTGCCAAATCCCAGCGCATACAAACCACTGCGCACAGAATTATCAGATATGGGTCTGTCGTGGCTACGTTCACCGGGGAATACATAGCGCCCGTGGCCGGTAAGTGGGTGAATGCTTCGCAATAGTGCCACCGCTTGCACTGGCAATGGCACGGTGTGCGCTTCGCCCTGTTCTTTTTCCAGTTTCGTGCGCTTCATTTTCATGCTGGGGATAGTCCAGAGCGCCGCGTCCAGATCAATCTCTGCCCACTCCATATCGCGCAGATTGCCGGGACGTTGATACAGCACGGGGGCAAGCTGCAAAGCCACTCGCACAACTGGCCCGCCTTTGTAGCCCTTGATTGCGCGTAGCAGTTCACCGAATCGCGCCGGGTCAACGATGGCCGCAAAGGATTTGCCACGGTAAGGGGTAAGCCGTGCCTTCAATCCCTCGGTGATGTTGCGTTGCTGTACGTCAGCCGTGGGTAACCAGTAGTCCCAAATCTGCCGCGCCAGCATTAGCGCCCGGTCTGCCGTTTCCAGCGCCCCGCGCTCCTCTACCTTATGCAGAGCTGCCAGCAGTTCCATAGGGTGAATCTGAACAATTGGCCGCGCCCCGATCCAAGGGAATAGATCACGCTCCAACTGGCGCAGCATCCTATCGGCGTGACTGTCGCTCCATTGGGGGGCTTGCTTTGCATACCACTCCAAGGCAATAGCTTTGAAAGTGTCACCTTCACTTCTAGTGGCTTTGAGCTTTTCAACCTTGCGCGCCTGAACCGGGTCGAGTCCTTTGGACTTTTGCTCCTTTGCCGCTGTCATTGCTTCGCGTGCCTTCTTTGGCCCGACGTTGGGATAACTGCCTAGCGCCATGCGCCCCTCTTTGCCGTCCTTACGGTACTTGTAGAACCAGCGCTTCGATCCCTTTGGACTGACTTCAAGGTAAAGCCCGCCGGAACAAGCCAACCGCGCCCGCTTTTTGTCTGGTGGGCAAGTTGCGTTTTTGCATTCAGCATCGGTCAGCATGGGGAACACCTCCAAAGTAGGGGAACGAATCGCGGGTTTTACCAGTGAAGTTGGGGGAACGTACCTCAAAAAACACCATTTACCCCCACAACTTCCCCCCATTGTTCCCCCGATTTGGTGTGGCTGTCAATATACGGCTTTGTACGCTGTTGCAACGTAAGTGACTGATTTACCAATGAAAAAGGCCACCAAGTGTATGTCCTTGGCGGCCTTTGTAGGGGGTAGTGGTGGTGCAATGCGGACCTGGGTTCAAACTCGCTCTCACAACAGGTGAGAAAAGCTTCGGGTGTTTGTCCCCTGTTTGCGGAGATTGTCTGTTTCGCATTGTGGAATTTCGCCTCGAGCGTGTTTCGTTTTCGCACCTCAATTCAGGTTGCGTCCAATCAGGAAGTTGATGATCAATGTAAGTATTGACAATGTGTAGACGTTTGGCTATGCTTCAACGTGTATTCATTGTGAGGACAAAATCATGCGCGACATCGCCATCAATTTGCGGGCACGCTCGGACCAGCGCGACCTAATTGACAGGGCTGCCAGTACCTTGGGCAGGAACCGGTCGGATTTCATGCTGGAAGCGGCATGTGAAAAAGCTCAATCCATTGTTTTGGACCGCACTTTTTTTACGCTCGACAGCGAGGCCTTCGCACGATTTAGCGCTCTCTTGGACGCACCAGTTCAACCTAACCCTGCGCTCGATCGCTTGTTGGCACGCCGCCCGATGTGGGAAAAGTGAAAGTGTTAACTGCTCCTTGCTTGCTCGGCGCAGACCACAATTTGGCGGTCTTTGACTGCGGCGAGTCGGTCATGAACGATTGGCTTAGACGCCGTGCTGTGGGCAATCAGCTGTCAGGGGCATCCCGGACTTTTGTCGTGGCTGATGGTGCCAAAATGGTACGCGGGTATTACTCTCTGGCAGCCGGCGCGGTGGATCGCTCGGCAGCAACGAGCGCCATTCGACGCAATATGCCAGACCCTATTCCTGTGATGGTACTTGGTCGCTTGGCGGTCGATCTTGAATATCACGGCAAGGGGCTGGGTTCCGATTTGCTGCAGGACGCAATTTTTCGAACAACCCGTTTGGCCCAGGAAGTCGGTATCCGAGCGCTGGTTGTGCACGCATTGCATGACCAGGCCCGCGCATTCTATTTGCACCATGGATTCAGCGAATCCGAAATCGATCCGTTGGTATTGATGCTGCGGATTGAATCCAGCCGCGGTCTGAAGCTACTTTGAGCGCCACTTGGCCAGTAATCGCACTTGTAGCGTTTGGCAAAGTTGTGAACTCTGCTGATCGCTCCCCCTCTCCACAGGTCCGTCAAATCGCCAGTCGCCCAAGAGCGACTTCCTCACGCCATTTTCCAGAATTGACTTGATAAATCTCGCATTTCGAAGCCAACATGGCTCCGTCATGTTCAGCGATCAGCACCCCACAGTACTCGAGCTCCTCACCACCAGAGAAGCCGCTGACCGTCTCGGGTTGACGACCACCAGTTTGCACGATCTGCGATGTAAAGACGATGGCCTGCCGATTGTGCAAAAAGGTCTGCTGGTGGGCTACCAGTTGGAAGACATCCAGGCCTTTGAGCAGCGCGAGCTATTTGCCATCGTGAAACAGGTGTTGGCGTCCGATCGTCCGCTGCCACTGATTCGTGCCATCGCCAAGGCTGTGATGGCGCCGCCGGTCAG
>CAIQVX010000371.1 GCA_903875275.1 uncultured beta proteobacterium | reverse complement strand
CAGGAACATACCAAAATTCTGTCGGCACTGACCATTAAAAAGCCAACACTTGACACCCAGATGTCCCTGTTGTAGTGGAGCGCTTGATGTGCACCACTATAAGAATCATAGGCTTACGTCATTAACTGATGAACTCGGGAGGTAACTTCCTCCATCACCTGCGCCCCTGCGATTTGGTCTCTCAGTTCCCTTGCCTTTTGATGCTGTTCATTCACATGTGCGCCCAGCGCTATTCCCACTGCGAACAGGTCCGCTGCATTCAGTGTGCGCTTGGTGTTGTCTGCCAGGGTCCAGTCAATCATCATGGCCGGATTTAACATGGCCAGTGTCACTGCTCCGTTGATGCGTGCCTGGCTGCTGGGGTCACTGTCAAATGTTGATCCGTCCCAGCTGAACCCTGCGCTCTCGGCCTGGTCCCTCGCTTGTTTGACTTTTCTCCACTGAATCGCCTTGCACTCTTCCAGCGTCATCAGGGCGGACCGCACGCCACCCATGTCGGTGCGCTCTTTGGGTTTGTTTTGCTGCAGGTCTGCGCGGCCGGCGGTCTCTTGGTCCGTCAGTTCCAGCGTAGACGCCAAGAAGCCTTCGGCGTCTACAAAGTAGTAGGTGCTTGTGGTTTTCATCAGGTCACCCTTAACAGCGACCATTTGATCTGGTCCACTCGTATCTGGTAGATCAGGCTGTTGATGTTGCTTGGCATCGGTACCTCAATGCTCAACAAAATTCGTCCCATCGGCACCACGGTGGACGCCCCGCTTGAGTAATGCGCCAGTTGCCTCTTGACCTTGCAGACCGCCTGCACGTCGTAGAGCTTGGCCGACCCCGTGCTTGAGCTTGCCCAGTAATAGGTTCCGGTAACAACCGCATTGGCTGCAAAGGGCGCACTCTTCTCATCAAACACCTGTGCAAAGTCATCAAAGCCGGTGTCAATTTCCACACTCGCAGGGGTGGTGGTGGTCCAGGCACCGGTGTCCAGCGCAAAGTTGCTGTACCAGGCGCCTGCGTTGTTCCAGGTGCCGCTGGCCACCAGGTTGGTACGGCTGATCACCACGCCGTTGAACTCGGCATTGCCATTGGCGTAAATCTTCCAGCCCACAGAGCCCGCGGTAAAGGGGTCCGACCGGATGTGGTCCGGCCCAATCACGGTGCCGCCAATGGCCGCCGAGCTGGCGGTAATCAATATTCCAGGGAAGCTGATGCCGCAGTCGTTCCAGTTCGACATCCAGATCCGGTTGGCGCCGCCCTTGATCTCGGCAAAGGTGTCCCCGGTGTCGCCCGTTCGGCAAAATATCCATCCGTTGCTGCCGTCGCCCCACCATTTGCCAAGGCTTCGCACATAACCCGGCCCGGTGGCGCCATCGCCTTGCAGGTTGATACACCCCGAGTTCATGGTGGCGGCATTGATGCTGCCGCCGTTGATGGTTGATCCACTTAACGTTCCGGTAAATGTGCCGCTGCTGGCGTACACCGCTCCGCGCACCACCACACCCGACAGTTCTGCCGATCCATCGGCGTTAATGCGCCATCCGGCGCTGCCAGGTGTGTAGACGCTGCTCTGCACGTACTGCCCCAGCGCCAATGACCCGGCTGTCAGTTTGGCCACGCTCATGCTGGCAATCTTGGCGTTGTCCACCGCCAGGTCTTTGATCTTGGCCGTGCTGATCTGGGCGTCCATGATCATGGCCAGGGTGGTGTACGTGCCTGCCGGGTAGCTCACACCGTCCCTGACTTCCGGCTCAGCCAGTATCGTGAACGGCTTGCCGGCTCCGGTAAGAGCCAGCACCAGTTTGGTCACGTCGACGCCGGTGCTGGCCTCAAGGCCATTGCTTCCCCCTGCCGGCACCAGCGACTCAACCCCGTCCACCGTCACCCATCCAAGCCACAGGCGCCAGATGGTGCTGGGGAAAAGGGGACGGTACCCTTTTCCATAATGGGGACGGTACCCTTTTTTGGGACGAAAGTGAAAAGGGGCACGCCACCCTTTTATTCCCCTTTTCGCTGGAAGTCGCTAGACTCCAACATCGCCCATTTGCTCCGGAGAAACTCTTGGATCGCGCACAGGCTTTGCAACTAATGTCTGAAAAGGGGACGGTACCTTTTTCCATAATGGGGACGGTACCCTTTAACAATTGCGGTCAGACTCCAATTACGGATGAAAATATGTATTGACAAAGACAATACACAAATTGGAATTCGCACATGGAAGTCAAGTACCACCTGAACGGCACCGATTTTGTGTGGAATGACCGTAAAGCTGCAGGCAACCCTGGTAAGCACGATGGCGTGACGTTTGAACAGGCCGCCACGGTGTTTTTCGACCCGCAAGGCCACTAACGACGAAAGGCACGACCATGAGCATTTCTGAGACCCTCAAGACAAGGCTGACAAAAGATCGCGCCATGACCTCGATCACCCTGCGAATTCCGGTAGATGTGGTGGAGTCCATGAAACGTATCGCCCCTAAACGCGGCTTTGCCGGATACCAGTCGCTGCTCAAGGCGTACCTGAGCGATGGCCTTCGCCGCGATGAAGAGCAGTTTGCTTTCAGCGCTCAAGCTCGACTGCTTGATTCCCTCAGAAAACACGGCGTTTCCCAGGCTG
>CAIQVX010000370.1 GCA_903875275.1 uncultured beta proteobacterium | reverse complement strand
GCGATGCTGTTGACCGTGATGCCGAAAGGCCCCAGCTCGTGACCCAGCTGGCGCGCGAGTCCGATTTCGGCAGCTTTGGCCGAGGCATAGGCCTGTATTCCGGTGAGACTCACACCCAGGCCAGCGCCGCTCGAAATCAGGATGATGCGTCCAGCCGCCCTGCTCTTCATGCCGGGTGCCACGGCCTGGCTGCACCAGAAAGCCCCCTGGGTGTTGACGGCAAAAATGCGTTGCCAGCTCGACTCGTCAATGTCCTCCAGCGGGCGTCCGATCTGCCCGCAGACACCGCCGGCGCTGTGCACCAGCACGTCCACCACCCCCAGCTCCTGCACCAGTGACTGCACCGCCTGACGGTCGGTCACGTCGAGAATGCGCGTCTCGCAGCGCTCACCAGCCTCCTGGGCTGTACGCTGCAGGCCGGGTGCGTCGATGTCACTCGCAATGACTCTGGCGCCGCCGCGCGCAAACTGGCAGACCATTTCCCGGCCTATGCCTTGCGACGCGCCTGTGATCAGGACCGTTTGCCCATCAAAATGGATCTGCATCATCAATCCCCTTTTGTGTCTGCCCGCCACGGCCCTTCAATCAACGCCTGCGTTTCTTTCACGGCAATACCCCAAAGGGTCAGGACTTCGCTGTCGGAGCGCTGGTAGGAGCCGCCAAAATTACCGTCTGCGATCAGTTTCCGTCCGCGCACCGGATCGAGCAGGGCGAATTGCTGGCTGTCCACCGGCGGCTTGGCAGTCTCTGGCATGACCACCCCGCTCAGGCGCGTCCACGGCAGGTTCTCCATCCAGGAGGCGTGTGAACTCCCGGCTTCGACCCCTTTCACATAGTCCATGGTCCTGGGCGCATTCCACCAGTTATGGAACTTGACCTGAAGATCCGGCCGGTCTGCCATCAACTCGGCCATGAGGGCGCCGGCCGGCGCATTGCCGCCGTGACCATTGACGACGACAACACGCCGGAAGCCCTGGCCGTAGATACCGTCGATCAGATCGCGAATCAGCGCCAGATAGGTGGACAGCGTCAGCGACACCGTGCCCGGAAAAGCCCTGAAATACGGAGTGAAGCCGTAGCTCTGTACCGGAAACACCGGAACGCCCAGGGGTTCGGCAGCATCGACCGCCACGCGCTCGGCCAGAATCGCATCGGTGGCCAGACTCAGGTAGGCGTGCTGCTCAACGCTGCCAAGCGGCAGCACACAGCGGTCGTCGTGCTTCAGGTACTGCTCGACCTGCATCCAGTTCATCTGGCAAATCTGCATCCTGGCACCTGTCAGTCAGAATAGATGGCGACCTCGATGTCGCTGGCGGAACTGACACGGCCGCGAAACATCCCCGCCGTGTTGAAGGGCATGGCGATATGGCCTTCTGCATCGATCACGATCAGACCACCGCGACCGCCGAGCCGGGCTACGTCATCGAGCACCGCGGATGAGGCCCTCAGCACGTCTTCGTGGAGAAATCGCATGCGTGCTGAAATCTCATGGGCGGCGCAGGCCCGGATGAACATTTCCCCGACGCCGGTGGCTGATACTGCCACCGTCTCGTCGGCCCAGGTACCCGCACCCAGAATCGGGCTGTCGCCGATGCGGCCCCAGCGCTTGTTGGTCATGCCGCCGGTCGACGTGGCGGCGGCCAGCCCTCCCGAGCGGTCCAGTGCGACCGCCCCCACGGTACCGAACTTGCCCTCGGCCGCCGTCGGGTTCGGAAGATCGCTGTCGAGCGCCAGCCGACCATCCCCACGCGCCGTGAGCAACTGTTGCCAGCGTTCCTCGGTTCGAAAGTAGTCGGGTGGCGCCGTCTCCATGCCGGCAGATTCGGCGAAGGCCTGGGCACCGGCTGCCGCCAGTAACACATGGCCGGAGCGCTCCATCACGGCGCGGGCTGCAAAGACCGGGTTCTTCACAGCCTTGAGCTGGCATACCGCGCCGGCGGCGCGCGTGCGTCCGACCATCACGGCGGCGTCCATCTCGATCTCACCTTTATGGGTGAAGACAGAACCACGCCCAGCGTTGAAGAGCGGCGAATCTTCCATCACCCGCAGCGCCTGGCAGACGGCTTCGAGCGCCGTGTCGCCCGCCGCGAGCACCCGGTGTCCCGCAGTCAGCGCCTCGGCCAGTACCGCCCGGTACTGAGCCTCCTGCGCATCTGACATGCTGGCACGGGGAATGGCGCCGGCGCCACCGTGCAGGGCCATTGCAAAGTCGGTTCTTCTCATGGAGCCGAGTCTACGTCGCGCAAGATTCTCTCGATCAACACGCGCTGGAAGCGCCCGGCCTCTTCAAACAGCGGGCAGTGGCCTGAGTGCTCGAACCAGATCAGCGCCTTGCGTGGCGCCTGCAACAGGTCAAAGTACTCCTGCACCAGTTCGCTTGGCGTAACGCGGTCACAGCGGCCATGAAGAAAATAGGCTGGCACTTCCAGCACAGGCACCTGCTGCAGCAGGTCCCAATCCAGGCCTTGCTCCCACATGGTGGACAGACTCCAGTGCGAGCCCTTCTTCAACTTCAGGAGGTCACCAAGCGAGTATTCATGCGACTGGAAGTATTTCCGAAACAGCGCCTTGTCGACAGCCTGGTTGGAGAAAGTGCCACCGTAGCGCGCGACGCATTCGCGCTGGAACAGCAGGTCCCTGACACTGCCGTCATAGCCCGGGGGCTTGAGTCTGACCAGTCTGTCCTCGGCCATGCGGTCGCCGGCTCGGCGTGCGCCCTCGAGCGCGAACTGCAGTGAGATCGACTCTGCGCGCCGTACATTGACCACTTGAGAAACACCGATGTAGGCATGAAACAGCTCAGGGTGGCGCTGAACCGTGAGCACGCCGATTTGCGTGCCCCAGGAGTGGCCGGCAAGGTAAATCTTGCGCTGCTGAAAGCGTTCGCACAGGTAGCTGACCAGATCGCGACAGTCCCGCACGAACTGGTCCACCGTCATCGAATACTCGGGAATGTCTGGCGCGTAGGACTTGCCGGCTCCGCGCTGATCCCAGTTCACGACGACAAAGTGCTCCTCGAGTTGGGAGTTGAACTCGTGTACCAGCGGCATGGCAGTACCACCCGGGCCGCCGTGCAATATCAACAGAAGTGGCAAGCTTCTATCGTGGCCGCGCAGCAGGACCGTCTGCTCGATGCCGCCCAGACGGATTCGCTCCAGGGAGGCGATGCTGGCGGGCTTGACAGCGCCGCGCGCATCCCTGATCTTCGGGGTTCTGGAGTAAAGCAGTCGCCAGTACTTCATTGAGCCCGAGTCACCAAGGCACGTGCCGCATCGACTTGCCCGGTAGCGTGTCGAGCAGTTTGCCCTCTGACATGACCGGCACGCCGTTGACGATCACGTACTCGATGCCGGTCGTCTCGGCCTGGTCGGCCATGAATGTGTGGGTGCCGCTGAGGGTGTCTGCATTGAAGATCGTGAAATCCGCGTCGGCACCGACGGCGATCCGCCCCTTGTGCTTCAGACCGAATCGTTGCGCCGGAACACTGGTGCACTTCTGCAGCGCCTGGATCAGGGTGAAGACGCCATGCTCGCGCACATAGTTTCCGATGACCTTGGCCTGGGCCGGGTAGAACTTGTCACCGATGTCGCTGCCAACAAAGCACCAGTCCGGCAACAGCGTCTGAATGACCAGATCCTCCTTCATGGCTTTGAGGGCCAGTGCGGTCATCGGGGACTCCTCCTTGATCTGGCGGTACAGCGCCGGCGTCAGTCCCTTGCCCTTGTGCGGGCCCTCCTTCACAAACACCACATTCTCGATCTTTCGGCCAAGCTGCTTCTCGACCAAAGGCAACATCTCGTACAGTGCAGCCGTTAACGGAAGCCCGACTTCCAGCACGTTCTGCGCCAGCGGCATGCAGTCGGCCATCACGTCGATGCCCTGCGCGCGCGCCTGCTCCACCATGAGCAGGCCACGGCGGGTCAGGTCGTCATAGGGGCGGGACTGGTAGGCGATCTGGTGTGCAATGTGGGAAATCTGCAGACGCGCGCCAGCTTCTCGGGCGGCGTCGATGATCTCCTGGTGACCCACCAGCGCGCTTGGTACCACGCCGGGCAGACCGGTGCCACCATGCCGTGGATGTACTGCAGCGATTCCCTGGTAGCGCGCCGCCACGCCAAACAGTGCCACCAGTTCCTCGTGCGTCATGCCAGGCGTGTACATGACGCCAAACGAAACGCCAAAACAGCCGGCCTCGATGCTCCTGGCCGCAATCCGGCACATCTCGGCCAGTTGCGCTGCAGTCGCTGGCGCATTGGGATCGTTGGCGCCTGCCTTCAGACGCAGCGTGGCGGAGCCGGCCAGCAGACCCAGATTGACGGGATAGCCCTGGCTGTCAATCTCCTGCAACAGGTCAGCCCAATCCCTGTCGAGGCGGTTGAAGTTGATGACGTCGTAGTCCTTCTGCTGGTGCAGACGCTGCTTCATCGCGTCAGGGTTGTCGAACCACGTGAAATTGCCGCAGTTGCCGCCAATGGCGGAGGTCACACCCATCTTGATCAGCTCATAACCGGCGGCGCGATTACCGTCGACATGGGTGTGGACGTCGACAAAACCAGGTGCCACCACCAGGCCGCTGGCATCAATCTCCCGATGGCCGGTGATCGCTGTCGTCGTCAGCGTGGCCACTTTTCCTGCCTCAACACCGACCGAGAAGGCACCGGCGAACTCACTCGCCGGGTCGATAACCAGGCCATTCCTGATCACAAGGTCGTAGGTCGCCATGTCGTTTGTTTCCCCTTATCCTGCGGTCATTATATGTACGTCGTTTATATTCTGCAACACAGAGGCCTGATCTCGGATGCCGAGCGCACCCTTAACCCTGTTGCAATCGGCATTCAAGTTGTGGATAAAGGTTTAATAAACTATAATCAATTGCGAATTTTCCGAAACCTATCCACAGACGTTGGTGTGCACAATGACAGAGGGACAATCCGCCAGCAATTCTGGTTTTCAAGGGCCTGGTGCCTGTCAAACGCTGTGGCAAAGCTGTACCGACCAGTTGGCCCAAGAACTGCCTGAGCAGCAGTTCAATACCTGGATCAGACCGCTCTCGGCCGAGGTGGCAGATGATCTGACCAAGATTACTATCTTCGTTGCCAACCGATTCAAACTGGACTGGATTCGAGCCCAATACAGCAGCCGAATTTCAGCATTGCTGGTTAAATTTTCCGGCCAGGCTGTCCATGTGGAGTTAGCACTTGCTCCTCGAGAAAATATCGCCAAGGCTGGATTCTATCAACGTGCGGTAGAGCCAATTATTATCGAGGATTCGAGCGAGATGGGGGAAGACCGGAATACCGGGGGTCTAAAGAGTCGACTCAATACCTCACTGACCTTCGGTACTCTGGTGGAAGGCGCTGCGAATCGAATGGCGCGAGCGGCTGCCATACACGTGGCGGGTATGCCAGGGCATCTTTACAACCCACTCTTCATCTATGGTGGCGTTGGTTTGGGCAAGACCCATTTGATGCATGCCGTGGGCAACCAACTGTTGGGAGACATGCCTTCCGCGAAGGTTCTCTACATCCATGCGGAACAGTTCGTCTCTGATGTGGTCAAGGCCTATCAGCGCAAGACTTTTGATGAATTCAAGGAGCGCTACCATTCGCTGGATCTGCTGCTGATCGATGACGTCCAGTTTTTTGCCAACAAGGAGCGGACGCAGGAAGAGTTTTTTAACGCATTCGAAGCTCTTCTCGCCAAAAAGTCGCACATTGTTATGACCAGCGACACGTATCCGAAGGGTTTGGCAGATATCCATGAGCGGCTGGTATCCCGCTTTGATTCCGGGCTTACGGTTGCCATTGAGCCACCCGAACTGGAAATGCGGGTGGCGATCCTGATCAATAAGGCGCGGGTTGAAGGCATCGAAATGCCGGAGGAGGTCGCATTTTTTGTCGCCAAAAATGTGCGCTCCAATGTGCGTGAGCTCGAAGGGGCGTTGCGCAAGATTCTGGCGTATTCCAGGTTCAATCAGAAGGAAATATCGATTCTTCTCGCACGTGAGGCCCTACGCGACCTTTTGTCCATTCAGAATCGCCAGATTTCTGTAGAGAATATCCAGAAGACGGTCGCCGACTATTACAAAATAAAAATAGCGGACATGTACTCGAAAAAGCGGCCCGCAAGCATTGCCCGTCCACGACAAATTGCAATGTACCTGGCAAAGGAGTTGACCCAAAAGAGCCTGCCGGAAATCGGCGAACTGTTTGGTGGGCGAGACCACACGACGGTCTTGCATGCCGTGCGCAAGATCGGCGGCGAGCGCCAGCAGATGACCGAGCTGAACCAGCAACTTCATGTCTTGGAACAAACGCTCAAGGGTTAAGTCAAGAGTTATTTAGTGGGAAAATGGCACTCTCGCCAAATCCGCGCTTTGCACAGTTCACGCATTTGAATTACCGATATCGCTATCGATATCAATAACAGAGGTTGACATGATCGTTCTGAAAGCCACTCAAGACAAAGTCTTATCAGTTCTGCAATCCGTTGCCGGCATTGTTGAGCGCAGGCATACTCTGCCCATACTGGCCAATGTGTTGATTCGGAAATCCGGCGCTTTATTGCAGCTCACAACCAGCGATCTTGAGATTCAGATCCGCACCAGTGCTGAACTTGGGGGCGACGACAGCGATTTCGCCACCACTGTCGGGGCCCGCAAATTGATCGATATTCTCCGCACCATGCCCGGGGATCAGACGGTGGCGCTTGAGGCGAATGCGACCAAGCTCATCCTTCGGGGTGGGAAAAGCAAATTTACCCTGCAAACCATGGCGGCGGAGGACTTTCCGCTGGTACAGGAAGCCGCCAGTTTTGGTCCTGTCTTCAGCGTACCGCAGAAAACTCTCAAGGATCTGCTGACTCAGGTGTCGTTCGCCATGGCCGTGCACGACATACGCTACTACCTTAACGGCATCCTGTTTGTTGCCGAAGGCAAACAGCTAAGCCTGGTGGCCACGGATGGCCACCGGCTGGCCTATGCCTCGGCCACCTTGGACGTAGACGTTCCCAAGCAAGAAGTTATTTTGCCTCGCAAGACAGTTATTGAATTGCAACGGCTACTGTCAAACGCTCAGGGCGCCATTGAGATGCAGTTTGCCAACAATCAGGCCAAGTTCAGCTTTGACGGCATGGAGTTTGTCACGAAACTGGTCGAAGGAAAGTTCCCTGATTACAACCGTGTCATTCCGAAGAACCACAAGAACAGCATTACGCTGGGCAGGTTGTCATTGCTCGCGACCTTGCAACGCACCGCTATCCTGACCAGTGAGAAATTCAAGGGTGTTCGTCTGAACATCGACCCCGGCAGTTTGCGGGTGGCTTCCAACAACGCAGAGCAGGAAGAAGCCGTGGATGAACTGGACATCGACTACAACGGGGACAGCATCGAAATCGGCTTCAACGTAACCTACCTGATTGACGCACTAGCCAACATGACGCAGGAAATGGTCAGGCTGGAACTGTCTGACAGCAACAGTTCAGCCCTTTTCACCATCCCGGACAACAACACCTTCAAGTACGTCGTCATGCCGATGAGAATTTGAAGATTGGTGAAACCTATGCAAGACAAAACGCCGCTACGCGGGGCAAACGGGCGTTGTCCTCAACCGACCAAAGACCAGTGATGACCGAAGAAAACCAGCCAGCGCAAAGCCTCGAAAGTGGCAACAGCATAGTTCATACGGGCGGGGCAAGCGCCGACAGTTCCAACTTTCAGCCGGAGATAGATGCCAACCAGCTCGGGGCGTCAGAAGCCTACGGCGAAGACTCTATCCAGATTCTGGAAGGATTGGAGGCAGTCCGCAAACGCCCCGGCATGTACATTGGCGACACGTCGGACGGCACGGGGCTGCATCACCTTGTTTTTGAGGTTGTTGACAACTCCATCGACGAGTCCCTGGCCGGTCATTGCGACGATATATTGGTCACCATTCACTCGGATAACTCGGTCAGTGTGGTCGACAATGGTCGCGGCATTCCCACCGGCGTCAAGATGGACGACAAGCACGAGCCCAAGCGCTCCGCTGCCGAAATCTCCCTGACCGAACTTCACGCAGGTGGCAAGTTCAACCAGAACAGCTACAAGGTCTCGGGCGGTTTGCACGGTGTGGGTGTGAGTTGCGTCAATGCCCTGTCAAAGATGCTGCGCCTGACCATCCGGCGCGATGGCAAGGTGCACGTGATGGAGTTCAGCAAGGGCTTTGTGCAAAATCGAATCACCGAGACCCTGAACGGCATCGCAATCTCTCCTATGAAAGTCATCGGAGAGACGGAG
>CAIQVX010000369.1 GCA_903875275.1 uncultured beta proteobacterium | reverse complement strand
TGACCGACGAGCAGCAACAGGCGCAGCGCCTGCGCCAGGCGCTGGTGAGTCTGAGCCCGCGCGAGCGCGAAGTGCTGGATGAATTGATCAAGGGCCACTACAACAAGACGATTGCCGAGCATCTGGGCATCACGCAGCGCACGGTGGAGTTTCACCGTGCCAACATCTTCAAGAAAATGGAAGTGAGCTCGGCCATTGAACTGGCGCACAAGCTCGGTCGCTACGAAGGCTGAGGCTTTTTGTCATTGCCTCTGTGTCATTGCGGGCTCGACCCGCAATCCAGGGTGTGCGCAGCACTGGATCCCGGATCGAGTCCGGGATGACAATTTCTGAAGTACGGGATGACGAGGTGTCAGGGCTTTTGCAGTTTGAAAACTGGCAGCCGCTCCCCGACCGGCAGGCCACGCACGTTGAGGATGGTCCGCGCTCGCCAGGGCTTCAGTTCCTCGCGCTGTGCGTCATCAAGCCAGCCCAACTGATCAAGCACTTCCACGCTGGCGGCAAACAGGGCCTGCATGTTGGCATCGATGATCTTGATGGCAAAGGCTTCGCCCCGGCTCTTGCTGCCCAGCACCTGCACGCCGTCCGCACCGACCTTGCTGACCCAGTCGCCACGCCCGGCACGCATGAAAGCCAGGTCGTTGCGAGCCGTGCCCGAGACCAGATCCGGGTGCGCGGTCATGGCCTCGCTCAAGGTGGCAAAGCTCTCACCAAATTCAGCGTCCCGGTGGCCGCTGGCCAGGCGTGCGTAGGCATAGGCCAGGCGTGACAGGGGCAGGGCGTAGTTTGGCGCCGAGCAGCCGTCGATGCCCATCCTGAAGTCATTGGCGTCCATGCCGGCAGCGCGTGCCACATCGCGCCGGATCGCCTGCTGCAGCGGATGCAGCGGGTCCAGATAGCTGTCCAGACCCAGCCCGTGCTGCACGCAATAGGCCAGAAAGCCGGTGTGTTTGCCGCTGCAGTTGTTGTGCCGTTCGTCAAACACCGCATCCGTTGGAGGCGTGAGCTCAAGCAGGCTGTAAAACCGCGGCACATGGCAACCGCAGCGCAGTGCCTTGTAGTTGAGGCCGGCCTTGTCGAGCATGGTCTGCACCTGGGTGATGTGCGCGTCCTCCCCGCTGTGGCTGGCGCACATCATTGCGATCTGTTCCTCTGAAAAGCCGAACTGCGCCGGACCCTGCGCCTCCATGAAAGGCAGCGCCTGCAAGGCCTTCAGTGTTGAGCGCGAGAAGGTGAGCCAGTGCGGGTCGCCGGCCTGCGCCAGCAGTTTGCCGCGTGTGTTGAGCACAGCCACA
The DNA here is from genome assembly GCA_903875275.1 of uncultured beta proteobacterium. GTDB lineage: Bacteria > Pseudomonadota > Gammaproteobacteria > Burkholderiales > Burkholderiaceae_C > Rhodoferax. The sequence goes on along the minus strand of CAIQVX010000369.1, from coordinate 1,000 downwards.
GCACCAAAATGAAGACATTCCAGCGTGTCGCCACGGCTGAGTTCGATCAGGGGAGCAAGTTTCATGGCGGCATTGTGCCGCAGGCGCTTGTCCCGTGTTTGACCGCAGGGCCTATGGCGATGCCGCAAAATCCGCCTCATGATTGAAATCCGTTCCCCCCTTCAGGCGCAGATCGTTCGCTGGCACGTGCAGGCCGGAGACGCCGTCAGCGTCGGCGATCTGCTGCTCATTCTGGAAGCGATGAAGATGGAGCACGAGGTCCGTGCCGAAGCAGACGGTCTGCTGCGCGACATCTTCTTTGAAGCCGGCGCGCTGGTGGCGCAGGACGAGGTGCTGGCAAGCCTGCAGCGAGTGGCGCCAGGCGCTCGGTTGGACGAGCCTGCAGCCAGCACCGCAGTCAGACCACTGGCCAGTACGGCAACCGTGCGCGCCGACCTGCAGAGGGTACTGGATCGCCACGCGCCCACGCTCGATGCCAACCGGGCAGAGGCGGTGAGCAAGCGTCACGCGCTGGGGCAGCGCACGGCACGTGAAAACATCGCCGACCTGTGCGACGCCGACTCCTTCATGGAGTACGGCGCGCTGGCCGTGGCAGCGCAGCGCAGTCGCCGCTCCGAAGAGGATCTGATCAACAACACGCCGGCCGACGGCATGGTGACCGGCATTGGCAGCATTAACCAGCACCTGTTTGCGCCGGAGCGTAGCCGCGCCGTGGTGATGGCCTACGACGCGACCGTGCTGGCGGGCACGCAGGGTATGCGCAACCACCAGAAGACGGACCGGCTGCTGGGCATTGCTTTGCAGCAGAAAGTGCCGGTGGTGCTGTTTGCCGAAGGCGGTGGTGGCCGTCCGGGCGATGTGGACATGCCCATCGTGGCCGGCCTGCATGATTCAACCTTTGCCAGCTTTGCGCGTTTGAACGGTCAGGTGCCGGTGTTGGGTGTGGTGGCCGGGCGCTGCTTTGCCGGCAATGCGGCCCTGCTGGGCTGCTGCGACGTGA
>CAIQVX010000368.1 GCA_903875275.1 uncultured beta proteobacterium | reverse complement strand
CAGGGCGTCAAGACCGTCGTATTTCAGTTCGTCGTGCAATTTGTGCAGCAGTTCCACGCGGATGATTTTACCGTAGGCTCCCTCGGCGCCGAGCGCCTCCGGCCATTGCAGGCAATGCGTCTCCAGCAGCACGCGCCCGCCGTTCACGTCGTGCGGATCCAGCGAAGGGCGAATTCCCATGTTGGCGACCCCCGGCAGCGGTTGCGCTGTCAGGCCGTGAACCAGCACCACAAAGATGCCGCTGGCGGCCGGCTTCCAGTGGGCAAAGCGCAGGTTCAGGGTTCTGAAGCCGAGTTCCCGGCCCAGTTTGCGACCGTGCACCACATGCCCCGAGATCCGGTAGGGCCGGCCCAGCAAGCGCGCCACATCCTCCATGCGGCCCTCCGACAGGGCGTGGCGCACGGCGGAACTGGACACTCTCAGCCCGTGCACTTCGTAGCTGTTCATGCGGGCCACGTCAAAGCCCAGGGCGGTGCCGGCGTCATCGAGCAGCGCGTAGTCGCCGGCTCGTTTGGCGCCGAAACGGAAGTCGTCACCCACCAGCACATAACGGGCCCCCAGGCCGCGCACCAGCACCTCGTCGACAAAGGCCTGCGGGCTCAGCGCCGCCAGGCGCTGGTCAAACGGCAGGACCACGGCCTGGTCGAGGCCGCACTGAGCCAGGTCGAGCAATTTGTCACGCAGTGTGCCAATGCGCGCTGGCGCCAGCTCCGGGCGCTCGCTGATGCCGGCAAAGTAATCGCGCGGGTGCGGCTCGAAGGTCATGGTGCAACTGGGCAGGCCGCGTTGCTGGGCCTCACTCTTGAGCAGGGCGAGCATGGCCTGATGGCCGCGGTGCACGCCGTCAAAGTTGCCAATCGTCAGGGCGCATGCCGGATTCAGGCCGGGATGGTGGAAACCACGGAAAACTTTCATTGGATTGTTATCGTTTTGATAGCACTGCCCTTTTTGAACGACAGCGCTGGAAGTCAATTTGTCACAAAAACAGGGTATATTGTCTCTTAGCTGCGGGCTGGCCCGCAATGTTTCAGGAGGCGCGTGTTGAAGGTCTTGAAGCTGTCAGCCCAGGGGCTGCCCCAATCGTGGATTTCGCTGGAGCAGGCGGTGATCCACTATGCCGCGCAGGAAGTGCGCTGGGAAATGGGGGTGCAGGTGGCAGTCTTTCGTGGGGGCCACAATGCGCTGACGGGCCGCCAATCGATCATTGTTGTCAACAGCATCATTGGCACGCGCGGTGTGCCTGGCATCAATCCTTTCATGCTGCGACCGGGCTTGACCAACCACAAACTGTTTGCCCGCGACCGCAATGTCTGTGCTTACTGCGGTGAGCCTTTTGTTGAGGAGGCTCTGACACGCGAGCACGTGATCCCTTTTGCGCAGAATGGCCAGGACAGCTGGATGAATGTGGTAACCGCGTGCCGACCCTGCAATCATCGAAAAAGCCACCGTACGCCCGAGCAGGCCGGCATGCCGCTGCTGTATGCGCCCTACGTGCCCAGTCTGTGGGAAGATTTCATACTGCGCAACCGGCGCATTCTGGCGGACCAGATGGAGTTCCTGATGGCCCACGTGCCGCGGTCGTCGCGCTTGCTGGCGTGAGCTATGTTGGATGCCAGTGCTTGCCGGCGGTAATCGCCACAGTCAAACGTCACGAGAGATAATCATGATGATGAAGAACACAATTGAAGGCTTGATTGATAGTGGGTGGCGCCGCAGCAGGTGGCTGTGGGCGGCGCTCACCGTGCCCGCACTGCTGGCCTGTTTTGGCGGTGAGGGCGCTTCGGGCAGTGCACAGACAGTGGCGGTGCTGAGCGTGACGCCGGTGAAGGCAGCCGTGGGTGAAGCCACGAAATTTACCGTGTCGGGCATGAATCTTCCCTTGACGGCGACCCTGTCACTGGCCGACGGCTATTGTCTGACGCCGGCCGACAACACCGCGAACGGTTTCACGGTGGTCTGTACGCCGGGTGGCGCTGCCGGCAGCCAGGTGATGACGGTGCGCTCCGACACGGTCGCCAACGGTGGCTGGTTCGTGGGTACGCAAACCATTACGGCGGCGCCCGCGACGGTGACGCCGCTGACGGTGATCAATCTGCTGGTCGACAGCGGCGTCAGCGTTGGCCAGTGCTACGCAGCCGGGAGTGACGTTCTGGTGAGTTGCCTGAGTCCGACCGCCATTGCCCTGAATGACAAGCAGGACGGCATGACAGGACGCGACGTTTACAGTGTCGATGGCGTCGATGGTCAGCTGGGCCTGAGCTACAGCCTGGTCCCGCCGTTTACAAAGTCCGAATGCGTCAGGGATGTGACCACCGGACTGTTGTGGCAGGGTACGGGCAGCGTGCTGGCCGCGTCTGCGGGTGAGGGGCGCGTGCTGGAAGCCAGGGCGCTGGAAACCACGGTCAATACCGTTGGTTTGTGTGGTTTTGCAGACTGGCGCGTGCCGACCCGCGGCGAATTGCAGAGTCTGCTCAATTACGGCTCGCTCGATCCTTATTTCGCCGTCGATACCAGCTGGTTTCCCGACATCAGGATTGGTGCCTATTATTCGTCCACCAAATACGCGCCGGATCAAAAGAACACCTGGGTCGTCGATTTCACCCGAGGTGGTGTTTTGCCGGACAGTGCGATCAGCAGCGGCGTTTATCTGCGTCTGGTGCGCTGAGCGCACCGGCCCCTGTGTCTGTTGGCACCTGACTCCTTACCCGAAGAAGATCACCATGAGAAATTTCGAAAAGCACAATCGCCAGAGGCTGCTTTCGGCACTGACCATGCTCGCCTGTCTGCTCTGTGTCCAGGAGACGCCGGCGCAGGCGCGTTTCACTTATTCGGCCACTGGCGCCGAGGTCACAGACGTTCAGGCCGGACTGGTCTGGCGCCGTTGCAGCGAAGGTCAGGTCTGGAGCGCTGGCGTTTGCAGCGGGACGCCAACGGCCTTCACTCATGAGCAGGCGCTCGCTTACGCGAAGACACAGACTGTTTGGCGCATCCCCAATATCAAGGAACTGTCGAGCCTGGTGGACAGTGGCCGTTTCAACCCGGCCATCGACGGCAACGCCTTTCCTCTGACACCGAGTGCGCTCTACTGGTCGTCCAGCCCGGACGTGCGACTGCCGTCGCTGGCCTGGACCGTTGATTTTGGTTTGGGCGGCGTTGCCAGCAACAATCGCCACAGTTCGACTGTGCTGTTGCGGCTGGTGCGCTAGCGTCTGAGCCGGGCCACTTGGGCCCGGGACGGGCTTCAGGCAAACACGCCCGCCGTGTCCTGCATCCTGTTGGCCACTTCGCCCAGGTGGTGCATGGAGTCGCCGAAGGTCATTTCCATCTGCGTCAATTTCTTGAAGTAGTGGCTGACGATGTACTCATCCGTCACGCCTATGCCGCCGTGCACTTGCACCGCCTGTTGGCCGACGTAGCGCATGGAAGTTCCAAGCTGGTACTTGGCGCGTGCCATAGCGGCGCGGCGCTCTGCCTTGGGTGCGTTGAGCTTCAGCGCCGCGTAATAGCTCATGGAACGTCCAAGTTCGAGCTGCATCTTCATGTCGGCCATGCGGTGCCGCAGGGCCTGAAAGCTGCTGATGAACACGCCGAACTGCTTGCGCGTGTTGAGGTACTCGGCCGTGATCGCCATTGTCTTGTCCATCACGCCCACGGCCTCGGCGCAGGTGGCGGCGAGGCCGATGTCAACGGCGTGCTCCAAGGCCTCCAGACCCTCCAGTGTGATCAGGTCCGCTTTCGCGCCTTGCAGTGTCAACTCGGCGGCGCGGCTGCCATCCTGTGTGCCGTAGCCGCTCGTGGCCACGCCGCTGCCCGTGCGTTGCACCAGAAACAGGGCCAGTTTGCCCTCGATGCTGGCCGGAACCATGAAGGCATCGGCCGTGTCGCCGGCGGGCACCACGCTCTTGGCGCCCGTCAGTTCCCATCCCGCTGCGGTTTGCGTGGCGCAGGTTTCGCAGACGTCAAGCCGGTAACGAGCAGCGCGTTCCTGGTAAGCCAGCACCACCAGCGCCGTGCCGCTGGCAATCGCGGGCAGCCACTGTGCTTTCACCGCGTCCGGCGCATAGCCGGCCAGCACCGCGCCAGCCATGAGGCTTTGCTTGAGGGGTTCCAGCACCATGCCGCGACCCACCTCTTCCATCACGATCATGCCCTCGACCGGACCCATGCCCATGCCGCCATGCTCTTGCGGTACATAAAGACCCGACAGACCGAGTTCGGCCATCTCGGCAT
>CAIQVX010000367.1 GCA_903875275.1 uncultured beta proteobacterium | reverse complement strand
CTGCCCACAAAAACGGCGGGCACGTCAGCCACCAGCATTCCCAGCGTTGTTCCGGCAATCACCCGCAGCGGTTCACCGTAGTGGGCGGCTAATGCCACGGTTGCAATCTGGGTCTTGTCTCCCATTTCGGCCAGGAAAAAGGTCACCAGGGTTGCGCCAAAAACGCCGAGCTGTTTGGCCACCTGCGTCTCTTCCTCTTCAATTTTGTCCGGGATCATGGTCCACGCAGCCATGCCGATAAAGGACAAGCCCAGCACCCATCGCATGACCTCGGGACTGACGACCGAGGTAATCCAGGCGCCCAGGGCACCAGCGAGTCCATGATTGAACAGGGTCGCGCACAGAATGCCGGCAATGATGGGCAGCGGTTTCTTGAAGCGGGCCGCCAGAATAAAGGCCAGCAACTGGGTCTTGTCGCCGATTTCTGCGAGCGCGACCACACCCGTGGAGATAAAAAGAGATTCCATCGACCGTTCCGGTGCCAGACTGGCACATTGATCCGACGTCGCGACGGCGACGCCGGAATGTTGGCAAAGCCGCTAATGTACAGGTGCCTGCGGTGCGCGCCGCGACGGTGGCGCAGAATGATGCCATTCTTGCCAAGAAAGGAACTCACATGGAACGCTATCCGGTCCCCGAACTGAAAGACCTGCTCGAAGACATCCGGCTGCGAATACTCGAAGTACAGGAGAAAGCTGGCTTCATCCCGAACGTGTTCCTGGCGCTGGCGCGACGGCCGCCCGAATGGCGCGCCTTTTTTGCCTACCACGACGCCTTGATGCTGAAGGACTCCGGACTAAGCAAGGGCGACCGCGAGATGATCGTCACCACCACCAGTGCGGCCAACAAATGCCTTTATTGTGTGGTGGCCCACGGCGCCATCCTGCGCATTTACGAAAAGAAACCGCTGGTGGCAGACCAGGTGGCCGTGAACTACCGCAAGGCCGACATCACACCGCGCCAGCGTGCCATGCTTGACTTTGCCATGAAGGTCTGCCTGAGGTCCGACGAAATTGGTGAAGCCGATTTCGTCGCCCTTCATGCCCACGGCTTCAGCGACGAGGATGCCTGGGACATTGCTGCCATCACGGCGTTTTTCGGCCTGTCCAACCGTATGGCCTCATTCAGCAATATGTTGCCCAATCCGGAGTTTTACGCCATGGGGCGCACGGCCAAGCCCAAGACCTGAGCCCGTCCCGGGTATGCTTGCCAACTATGTACTCGAACCACTTCGGACTGAAGCAAGACCCGTTTTCGATCGCTCCTGATCCGCGCTACCTCTTCATGAGTGAGCGGCACCGGGAAGCGCTGGCGCACCTGCTCTACGGCGTGGCAGGCCCTGGGGGCCGAGCCGGCGGTAGCGGCGGTGGATTTGTCCTGCTCACGGGCGACATCGGCACCGGCAAGACCACCATCTGCCGCTGCTTCCTTGAGCAGATTCCCGAGGGTTGCCATGTAGCCTACATCTTCAACCCCAAACTCACCGTCAGCGAACTGCTGCAGTCCATCTGCGAGGAATTCCACATCGCGCTGGAGCCAAGCGCACCCAGTCTGCCCACGGTCAAAGACCACATTGACGCGCTCAACAAGTTTCTTCTGCACAGCCATAGCGCCGGGCAGACCAGCCTGTTGATCATTGACGAGGCGCAGAACCTTGCGCCAGACGTTCTCGAGCAACTGCGTCTTCTGACGAATCTGGAAACGAGCGAGCGCAAGCTGCTGCAGATCGTGCTCATTGGGCAGCCGGAACTGCGCCACATCCTGGCGCGGCCCGAGCTCGAACAACTGGCGCAGCGTGTCATTGCGCGTTTTCACCTTGACGCACTGACCGAAGCCGAAAGCGCACAGTACATTGCGCATCGCCTGGCCGTTGGCGGGCTTGCCGGCCCTTCACCTTTCGATAGCAAGGCGTTGAAACGCATCCACCGGCTCGCGCGGGGTGTCCCTCGACGCATCAACCTGCTTTGCGGACGGGCGCTGCTCGGTGCATGGGCCAACGGCCAGCACCGCGTCGATCGCGTCGTGGTGGACAAGGCTGCGACCGAGGTGTTCGGGCCTGAAGTCACTGCACCCGCTGGCGAGCGGCGCCTCACCAGTTACGCGCTGGGGACCGTCCTGCTGCTGGCGGTTGCAGGCCTTTGCGCTTCGCTCCTGTGGCCAGTGCAAACACCGTTGCCGGTATCGCCAGCCGCCAGCATCAAGAATTCAGTCTTGCCGGCACCCCCGAGCCAGACGCCAGGACCAGCAACAGGCGCCTCTGGAGCGCAAGCTGCGGCTTCGTCGTCGGCATCCCAGACACGCTTAGCAGGCCGGCCCGTGGAAGCGCTTGAACCCCTGCTTGCACAAGCACCCCGTGAACTTGGCACCGCCTGGCGCGCGCTAGCCAAGGAATGGAAACTGGCGACCAACACCGAAGACCCGTGCCGCTCGGGCAGCCTGCAAGACCTTCAGTGCTATCGGGCCGGCAACCTCAGTCTGCTGCAGCTGAGACAGCTCAACCGGCCCGGCATTCTGACCTTGCAGGCCGGCAATGGCCCTGCTACCTACGCCCTTCTGGTGGGTATGGGCGAGCAGACGGCACTGCTGAGGATGTCAGACGGCCTGCACCGGGTCGCTCTGGTGGCACTGGGTCGCCTTTGGCGCGGCGATTTTGCAACCTTCTGGCGCCCTCCTCCCTCTTACAGACCCGAACTGAGCGACGGCAGCGCCGGACCGGCCATCGAACATCTCGCCAAACAGCTCGATCTGCTCGACACAAGCACACCCCGCGCACCGGGTTCAACACCGATCATTCTGAACGCGGCCCTGCGCGAGCGCGTGCGCGCCTTCCAGCGCTCGCAGGGACTCAAACCCGACGGCCAACCCGGCCCGATGACTTTCATGCAACTCGACAGTGCCGCTGGCACGATCGAGGTGCGCCTGCAATCCGACCCCCGATAAGCCCATGTCCTACATCCTCGATGCACTCAAGCGCGCTGACGCCGAGCGCGAGCGTGGTGCCGTTCCCGGCCTGTATGCGCGCCAGCTGACAGGTCCGGGCACCCGGTCCGGTGCCCACGCGTGGCGCCCACTCTGGCTTGCCGCCGGGGCAGTGGTGCTTCTTGCTGTGGTCGCAGCAGCGGTGCTGCTGTGGCCCCAGCCGCCGCAAGCAGCGCCACCGGTCGCTGCCCCGACCCCCATCGCACGCCCGGTCGCAACGGCACCTGCCATTGCGGCGCCGGTCGCGCAAGCCTTGCAGCTACCGTCAGTCCCGACCACGGTTGCCACCGTGTCCCTGCCAGTCCGACCAACGCCCACTGCCAAGCCAGCGGCGAGCGCGGCACCTCCTCCAGTGCCGCTCTTGGCAGAACTTCCCGAGGATTTACGACGTCAGGTTCCGGCCTTGACCATTACCGGTGCCGTGTACTCCGGGGATGCTTCCCAGCGTCTGCTTCTGGTCAACAATCTGGTGCTGCCTCAGGGCAGTGCGGCTGCACCCGAAGTCACCCTGGAGGAGATCGGTTCCAGGAGTTCCATCTTCAATTTCCGGGGAACCCGCTTTCGCTTGCCCCACTGAGGCGCTCGCCGTCCGCCTCAGCTGACCAGCAGACGCATCCAGTCTGGCAGCGACCGGGCTTTTTGCGCCGGGTAGTCAATCCAGATCGTGGTGGCGCCGCCGGCCGCGTAGATCACGCCGGGTTCGTCCACCCGCTCCATCGTGCACCAGGTCTCGAACGTGGTGCGTCCCGGATCGCTCACGTACATCTTCATCAGCACATCACCGGGATACTCCAGTTGCCTGTAGAAGTTGCAGAAGGCGTTGATGATCACAGGACCTTCACCCTGCGTGTCCGGCCGACACCCGATCGATTGCATCCAGTCGATGCGGCAGGTCTCAAGGTAACGAAAATAGGAGGCGTTGTTGAGGTGGTTCATGGCATCCATGTCACCCCAGCGGATCGGGATCCGCATCTCGAACACCAGCTTCTTCTGCTGCGGAATTTCAATTTTCATCGCTGTCTTTCGCTAGCCTGAGGTCAGGTTTCGGGTACGACCTCAGGCGCTGAAGCCGTCGTCGGCGGTAATCACCGCGCCATTGATAAAGTGGCTTTCATTCGAGCACAGCATCACCAGCAGCGCGTCCAGATCCTTGACCTGGCCAACCCGCTTGCGCGGCAGCATCTGCATCAATTTGCGACCCTGCTCGGTCTGCCAATGCCGATGGTTGATCTCGGTGTCGATGTAGCCCGGGCAGATGGCGTTGACGTTGATGCCGAATTTACCCCACTCCAGCGCCATCGCTCTGGTCATTTGCACAACCGCTGCCTTGCTCATGCAATAAACACCGATCTGGGGCAAGACGCGCAAACCGGCCGTCGAGGCAATATTGACAATCCGGCCTCCGGTGAAGGTGCCTGGCGCCGCCCCTCTGGCTCGTGCCAGCATGCGTTTGCCAACTTCCTGGGCAACAAAGAACGCCCCTTTGACATTGGTGTTGAACATGAAGTCAAAGTCGTCTTCAGACACGTCCTGAATACGCTGCGTGGTACTCACCCCTGAGTTGTTGATCAGGATATCAATCGACCCCACCTCGGTCTCCGCATGCGCCACGGCTGACTTGATCGAATCGGGATCCGTCACATCCAGCTCTGTCACATGGGCGTCACCGCCCTCGCCCTCAATTTCAGCCCGCAATTCCTTGAGCTTGTCCAGGCGCCGACTGGCGAGCACAACCGCCGCCCCGGCGCCCGAGAGCGTTCTGGCAAACTGGGCGCCCAGGCCACTGGAAGCACCGGTAATAAAGGCCACCCGGCCCGAGAGGTCGATGCTGTATGCCATTTGAAAAGCCTCCATGAATTGAAAAATCAATCGTTCGATTATGTCGATTGAACGCATAAAATCAGTCCCGCGTTCGACAATCAACGGTCGCGACCTTGCTTCCAAGAACACGCTGCCATTATCAGATGAGTTAAGCCATGACAAACCAGGAAATACTGAATCAGTTCGGCCCCCGCGAAGCGATGGAGTACGACGTCGTGATCGTCGGTGGCGGCCCCGGCGGTCTCTCCACAGCCATTCGCCTGAAGCAGTTGGCCGCCGCAAAAGGCCAGGATGTCTCGGTGCTGGTGCTTGAAAAAGGGGCGGAACCGGGCGCTCACATTCTGTCGGGCGCGGTGCTTGATCCGATTGCGCTGAATGAACTGTTCCCGGACTGGAAGGCTCTGGGCGCACCGCTGAATCAACCGGTGACCGACGAAGCGATGATGTTCCTGAGTGAAACAACCGGCTACCGCACACCCAATTTCCTGCTCCCCAAGTGCAGCCAGAATCACGGCAATTACGTCATCAGCCTGGGCGCGCTGACGCGCTGGCTGGCAACCCAGGCCGAGGCTCTGGGGGTTGAGATTTTTCCTGGATTTGCTGCAGCAGAAGTTCTGTACAACGACTCTGGCGCCGTCAGGGGTGTGGCCACCGGCAATCTGGGCGTGGAGAAGAACGGCGAGCCGGGTGAAAACTTCCAGATCGGCATGGAATTGCTGGCCAAGTACACCATCTTTGCCGAAGGCTCGCGCGGCCATCTGGGTCGTCAACTGATTGCGAAATACAAGCTCGACGAAGGCTGCGACCCGCAGTCCTACGGTCTGGGCATCAAGGAACTGTGGGAAATCGACCCGGCACGGCATGAGCCGGGTCTGGTGGTGCACACGGCCGGCTGGCCGATGAACGACAGCACCTATGGCGGCTCCTTCCTGTACCACATGGAAGACAACAGAAT
>CAIQVX010000366.1 GCA_903875275.1 uncultured beta proteobacterium | reverse complement strand
CGCCGATGACGATGACGTCGAATTGTTTGCTCATGGTTTTGTTCTTTTCAAATATCAAACAACAAACGCGCCGGATCTTCCAACGCTTCTTTCATGGCAACCAGACCCAAAACCGCTTCGCGGCCGTCGATGATGCGGTGGTCATAAGACATGGCGAAATAGTTCATGGGACGCACCACGACTTGGCCGTTTTCGACGACGGCGCGGTCCTTGGTTGCGTGCACGCCCAGGATCGCCGACTGCGGCGGGTTGATGATGGGGGTGGACAGCATGGAACCAAAGGTGCCACCGTTGCTGATGGAGAACGTGCCGCCGGTCATCTCCTCGATGCCGAGCTTGCCGTCACGCGCCTTGGCACCATACTCGGCAATCTTCTTCTCGATGTCGGCAAAACTCATCTGGTCCGCGTTGCGCAGAATCGGCACCACCAGACCGCGTGGCGATCCGACAGCGATACCGATGTCAAAGTAGCCGTGGTAGACGATGTCATTGCCATCGACCGAGGCGTTGAGCATGGGGAACTTCTTCAGGGCATGCACCGCCGCCTTCACGAAGAAGCTCATGAAGCCGATCTTCACGCCGTGCTCCTTCTCGAACTTCTCCTGGAAGCGCTTGCGCATTTCCATCACAGGCGCCCTGTTGACCTCGTGGAAGGTAGTCAGGATGGCGTTGGTCGACTGCGACTGCAGCAGACGCTCGGCCACGCGGGCGCGCAGGCGGCTCATGGGCACACGCTGCTCCGGGCGCTCACCCAGGTCCGGGGCCGACACTGCCACCTGCGGCAGAAAACTCGCGGCTGGTTTGGCAGGCAGGGTTGGTGCCGCTATAGCCTTGGGTGCCGCAGCAGGCACCGCCGCGGCCAGCACATCGCCTTTGGTGATGCGACCGTCCTTGCCGGTGCCGGCAACCGATCCGGCAGCAATTTGCCTGTCGGCCATCAGCTTGGCTGCAGCAGGCATCGCAACACCCGCCATGGAAGTGCTCGCCGCCGCAGCAACTGGGGCGGCCGCTGCAGGGGGCGCTCCGACTGCTGCCGACGTCGTGGCAAGCGCACTGGCTTTACCATCAGTATCTATGCGCGCAATCAACTGCTCGGCCGCGACGGTTGCACCGTCAGCCGCCACCAGTTCTAGCAGCACGCCGGCAGCGGGCGCGGGAACTTCCAGCACCACTTTGTCAGTTTCTACTTCGATCAGGATCTCGTCGATGGTGATCGCATCGCCGACTTTCTTCTTCCACTGCAGCAGCGTGGCTTCAGCCACCGACTCGGACAACTGCGGAACTTTTACTTCTACGATAGCCATATCTCACCTCTTCTTATTTGGACAGGACGGCGCCCTTGAGCTTGCCGAAAGCACCTTCGACCAGCGCCTTTTGCTGTTCCTGGTGCAAGTGCGAATAACCCACCGCCGGTGAGGCGGAGGCGGCGCGGCCGGAGTAACCCAGTTTTTGCCCGTCCTGCATGTTTTCCAGGATGTAGTGCTGAACAAAGAACCAGGCGCCCTGGTTTTGCGGCTCGTCCTGGCACCAGACCAGTTCTGCGGCATTGGGATACTTCCTGAGCTCCGCAGCGAAAGCCTTGTGCGGAAACGGGTAGAGCTGCTCAACCCGCAGAATGGCGACGTCGTCAATGCTCTTCTCTTCGCGTTTCTTCACCAGATCGTAGTAAACCTTGCCGGAGCAGGCCACCACGCGCTTGACCTTGTCGGCCTTCTTGTTGATCTCTTCCTTGCTTTCCGGAATCACGGTCTGGAAGCAGCCCCGGGTGAATTCCGACAGCGGTGAAGCCGCGTCCTTGGCGCGCAGCAGCGACTTCGGTGTCAGGATGATGAGCGGCTTGCGCAGGTTTCGCACCATCTGCCGACGCAGAATGTGGAAGATCTGGCTCGCTGTTGTGGGCTGCACCACCTGCATATTGGTGTCAGCACTGAGCTGCATGAAGCGCTCAAGGCGCGCCGAACTGTGTTCCGGACCCTGCCCCTCGTAACCGTGCGGCAGCATCAGCGTGATGCCGTTGACACGGCCCCATTTCACTTCGCCGGAGGCGATGAACTGGTCAATCACCACCTGGGCACCGTTGGCAAAGTCGCCAAACTGGGCTTCCCAGATCACCAGCGTGCTCGGGTCGTTGGAGGCGTAGCCGTATTCAAACCCGAGCACGGCCTCTTCAGACAGGATGGAGTCGATCACCACGAACGGCGCCTGGCCGTCGGCCACGTTCTGCAGTGGCGTGTAGGTGCCCTCGTCAAACTTCTCGCGGTTCTGGTCGTGAATCACCGCGTGCCGGTGCGTGAAAGTGCCTCGCCCGCAGTCCT
>CAIQVX010000365.1 GCA_903875275.1 uncultured beta proteobacterium | reverse complement strand
CTGATCCCCTGCGCCAGCGGCAAGGTGCTGCCGTAGTTGATGGTGTTGGTGGCCCGGCGCATATAGGCTTTCCAGGCGTCGGAGCCGGATTCACGACCGCCGCCGGTTTCCTTTTCGCCACCAAACGCTCCACCAATCTCGGCACCGCTGGTGCCGATGTTGACGTTGGCAATGCCGCAGTCGGAGCCGCGCGCCGAGGTAAAGATTTCTGCTTCGCGCAAATCCTGCGTGAAGACCGCGGACGACAGGCCGTGGCTGACCGCGTTGTTGATCGCGATGGCCTCATCAAAGCTGTCGTAGGGCACCACGTACAGAATCGGCGCGAAGGTCTCCTGCAGCATCGGCCCGGTTTGCGCGGCCAGTTCAACAATGGCCGGGCGCACGTAAAACGCCGCACCGTCACCCACCACTTCCCGGTTGCCAAAGTGAACCTTGGCGCCGGCCTGGCGTGCACGTTCCAGCGCCTGCTGCATGGCCTCAAAGGCCCGCCGATCAATCAAGGGGCCCACCAGCGTCCCGGCGGCCAGCGGATCACCCACCGGAAGACGCTCAAAGACCCGCAGCAGCGACGCCACCAGCGCCGCATAAACCGAGCGGTGCACGATCAGTCGGCGCAAACTGGTGCAGCGCTGTCCCGCCGTACCCGCTGCGGCAAAGGCCACACCACGCACCACCAGTTCCAGGTTCGCCGACGGGCAGACGATGGCCGCGTTGTTGCCACCAAGCTCCAGGAGCGAGCGCTTGAACAGCGAAGCGCAGGCCATGCCCACAGCGCGGCCCATGGTGGTGGAACCGGTGGCACTCACGAGCTTCACAGCCGGATGCGAGACCAGCGCTTCGCCGACGGCGCGTTCGCCAATCAGCAATTCCGCCAGACCAACCGGATCGATCCCCTGCTCACGCGCGGTCTGCAGCAGCAAGCCTGAGAGCGCCAGGGCCGACAAAGGTGCTTTCTCCGATGGCTTCCAGACCAGCGTGTTGCCGCAGACCAGCGCCAGCGCCGCATTCCAGGCATAGACAGCCATCGGGAAGTTGAAGGCCGAGATGATGCCCACCACGCCCAGCGGATGCCAGGTTTCCAGCAACTTGTGCTCGGGCCGCTCGCTGGCAATGCTCAGGCCGTAGAGCTGACGCGACAGGCCCACGGCAAACTCGCAGATGTCCACCACTTCCTGCACCTCACCCAGCCCCTCCTGCACGATCTTGCCGGTCTCCAGCGAGATCAGGCGACCCAGAGCTTCCTTGTGGCGACGCACCGCCTCGCCAAAGGCGCGCACCAGTTCGCCACGCTTGGGCGCCGGCACCTCGCGCCAGCTCAGGCTGCGCGCCTGTGCACGCGCGATGGCGGCGTTGACCTGGGCGTCGGTGCTGACTGCCACTCTCGCCAAGGGGCTGCCGTCAATCGGCGTGCAGACTTCGACGCCGTCCGCGCTGGCAGGCGGCGCGGCAAGGCCCAGGGTTTTAAAGAGGGTCTGGATGTCAGTGCAGTAGTTCATGCTTGGTCTTTATTTCTCGATGGTGCGGTTCCAGCGTGCGTTCCACGCTGGCCGATTTTCGTTGATGGAATTCCAGTCGACCACCACCGCCGTCTTCATGTACTCACCGAACTGCTTGACTTTGAGCTTGGCATCATCGCCAACAGCGGGGGCTTTCGGGTTCGACGGGATCTGATTGCCATGTTGCAGGCCGGCGGCCTGGGCGTCGGCCGTCAACAGGTGCTCGGCCAGTTTCTGCGCCAGCACCGGCTCGCTGTTGTTGGCAATGACGCACTCGCCCACCATCAGCACCACCGAGCCTTCCTTGGGCTGCGCGTACTCCACCGCGATGCCTTTTTCCTGCAGTCCAGCTACGGCGGTCGGCGTCAGCGGGGCAATCGCGGCCTCGCCAGTCTGGTACATCTCTGAGAGCTTGGCCGAACTGGGAATGTACTCAAGCACATTGGGGCCAACACTGGCCTTCCAGGCATTGAAGCCGGGCTCTACATTGGCGTCGGTCCCGCCCTTGATACGGTTGAACATCAGGAAACCGTGCAGGCCGAAAGTCGATGCCGAGACTGACTGAAACACGACCTTGCCCTTGAACTTCGGGTCGGCCAGATCCATCCAGGACGTTGGCGCCGCCCAGCCTTTCTCGGCGAACATCTTCTTGTTGTAGGACAGGCCGGTCATGCCCATGGTGACCCCGGCCGCCATATCACCCTTGAAGCGTGCCGTCGGAAAGATCTCGCTCAGCGCAGCGCTGGGTTTCATCTTCTCGCACAGTCCCATGCCGATGGCGCGAACCATCACACCGTCGTCCAGGAACATCACATGCATCTGCGGCTTGTCCTTGGCCGCCTGTGCCTTGGCCAGAATGTCAGCCGAACCACCGGGTACCACCACCACCTTGACGTTGTTGGCCTTCTCGAACGCCGGGAACACGTGTTCAGTCCAGGTCTTTTCCATCAAGCCGCCATTCATGCCGATGTACAGCGTTTTGGTTTGTGCGCTGGCAAGCCCTGCTGTCAGTGCCAAAGCGCCGATCGCAATGGTCAGCGCCGCCGGACGGGCTGTGTTGAAAGCGGAAGAACTGTGTTTCATGAAAATCTCCTTTAGGTTGAAGTAGCGGGTGCGGGAACAGGGGAAAAGCGGGAAATTGAAAACGCGGCAATGGGCGTGCTGCTGGCGCCACCCTGCACCAGCTCAGCCAGCACCTCGCCAACGGCGGGGCCGAGCTGAAAACCGGCGCCGGCAAAACCAAATCCGTGGATCAGACCGGGCTGTGTGGTGCTCGGGCCGATCACGGGTTCGTGATCGGGCAGATAGCCCTCGGTGCCGCTCCAGCTGCGGATGATGTGGACATGGCGCAGCCTGGGCAACAGCTCGACCGTGCCGCGCAGGACCAGCGAGATCGCATCCCGACTCGGGCGCGCGCGCTCGGCGTCCAGCGCAAAGCCGCGCGAGCCGCCGATGACGCAATTGCCGCGCGGCGCCTGGCGTGCATAAATACCACCGCCCTCCACACCCAGGCTCAGGTTCATGAACATCGGCAGCGGCTCCGTCACGGCCATCACCGGGTGCGCCGGCACCATCGGCACCGGCTCCCCAAAGTGCTCTGCAATCGCCCCGGCCCAGGCACCTGCGCAATTAATCAGAAAGCGCGAACGCAGTTCCACACCGGTGGCGGTCAACAGCACAAAGTCCTTGCCGTCATGCGCCAATTCATCAACCCGGGTCTGCTCCCGAACGTCTGCACCCAGCCTGGCTGCGGCAAGCGCAAAGGCGGGAGACACCAGGCGTGGGTTGGCGTGCCCGTCCTGCGGACACAGCGAGCCGCCGACAGCGCGCTCGCCAAGCCAGGCAAAGCGCTCACGCAGCGCAGCGGCACCGAGCAATTGCAGGTCCATGCCAAAGCCCCGACTGCGATCGCGGTAAGCGGCCAGCGACGCCATATCGGCCTCGCTGCGCGCGATCTTCAGGTGGCCGCAGCGGATGTACTCGCCATCGATGCCGATCAGTTCCGGCAGGCGTCCCCAGATGCCGTGGGCGCGCTGGGTTAGCGGCAACTGGACCAGCGAGCGCCCCTGCCGGCGCACACCGCCGTAGTTGACGCCGCTGGAGCGCGAACCACAGAAGTCGCGTTCCAGCAAGGTGACTGACAGACCCATGCGGCGCAGCGCCAGCGCAGCCGAGGTGCCGACGATGCCGCCGCCCACAATGGCCACGTCGCCGCGCAGGCGCTCGGTCACGAGGGCTCCTTCTGTTCGGCCAAGGCAAATGGAATCGGCTTCACCGGTGCTTGCGCGCGCAGGCGACCGGTCTGTTCTATGCGCTGAGCCGTGCACTGCGCGAGAATCTCGGCCGCCGCCGCCGCGCACATGCGGCCCTGGCAACGCCCCATGCCAACGCGCGACAAGGCTTTCAGCCGATTGATTTCGGTCGCACCCGTCGCCTTCACGGTTGCGCGCAAATCGCCGGCGGTGACTTCTTCACAACGGCAGATCACAAGCTCGTCGCTGGCCTGCGCTGCCCAATCGGGCGGTAGTGGAAAGGCGCGCTCCAGACCAATGCGCAAGTGCCGCTGGCGCGCCAGCTTTCGCTCCAGCGTTACGGCGCGAGCCGCACTTTCGT
>CAIQVX010000364.1 GCA_903875275.1 uncultured beta proteobacterium | reverse complement strand
GACCGCGCCAGTCTGAGTGCCGACGAATTCCAGCGTGCCAAGAACAAACTGCTGAACACACCTTATCCCACTGAGCCCGTGTTGCAGGGCATCAACGGCCTGCGCCGCTCTGCCACCGACCGCTGGTTGGGGGGTGTTTGTGGCGGCCTGGCCGTCTCTACAGGGATGGAGTCCTGGGTCTGGCGCATCGTATTTGCCGTGATGATGTGCATGGGCTTTGGCTTTGTCGCGTACCTCGCACTCTGGATTTTTGTGCCGCTGGAGTCCAGGCTGCCACTGCAGATTTCGTCCTGAGCGCGGCATGGGGCACTGGATTCGCCAGAACCGGGGATTCCTGGTCTTCATGATGCTGCTGGGCGATAACCGTGACAACAGCGCCGACTCGCGTTACATCGGTCTGGTGCCGCGCCAGTTGCTGATAGGCAAAGCCGTTCGTGTGCTCGTTTCCGTCGATATACTGGGGATTTGCTTGCCTCGGCTGGAGCGTTTCGGTCAGGCGCTCGTTTGATATGCCTTACCCTCCAGAATTCCTCAAGCTTGTCGACCGCTTTATCCATCTTGCCAATGAACTGGCCGAAACGGAGGGTGGTGGCGAGGCCAGCGCTGCCATCCTGTTCGCAGCGGGCCGCTACAACGCATTCAATTTCCTGTCGCAGAACGGGTCGGAGGAAGACCGTGAGCGGGCCGTCGAGTTTTACGTCTCCGAGTACCGCAAGGCGATTGTCTCCAACCTCGACGGGGTTGTCGGTCCGGTAATCAAGCCCCAGGGCTAGCGCCTGGTAGCTGCCTACTAGCCTTTGCGCTGAAGACGCTAGTACAAAAATCACGCCACATAGGGTGCTTTGCACCCTTCTGGACGGACAACAAAGCGGTGAAACTGGCTCCATTGCAGTCATTCATCGGGTCTTGTTCAGGGAGCGGATATGAGCATCAATTTCAACACTGACGACAGCATTGTTCTGGACGGCGTGGCGACCGGGTTGAGGTATGTGCAAAAGCAGGAAGGTACCGAAATCTACTCGGTCAGGCCGGGCGCGAATGCCAGGAAGTACACGTTGCCACACACCCATTACGCCCTGGCCTACGATGCCTTGCACGCGATGTACTCGAATCCGGAACTCGCTGCCAGGCTGCCCAAGCCGGCAAGTCGTCCGCAGTTCGAGGCCGACCTGCGCGCCCTGGTCCGCTCGATTGCAGCCTGAGCGCTTTCAGTCCGGGGGACCCAACGCTTCTTAGCGCGCGTTCCTGGCGCGCTCGCAGGCCAGCAGAATGCGCTCGGGCGTGGCCGGTGCCACCAGATCCACCCGCGTGCGGTGGTCGCCAGCGGCGCCGACGGCGTCACGCAGGGCAAAAAACACGGACAGTGCGTTCATCAGGGGCGGCTCACCCGTGGCTTTGCTGCGATGCGGCGTCGGCTTCACGTTCCGGCCATCAAACAGATTGACCTTGAAGTGTTCCGGAACATCCCCGGCGACCGGGATCTTGTAGGTACTGGGGCCGTGCGTCAGCAGCTTGCCCTGCTTGTCCCAGATGCACTCTTCCATCGTGAGCCAGCCCATGCCCTGAATGTAGGCGCCCTCAATCTGGCCCTTGTCGATCGCTGGGTTGATGCTCTGCCCGACGTCGTGCACGATGTCCGCGGCCTTCAACCACCATTCACCGCTGCGGGTGTCGATTTCAACCTCGCTCACGGCGGCACCGTAGCAATAGTAGTAGAAGGCGCGACCCTGCAGCGTGTTGAAGTCGTACTGAATGTCGGGCGTCATGTAGAAGCCGGTCACGCTCAGGCTGACACGGTCCAGCCAAGCCTGCAGGACCACTTTCTGCCAGGGAATGGGTGCGACGGCACTTGATGCAGCGCGCGCAAAGCCGGCACCAAACTCCACGGCCGCCGCCTCGCACCCGAGCAGCCGCGCTGCCACCGGTTTGAGCCGCGCGCGCAACTGGTCGCAGGCGTTGTTGATGGCACCGCCGTTGATGTCGGCACCACTGGAGGCTGCTGTGGCACTGGCATTCGGTACTTTCTGTGTGTCGGTGCCGGTGACGCGCACCAGGCTGACGGGGATACCCAGACCGTCGGCCGCCACCTGAGCCATCTTGGTGTTCAGGCCCTGGCCCATTTCGGTGCCACCGTGGTTGACGCTGACGGAACCGTCCTGATAAACGTTGACCAGTGCGCCGCCCTGATTGAGCATGGTGGCAGTAAACGAAATGCCGAATTTCAGCGGCACCAGCGCCAGTCCGCGTTTGCGGTACTTGCTTTGCGCGTTGAAGCTGGCGACGGCTTCGCGCCGCGCCGGATAGTCGGCCTGACTGGCGACCTGGTCAATCACCTGGTCACCCACCCAGTCCTCGATGGTCTGTCCGTATTGCGTCGTCATGGAGCCAGCGTCGCCGGAGACGGAGGGGTCGCGGTAGAGGTTGACGCGGCGCACTTCCAGCGGGTCCTTGCCGAGCTTGTGCGCAATTTCCTCGATCACGGTCTCGATGCCGAACATGCCCTGCGGCCCGCCGAAGCCGCGAAACGCGGTAGCGCTCTGCATGTGGGTGCGGCAGCGGTGGCTGATGATCTTCAGGTGCGGCAGGTAATAACAGTTGTCGATGTGCAGCAGGGCACGGTCGTTCACAGGCCCTGAGTAGTCGGTGCTGTGGCCGCAGCGCGATGCCAGCACCACATCGATACCCAGGATGCGCCCGCTGTCGTCAAAGCCGCAGTCGTAATCGATGCGGAAATCGTGGCGTTTGCCGGTGATCATCATGTCGTCGTCGCGGTTCACGCGCAGCTTGACCGGGCGCTTGAGCTTGAAGGCGGCCAGTGCCGCACTTTGCGAGAAGATGCTGGAGTTGCCCTCCTTGCCGCCAAAACCGCCGCCCATGCGCCGGCAGATCACTTCCACATCCTTGGCGCCCAGATTCAGCGCGGCGGCTGCTTCGCGCTGGTTGCCGTCGGGATGCTGCGTCGATACAAACAGCGTGAGCTGCTCGTCTTCGCGCGGTACCGCGTAGGCGATCTGGCCTTCCAGGTAGAACTGTTCCTGCTGTCCGCAACTGGTTCGCCCCTGGACGCGGTGCGCAGCCGCAGCGATCTGCAGATCGGGCTGGCCACGTGTGATGCCCTTGGACGGCATGACAAAACTTTGTTGTGCCAGTGCCTCGTCAATACTCAGTATCGCTGGGAGTTCCTTGACGTTGACTTTGGCGCTACGGGCAGCCTGTCGGGCAGAGACCATGCTCTGCGCCACCACCACGGCAAGCGGCTGGCCGAGGAAGTTCACCGTGCCCTGAGCCAGAAACGGGTCGTCATGAATGATCGGGCCGCAGTTGTTTTCTCCGGGGATGTCACTGGCTGTGAACACCGCCACCACACCGGGCTGCGCCAGCAGGGCGGTGCGATCAATGCCCTCGTCCAGCAGTTCGCCGTGGGCAACGGGAGAGAGCACCAGCGCCGCGTACAGCGTGCCGCGCAACTCGGGTATGTCGTCGGTGTAGGTGGCCTGACCTGTGACGTGCAGCAGGGCCGACTCGTGAGCCAGTGGCGACCCCAGGGCTGCGGTGCGGGTCAGTTCCTTGAGCGATAGGGGCGCGTTCATGGGGCGGTCTCCGTGATGCCGGTGCTGGCTTCTTCAACAAACTGCAAGACCAGGTTGCGCGCCAGCAGGGAGCGGTAGGTCCAGCTTGCGCGCAGGCCGTCGCGCGCCGTGAAGCTGGCAGCAATCGCCTGATCGAGGTCTTTTGCGTTCACTTCTTCGGCGCTACGGCCTTCAATGACCGCTTCCAGCTGGGGCGCGCGGCACGGTGAAGGTGCCAGGCCGTTGTAGGCCAGCCGCACGTCCGTGAACCTGCCTCGCACCAGCCGGTAACTCATGGCGCAGCAGGTCGCCGAAATATCCTGGTCAAAACGTTTGCTCACCTTGTGCGCGCGAAAGACCTCGCCCGGCCCTGGCTTGGGCACCAGGACGGCTTCAATGAACTCGCCCGCCTGCAGCGCATTCTTCTTCTGGCCGGTGTAGAACTTGTCCAGCGGCAGTTCGCGTGTGCGCTGGCCCTGACGCAACAGCAGCGTGGCGCCCAGTGCCAGCAGGCAGGGCATGCTGTCGCCAATGGGTGAGCCGTTGGCGATGTTGCCAGCGAGCGTCGCGGTGGAGCGGATCGGTGGGGAACCAAAGCGGCGCAACACCTCGGCAAAGTCGGGGTAGGCCTGCGCCACCAGCGACTGCACGGCCGTCAGGGACACCTGCGCCCCGATCTGCCAGGCCTTACCCAGGTCCTGGACCTGACGCAGTTCGCTGACCTGGCCCAGGTAGACGATCTGTTGCGGGCGCGCAAAGGACTTGTTCACTTGCAGGCCGATCTCGGTGCTGCCGGCGAGCAGGGTGGCTTGCGGGTGCTGCATCAGGTAGTCAGCCAGCGCCTGAACACTGGTGGGCGCGGCAAAGGTCTCACCCGTGGCGGACAGCAGCAGCGGCTGCGCCGGGCGTTCGCGGCGCAGTTGTTGCAGCAGCGGCAGGTCGGCGCTGTCATCGAGCCGCAGCTGGTCGGCGCCGGCCTCGCAGGCCTTCTGTGTGGCCTCAACAATGGGTTTGTAACCGGTGCAGCGGCACAGGTTGCCGCTGAGCGCGTCGTTGATCTCGCTGCGCGTCGGCTTTGCGACGGTTTGCACCAGACCGGCCAGGCTCATCACGATACCGGGGGTGCAGAAGCCGCACTGCGTGCCATGGCTCTCTGCCATCGCCTGCTGCACCGGGTGCAATTGCCCCTGGCCTCGCTGCAAGCTCTCGACTGTCTTGACGGACTTGCCGTCCAGTGTGGGTACCAGTTGCAGGCAGCTGTTGACCGGCAGGTAATTCACCGCTGTGCCCTGGTCGTCGAGCTCGCCAATCAGGATCACACAGGCGCCGCAGTCGCCTTCGGCGCAGCCTTCCTTGGTACCAGTGCGGTGCAGGTGCTCACGCAGATAATCGAGGACGCTGGTGCAGTGGTGCTCACCGGTGGCCTCGATCATTGCGCCGTCGAGCACAAAACGTACAGTATTGCTTGTTTGGTTCATGGTGGGGGCTTCGCGTCAACCGGTGTGGTTCGTCAAAGTGTAAACATTTTTTCGCGCCGACCGGGTTGCCGGGGCGGCCTGTCGGTGACAATAGATTGTTTTCTGGCGTGCCAGGTGTCAACTGGCACTCTTATTGCTTCAACTTGTTCAATGTCCTTACTGCTGGAGTCCAAATGAAAAAGCGCGTTCTACTGAAAACCATTGCGGCTTGTGCCGCCGTCCTCGGCTTCGCTGGCGCGCAGGCGCAGAGCACGCCGATCAAGTTTCAGCTGGACTGGCGTTTTGAAGGTCCTGCAGCGCTGTTCCTCACCCCCGTTGCCAAGGGCTATTTCAAGGACGCCAAGCTCGACGTCGTGGTGGACGCCGGCAACGGTTCTGGCGGCGCCGTGACCCGGGTCGCATCAGGTGCCTACGACATGGGTTTTGCCGATCTGGCCGCCTTGATGGAATTCCACGCCAACAACCCGGACGCGCCCAACAAGCCGGTGGCCATCATGATGGTTTACAACGACACGCCAGCCTCGGTCATGGTGCTGAAGAAGTCTGGCATCAAGACGCCGGCTGACCTCAGCGGCAAG
>CAIQVX010000363.1 GCA_903875275.1 uncultured beta proteobacterium | reverse complement strand
TCTCTTCCATCGCTTGGCGTCCTTCGGGCAACTCCGGGTGATAGATCTGCCAGACATGGACCATGTGTTGCCAGGTCTGCAAGGTCACCGGTGAGCCGGCAGCGATCGCCTTGTTGACGTAGCGCCGGCTGTCGTCGCGCAGC
Source organism: uncultured beta proteobacterium (assembly GCA_903875275.1). GTDB lineage: Bacteria > Pseudomonadota > Gammaproteobacteria > Burkholderiales > Burkholderiaceae_C > Rhodoferax. The sequence continues at coordinate 2,364 of CAIQVX010000363.1, read as the reverse complement.
ATCTCTGCTTCGCTGGCATGCACCAGCAAGGGCGGCAGACCGGAGAGATCGCCGAACACGGGTGACACCACCGGGTCACACGGGCGAACCCGGTTCGCGATCCAGCCACCCCACAGCAGGCCAGTACGGGGAATTTTGGTCAATGACTTGAACAGCGGCCCCAGCATCGGGTCGGTGGCCAGATTGGTCTTCAGGCTAGGGCTGCCCAAGCTGCCATCGGTCGCTGGCGACAAGGCCACGGCGGCATCGGGTGCGCGCAGACCCTGGTCGCGAACCCAGGCGATCAGGGACAGCGTCAGGTTGCCGCCAGCCGAATCCCCGGCAACAAAGACCGCGCTGGGCGCTGACACGCCATCAGGCCCGTTGTCGAGCAGCCAGCGGTAGGCTGTCCGGCTGTCCTCAACGCCCGCCATGCGGGGGTGTTCCGGCATCAGTCGATAGTCAATCGACAGCACCGCGGCGTTGGCCACTTCAGAGAACTTGCTGGTCAGGCGCCGGTGACTCTTCGGGCTGCCCATGGTGTAAGCGCCACCGTGGATGTAGAGCAGGCGCCTGCTGGCATCAACGTTGGGCGCCAGCACCCACTCGGCCTTCACGCCGGCGGCATCTACCGGGATGATTCGGGCCGCTTTATCGTCCTGCACAAAGACCGTGTCCATGTAGTTGCGCAGCACCCCAAGATGCTGGCGGCGCGGCGTGTGCTTCAGTATTTGGGAAACCGTACCCAGTGACGCCACCACCGCAGCGTGCTCCGCACTTGGTGCTGGTTCTCTGTCGTCCACCGAAGGGCCTGCCTTGTCAAACGCGCTCAGGTCCGGTCCGCGCAGGTAGAAAACACCGACTACCCAGAGCAGGACCAGCAGCGCCAGCAGCGCCAGAAATACTTCAATCATGGTTTGTTCTCGCTTGTTGTCGCACCGACAGTTTCATCTTGCCCACCACGTGCATCTCGCAGGCCTTGCAGTCAAAGCGCAGCGTCAGCTTCTCCTTGCCGTTGACTAGGTGCAGTGGCTCGGCTTTCACCGTGCCCTGCACGCCAGTGACCCCCTTGGCTTGTTTGGGGCACAGGCTCAGCGAAAAACGCACACAGTGTTTTGTGATCATCAGGCTGACTTCACCTGACTCCTGCATCGCCTCAAAGGCCGGCTCAATGAGCTGTACACCGTGTCTGGCGTAAAAGGCCCGGGACTGCGCGTTGAACACATTGGCCAGATAGCTCAAACTGCCTTGTGGGTAGGGCACCGGCGGCGAAATGGCTGCGCGCCGTGGCAGGCGGGTAAAGGCCAGTGCCCGTGCAGCCTCCAGCGCCTCAAGCGCATCGCGGCGCAAACGGTTCAGCAGGGACACAGGTACAAACCACGCTTGGGCAAACTCCAGCTGCAGATCCAGCAGTCTGAAAATGCTCTCACCCATCTTGCCGATGTGTTCACGAAGTTGAATCTGTGCGGCATCCGGGTCCTTGCTCAGTTGTCGTTCGCTGCCAGGCAGCGCAGCGTGCGCGGCGGCGCTGTGGCCGTCTTCGTCCGTCAGTGTGAGCGTCAAGCCATCGGAAGTGTCGCCGAGTTGTGCCCAGACGCCAATGCGGCGCTCGGCAGATTTCTTTTCCAGCACCCGCACCCAATCGACATCGCGGTTCCGGTTCACCTCCAGATCCTTGCGCAAGTCGGGCAGACTGGCCATCGCATCCTTGGGGAAGAGCCGCCAGCGCCTGCCGTGGCGCTCGGCGCGGTTGATAGCCAGACCGCAGAGCTCCTTCTGCAGGTTGTAGTAGCACAGCCCGTCACCGTTGTGCAAGACTGTTTCAGGGTCGGTCGTCTGCAATTCAATCCAGTTCGGGCCAATCTGTGTCAGGTGGCCAATCGCTTGCCCCGGGTTCTTGGGCGAGTCAAAAGCGCCAATATCAATCTGGCGCCCTGGCACAAAGTAGTCGGTGAACTCGCGGTTGAAATTCTGCAGCGGGTCGGGTTGGAAAGTGAATTGGCTCTCGCCGCTGGAACTTCTGGCCAGAGGCTGTGCAGAGTCCTGTCGTTCCTCAATCAAGGCATCGAGCAACTGGCGGTAGTGCGCTGTGATGTTCTTGACATAGGCCATGTCCTTGTAGCGGCCTTCAATCTTGAAGCTGCGAATCCCGGCGTCCACCAGCGCCGCCAGATTGCTGCTCTGGTTGTTGTCTTTCATCGAGAGCACATGCTTGTCGTGCGCGACGAAACGGCCACGGTCGTCCAGCACCTGGTAGGGCAGGCGGCAGGCCTGACTGCATTCGCCACGGTTCGCGCTGCGTCCGGTGTGCGCCTGGCTGATGTAGCACTGGCCGCTGTAGGCCACGCAGAGCGCGCCGTGCACAAAAAACTCCAGCTTGCAATC
>CAIQVX010000362.1 GCA_903875275.1 uncultured beta proteobacterium | reverse complement strand
ATGGGCGAAACCGAGCGCCGCCGCGTCAAGCAGGTGGCCTACAACCTGGCGCATGGCATCACGCCGCGCTCCATCGTCAAGCAGGTGCGCGACCTCATTGACGGTGTTTACAGCGAAAAAGCCGGCAAGGAAGCCGAGCGCCTGGAGCGCGACGCCATGCAGCGCGCGCAGGTGGAAGACATGACCGAGAAAGAAATCTCGCGCGAGATCAAGCGCCTTGAAAAACTCATGCTGGAGCACGCCCGCAACCTTGAGTTTGAAAAAGCCGCCCTGGTGCGCGACCAGCTCGGCATCCTCAAGAAACAGGCCTTTGGCGCGCCCGGTACCGACAGCCTGCTTACTTGAGCGAATCGCAGGGTTTCTTGGTATACTTGACCTAAATAGTCAACCAAACCCAAGAAGGAGCATTTCATGCGACTCACAACCAAAGGCCGCTTTGCGGTCACCGCGATGATCGATCTGGGTTTGCGCCAGGGCAGTGGCCCGGTTACGCTGGCTGCCATCAGCCAGCGCCAGCAGATTTCGCTCTCGTACCTTGAGCAGTTGTTTGGCAAGCTGCGGCGCAACGGCCTGGTGGAATCCACGCGCGGCCCCGGCGGCGGCTACAGCCTGGCGCGCAACCCGGCCGGCATCACCATTGCCGAGATCATCTCTTCGGTAGACGAACCCATAGACGCCACCCACTGCGGCGGCAAAGAAAACTGCCTGGGCGATGGCGGCGACCGCTGCATGACGCACGACCTGTGGGCCGCCCTGAACGTGCGCATGGTGGAGTTTCTTGACTCCGTGACCCTGCAAAAGCTGATTGACGACCAGGTTGCCAAAGGCCTGCGCGTTGAAGACAAACCCACCCTCAAGCGTGCCATCTTCTCCATGCCCGGCGCAAAAGCTGCGCGCGTGAATGCCCCCAACTCGGTGTTTGCGTTGGGCAACGCGTTTTCTGAATCCTGAGAACCTCTGCCATGACCACTCCGCACTTTCCCATTTACATGGATTACAGCGCCACCAACCCCTGCGACGAGCGGGTGGTAGAGGCCATGATCCCCTGGTTGCGCCAGCACTTTGGCAACCCGGCATCGCGCAGCCACGCCTGGGGCTGGGAGGCCGAAGCCGCCGTTGAAAAAGCCCGCGAGCAGGTGGCCACCCTGATTGGCGCCGACCCGCGCGAGATCGTCTGGACCTCTGGCGCCACCGAGTCCGACAACCTGGCCCTCAAAGGCGCCGCCGGCTTCTACAAAACCCGGGGCAAGCACATCATTACCGTCAAGACCGAGCACAAGGCCGTGCTTGACACCTGCCGCGAGCTCGAGCGCCAGGGCTTTGAAGTAACTTACCTCGACGTGCAGGAAGACGGCCTGCTGAACATGGACGTGCTTAAAGCCGCCATCCGCCCCGACACCATTCTGGTCAGCGTCATGTTCGTCAACAACGAAATTGGCCTGATCCAGGACATTGCCGCCATCGGCACCCTGTGCCGCTCCAAAAACATCATTTTTCATGTGGACGCAGCGCAGGCCACCGGGCGTGTGGAGATAGACCTGAGCACCCTGCCGGTAGACCTGATGAGCCTGACCTCCCACAAAACCTACGGCCCCAAGGGCATAGGCGCGCTGTATGTGCGGCGCAAGCCGCGCGTGCGCATAGAGGCGCAAATGCACGGCGGCGGTCACGAGCGCGGCATGCGCTCGGGCACGCTGCCCACGCACCAGATCGTGGGCATGGGTGAGGCCTACCGCATTGCCCGTGAAGAAATGACGCAGGAAAACAAGCGCATCAGCGCGCTGCACCAGCGCATGCTCGACGGCCTGAAGGGCGTAGAGCAGGTCTTCATCAACGGCAACCTTGAAAAGCGTGTGCCGCACAACCTGAACATGAGCTTTAACTACGTCGAGGGCGAGTCATTGATGATGGGCATCAAAGGGCTGGCCGTTTCCAGCGGCTCTGCCTGCACCTCCGCCAGCCTTGAGCCCAGCTACGTGCTTCGCGCCTTGGGCCGCAGCGACGAGCTGGCCCACAGCAGCCTGCGCATGACCATTGGCCGCTGGACCACCGAGGCCGAAATTGACTACGCCGTTGAAACCATCAAGCTCAACGTAGCCAAGCTGCGTGACCTCAGCCCGCTGTGGGACATGTACAAAGACGGCATCGATATTTCCACCATCGAGTGGGCGGCGCATTAACTGAACAGAAGGACGCAACATGGCATATTCTGAAAAAGTGGTAGACCACTACGAAAACCCGCGCAACGTGGGCTCGTTTGAAAAAGGCGACGACTCCGTGGGCACCGGCATGGTGGGCGCACCCGCTTGCGGCGACGTGATGAAGCTGCAGATCAAGGTCAACGCCCAAACCGGCGTGATTGAAGACGCACGCTTTAAAACCTACGGCTGCGGCTCGGCCATTGCGTCGTCGTCACTGGTTACCGAGTGGGTTAAAGGCAAAACGCTGGAGCAGGCCGCCGCCCTTAAAAACAGCGAGATTGCCGAAGAACTGGCCCTGCCTCCGGTGAAAATACACTGCTCGATCCTGGCCGAAGATGCCATCAAGGCCGCTGTGAACGACTACAAACAAAAACATTTGTCATGACCGTTACCCTCACCGAAGCTGCCGCCCGGCACGTTTCCCGTTACCTCAGCAAACGCGGCAAAGGCGTGGGCGTGCGCCTGGGTGTAAAAACCACCGGCTGCTCGGGCCTGGCCTACAAGCTGGAGTACGTGGACGAAATCGCCCCCGAAGACATGGTTTTTGAAGGCCATGGCGTGAAGGTGCTGATTGAGCCCAAGAGCTTTGCCTACCTTGACGGCACCGAGCTCGACTTTGTGCGTGAAGGACTTAACGAAGGCTTCAGGTTCAACAACCCGCGCGAGCGTGACCGCTGCGGCTGCGGCGAATCGTTTCGCGTGTGAACCTGCAGTCCACCGACTTTGAGCTGTTTGAACTTGCGCCGCAGTTTGCGCAAGAGGGCGCCCTTATTGATGCGCGCTGGAAAGACCTGCAGCGCCAGGCCCACCCCGACAAGTTCAGCGCCCAGGGCGCAGCCGCGCAGCGCGTGGCCATGCAGTGGTCGGTGCGCATCAACGAAGCCTACCGCCGCCTTAAAGACCCCCTGAAGCGCGCCGCCTACCTGTGCGAGCTGCACGCCGAGCCCGTTAACGCCGAAAACAACACCGCCATGGCGGGCAGTTTTTTAATGCAGCAAATGCAGTGGCGCGAAGAGCTTGACGAAGCCAGTACGCTTGAAGAGCTTGAGCGCCTGGCCACGCAGGTGGCCGCAGAGCGGCTGGCGCTGCTGCAACAATGTGGGCAACTGCTGGACCAGCAGCACGATTACAAAAGCGCGGTGCAACAGGTGCGCGCGCTGATGTTTGTGGAACGCTTTGCCAGCGATGTGCAACACCGTCTGGACCAGATGGATACCCCATAATCAACCATGGCCTTGCTACAAATTTCAGAACCCGGGCAGTCTCCCAACCCGCACCAGCGCCGACTGGCGGTGGGCATAGACCTGGGCACCACCCATTCGCTGGTGGCATCGGTGCGCAACGGCGTGGCCGAATGCCTGCCAGACGGGCAGGGCAGGGTCATACTGCCCTCGGTGGTTCGCTACCTTGAAGGCGGCGGCCGCCAGATTGGCTTTGACGCCCTGCAAGCCATGGCGCAAGACCCAGAGAACACCATTGCCTCGGTCAAGCGCTTCATGGGGCGCAGCCTGGCCGACGTAACCGGCAGCGCCAAACTGCCGTACCGCTTTGCCCAGCACGGCGGCATGCTGGGCGTGCAAACCGTGCAGGGCGAGAAGTCTCCCGTAGAGGTTAGCGCCGACATTCTGGCCACGCTGCGTTACCGCGCTGAAGACACCTTTGCCGACGACCTGTACGGCGCCGTGATCACCGTGCCCGCGTATTTTGACGACGCCCAGCGCCAGGCCACCAAAGACGCCGCGCAAATGGCCGGCCTGAAGGTGCTGCGCCTTATCAACGAACCCACCGCAGCCGCCATAGCCTACGGGCTGGACAACGCCAGCGAAGGCGTTTACGCCATTTACGACCTGGGCGGCGGCACCTTTGACATCTCTATCCTGCGCCTGACCAAAGGCGTTTTTGAAGTGCTGGCCACCGGCGGCGACTCTGCCCTGGGCGGCGACGACTACGACCGCGCCCTGGCCGACTGGGTTATGAAGCAGGCCGGCGTGCAGGCCCGCACGCCGCAAGACAAAGCCATTGCCATCATTGCCGCACGCGCCTGCAAAGAAGAGCTTTCGGCAGCGCACTGCGCCGCCTGCCACGCCTGCATAGGCGGCGAGAACGTAAAGTTTGAAGTGGTGAACGAGCAGTTTGAAAAGCTCACCGCCGAACTCACCCAGCGCACCATGACTGCCGTGCGCAAGACCCTGCGCGATGCGCGCCTGAGCAAGGACGACATCAAGGGCGTGGTGATGGTGGGCGGCTCTACCCGCATGCCGCAAATACAGCAGGCCGTGGCAGACTTTTTTGGCCGCGCGCCCCTTACCAACCTGAACCCCGACGAAGTGGTGGCGCTGGGCGCCGCCATACAGGCCAACCAGCTGGCCGGCAACAACCCGGGGGGCGACCTGCTGCTGCTGGACGTGATTCCCCTCTCGTTGGGCATAGAAACCATGGGCGGCCTGGTAGAGCGCATTGTGCCGCGCAACGAGACCATACCCACCGCCAAGGCGCAGGACTTTACCACCTACAAAGACGGCCAGACCGCGCTGGCCCTGCACGTGCTGCAAGGCGAGCGCGACCTGGTGGCCGACTGCCGCAGCCTGGCCCGTTTTGAGCTGCGCGGCATACCACCCATGGCGGCCGGGGCGGCGCGCATTCGCGTGACCTTTACCGTGGACGCAGACGGCCTGCTTAACGTAAGCGCCAAAGAGCAGATCAGCGGCGTGCAGGCGCAGATAGACGTCAAACCCTCTTACGGCCTGGCCGACGAGCAGATTGCCCGCATGCTGCAAGACAGCTTCAGCACCGCCGATGCCGACATGAAAACCCGCGCCGTGGTCGAAGCCCGTGTGGACGGCGACCGCATGCTGCTGGCCACCCTAAGCGCCCTGGCCGCCGACGGCGACCTGCTCTCGCAGCCTGAGCGCGCCGCCATAGACGCCCTGATGGCCCACGTGAACACCGTGCGCGCGCTGGAAGACGCCGCGCAAATAGAAGCCGCCACGCAGGCGCTGGCCAAAGGCACCGAGGCCTTTGCCGCCCGCCGCATGAATCGCGGCATACAAAAAGCGCTGGCCGGCAAAAACATAGAGACGGTCTGACCCAGACTCATCGGAACCCAGATGCCCACCATCAAGATACTTCCCCACCCCGACTACTGCCCCCAGGGCGCAGAAGTTTCGGCGCCCGCAGGCACCTCTATCTGTGAGGCCCTGCTGGACAACGGCATAGAAATTGAACACGCCTGCGACATGAGCTGCGCCTGCACCACCTGCCACGTGGTGGTGCGCGAAGGATTTGAATCGCTTAACGAGCTTGACGAAAACGAAGAAGACCTGCTAGACCGCGCCTGGGGGCTAGAGCCGCACTCGCGCCTGGGCTGCCAGGCCTACCTGGCGCAAAAAGATGTGGTGGTGGAGATACCGCGCTACTCCATCAACCACGCCAAAGAAAACCACTAGCCCATGCGCCAAGTCTTTCTGGACACCGAAACCACGGGCCTCTACGCCGACAACGGAGACCGGGTAATAGAAATTGGCTGCGTAGAGCTGCTAAACCGCAAGCTCACCGGCAACAACAAACACCTCTACCTGAACCCGGGGCGCGACAGCCATGAAGAAGCGATAAAGATCCACGGCCTGACCACCGAGTTTTTAAGCGACAAGCCGGTATTCAAGGCGGTAGCGGCAGACCTGCTGGCCTACCTGCAGGGGGCCGAGCTCATCATCCACAACGCCCCGTTTGATGTGGGCTTTTTGAACATGGAACTGGCCCTGGCCGGGCTGCCACCGCTGCATGAGCATGTATCGGGCGTAACCGACTCTCTGGCCATGGCCAAAGAGCTGTACCCGGGCAAGCGCAACTCTCTGGACGGCCTGTGCGCACGCCTGGGCGTGGACAACTCTGGCCGCACCCTGCACGGCGCCCTGCTTGACGCCGAACTGCTGGCCGACGTCTACATCAACATGACGCGCGGGCAAGAGGCACTGCTGATGGACGCCGCCTCTGCGCACGGCACCAGCCTGGCTGCGCGCAACGTAGACCTTAGCGCCTTCCAGCTGCCGGTGCTGTCTGCCAGCCAGCACGAGCTTGCCGCGCACGAGCAGGTTTTGCTGGAGCTGGACAAAGCCAGCGGCGGCAAGACCCTGTGGCGCGTGGCGGCCTGAATTTAAGGCATAATTCAGGCCTCTCCTGAAACGGATTCAGGGCGGTTAGCTCAGGGGTAGAGCACTGCATTCACACTGCAGGGGTCGCAAGTTCGAAACTTGCACTGCCCACCAAATTGTTGGTAAAAGAAAGGACTTGCAGAAATGCCAAGTCCTTTTTTTTAGCCCGTTAGCCCCGCGCCACCGTTCAGATCGCGCTGAGCCACCGTTCCGTTCGCCCTGAGCCTGTCGAAGGGATCTTCACCCCACACGAAACACATGCGGACAGCTTTCCTCCAACGGGATGCGCGTGGTGATCTTCTTCCGCTTCTGACTATAGGTGCAACGCTTTATCGGGGTTCCGTCGACGCCAGTCACAATACCCTTTGTTTCCTTGGCACGCTACCGCCGTGCCGTGTAGCCATCGGCAGGCCGGTTGACTGTCTGTTTGTTCAATTCTGAACTGATACTAGCACGGGCAGATGGAACGAGGCAAGAACAGTGTGAGCCGTTTGCATGCGTTTTAATGGGGACGGTACCCTTTATTCAAACCACGACTTCCCAGGGGTTGACGACAGGAACCGACAGGTCATCAAAATGGCGCGTATTGCGCGTGGCCAGGGTGGCGCGCCGGGCCAGTGCAATGCCGGCAATAAAGGTGTCGCGCATGTCCACCGGCTTGCCGCGGGCTTTGCGCGCGGCTGCCAACTGGGCGGCTTGTGTGGCGGCTTGGGTGTCAAACTGCAAAACGCGGTTTTGCAAGTCGTCTTGCAGCAGTTCCTGAAAGCGTTGCTGCAGCAGGGTCTTGCGCTGGCCATCATTCAGCAGGGCCAGACCGTAACGGGCCTCAAACACAGTGATGCTGCTGAGCCAGACCGACTCTGCGGGTTGCTGGTCGAGCCATGCAAGCACGTGGGGGTCGGGCAGTTGCTGCATCAGGGCCGACAAAACGTTGGTATCCAGAATGATCATTGGCCCAAGCGCATGGGCTCGATAGCGTGGCCGCGCAGTTCAGCCAGGGGCTCGGCCAGGCCCACGCCGGCAAAGCGAGCCGCGATGTTTGAGCCAAGCTGGGTGCGCGCTGGCGCTGCCGTGCGTACGGCTTGCCGCAAGATCTGGCGAATCTCTTCTTCCATGCTCCAACCATGTTGGCTGGCACGCTGTTTGAGGCCAATCTTGACGTCGTCTTCAATGTTGCGAACGATGACTTGTGCCATAAAAGTCTTCCGGAGTGGCATGAAATGATATCATGATATCGAATTTAAAATGGTACCTTTCATATTGCCCAATTGGCCAGCTGCAGTGCCGCAACGCGTTCGAACTCGCGCAGGTTGTTGGTTACCAGTGTCAGACCTTCGCTGCGGGCGTGGGCGGCAATGTGCAGGTCATTCACACCGATGGTTTGCCCCTGCTTTTCAAGCGCACTGCGAATGCTTCCGTGATGCTGGGCTGCCTTGGCGCCATACGGCAACACCTCCAGCCGGGCACAAAAGTCTTCCACCACGGCCAGGGAGCGTGCCGGAGCATTGCTTTTTTCTGCACCGTGCAGCAGTTCAGCCAGCGTAATGGCTGAAATCGCCATATGGCCCGCATGCTCGTTAAACTAGCGCAGCATCACAAGGATTCGCGCTGGCTCTGCGCCTGGCTGGCCCGAGTCTCCAGAAAATCGTCGGCTACCTGTGGGCTGTCCAGGAAGAAGCTGTCCCACGTTTGCCCCAAGGGTGCGATGATGCGTTCACAGCCACGTGCGCGAATGTCAACTCGCTTTACGGTATCGGGCAACCGCAAATTGGCTGGCAGCCTGATCGCTTGGCTGCGGTTGTTGGTGAAGACGGTGGTGGCTGTCATGGTTATATATTCCTTCACACCTATGGATAGCGCAACAGTATATGCCTAAAAGGGTACCGTCCCCATTAAAAAGGGGACGGTACCCTTTGTTTCCTGGCACGCTACCGCCATGCCGTGTAGCCATCGGCAGGCCGGTTGACTGTCTGTTTGTTCAATTCTGAACTGATACTAGCACGGGCAGATGGAAAGAGGCAAGAACAGTGTGAGCCGTTTGCATGCGTGACAGTTTCCCTTGACCTGGCAACGAGTGGTTCATCTTTGAACGTGAACCTGTTTCGCTGCTTGTGGCTGAGTTTAGCGTATCAAAACGACAGTTTTTTAACAAAAAGGGGAGGGTGGTACTAAAGGGTACCGTCCCCATTTAAAAAGGGGACGGTACCCTTTTTCTAGTCGACGGGAAGGAACTTCTCCATTAGCAAGGCCTGAGCGGGCGCGACAATGTGCACACCCAAGTCAGCCTCAATCACCAGCAAATCCAGGTCCCCTGTGATCAGCCACTTTGCGGCACCGGCCAGCGCAGTATGAATGAACTTGTCATCGTCTTCATCTCTGCTGTATCGCTGCGCTGAGATGCTTGGCGAAATAGCTGCCCAGTGCCCCAAGGCACGTGCGTCATGCAAGATTCCCTGACGCGCCTCTATCGTCAGGTAGCGGTCGAACTTGGGCTTCCAGATTCGCGCTTCGAGTTCAGCAAAAGTGGCTGCCGAAAACACCGGCACACCATAAGCCAGCACGCGCCGCAACACCTGTGACGGCGCCCCTGCCGGGGACAGGGCGGCGCTTAGCCACACGTTGGTGTCGACAACTACCCTCTTGTCCAGGGCGTCAGCTTTCATCGGCAAGCAGGGTATCGAGTATCTCTGCCGTCATTCCAGCCTGCGCAGCGGCCTGGGCTGAGGCATCGAGCCGGTGCTGCAAGCGGTCGGCATAAAAGGCGCGCATCGCTTCAAAGTCCTGCACGCTCACCATGACACCCACCAAGCGGTCGTGCTTGAGAACCCCCACAGGTTCGCGCTGCGCCCGATCCATAAACTCGCCGAATCGCGTCTTGGCCTCATTGGCGGTAAAGGTTTGCATACGATATTCCTTGAAGGTCAATATCGCGCATATTAGCCAAATCGTTCGATTTGGTCAATAAAATGAAATAATAAAAATGGACGAAAAATGGGGACGGTACCCTTTTTATTTGCTATTCTGTAGTTATGCCCAGATTGCCCAGAACGGTGTTTGCTGGCCTGCCACATCACGTGACGCAGCGGGGCAATCGGCGCGAGGCGATCTTTTTTAGCGACGAAGACCGGCTGGCCTATCTTTCGTGGCTCAAGGAATATGCAGGCAAGCACCAGGTTGAGGTGCTGGCCTATTGCCTGATGAGCAACCACATCCATCTGATTGCCGTGCCGGCCGCCGACGATGGTCTGCAGCGTGTGCTGAAACCCCTGCACATGCGCTTCGCCCAGCGCGTGAACCTCAAGCAGGGCTGGAGCGGCCACCTGTGGCAGGGGCGCTTCTTTTCTTCGCCGCTGGACGATGCCTATTTGTGGACGGCCATGCGCTACGTCGAATGCAACCCGGTGCGCGCCGCCATGGTGCAGCGCGCAGAAGATTACCGCTGGTCAAGTGCGGCAGCCCACTGCGGCAACAAGCCAGACAGCGTGCTCAACCCCGAATCGAACTGGGGCAAGAAATTTGCCGCGATGAAAGACTGGTCCGCCTGGCTGCAAATGGCAGATGACGCCCAGAAGCTAGACCTGCTGCGCCAAAAGGCCAACAAAGGCCTGCCCTGCGGCGCCGACGATTTTGTGCAGACGCTAGGAGCCCAGGCTGGACGCCCCTTGGAAGGCAGACCACCCGGCCGGCCCGCAAGAATAAAGGGTACCGTCCCCATTTAAAAAGGGGACGGTACCCTTTTTGCTCCTCTTTGATCAATGTGATTGCAGGTAGAAGGCGCTGGCGTCTGCCGTCAGGGGGCCGGGCTTGCCATTGCCTATGGCGCGGCCGTCGATCCGCGTGACAGGAGTGACGCCGCCCAGGGTACCGGTGACGAAGGCCTCGTCGGCGGAATAGACCTGCGCCAGCGTGAAGTCACACTCGCGAGCCACACGTCCCTGCGCGCGCCACACGTCGACAACCTTCTGCTGCGTGATGCCCTTGAAGTTGTACAGGCCGGTCGAAGTCCAGAGTTCGCCGCGGCGCACGATGAAGAAGTTGGTGGAGTTGCAGCTTGCCACAAAACCGCGTGAATCAAGCATCAGCGCCTCATCGGCACCGGCGTTGATGGCCTGAATTAGCGCCTGGATCAGGTTGAGGCGGCTGTGCGAGTTCAGCCGCAGGTCAAATACATCGGGGTTGCTGGTCCGAAAGGTCGACGTCAGAAGAGCCAGACCACGCTCGCGCGTCTCGGGCTTGGGCGTCTTGAACTCGGCAACGATCACCACCGTGGCACCGCCGATCACAAAGCGCGGGTCCTGGTTGACGGTCTTCTTGATGCCGCGCGTCACCATCAATCGCACATGAGCGCCGTCGGTCATGCCGTTGCGCTCCAGTGTTAAGTGGACGGCCTGGCGCAGTTCATCGCGGCTCATGCCGATGTCCAGCGCAATCGACGCTGCGCCCTCAAACAGCCGGTCAAGGTGCGTCTCCAGACTGATCAGGCGGCCTCGCACCAGGCGCAGGCCTTCCCAGACACCGTCACCCAGAACGAAGCCGCTGTCGAAGATGGAAACCTTGGCCTCATTGCGGGAAAAGAACTCGCCGTTCACGTAGATCTGAACAGTGTCATTGCGTGCATCGGCAACGTAGCCCTGGGCGCTGGCGGAAGTGCTTGTGGTCATGGTTGATTGAATCCTCGCTAAAGGGTACCGTCCCCTTTTTAAAGACTGAACTCGTTGTGGCTTGCCAGAAACGCCTGGGTGCGCGCCTGGCGTGGGTGTTTTAGCACCTCATCGGGCGTGCCCGACTCGTGGATCACGCCGTCGGCAATAAAGATCACGCGGCTGGCAAAGTGGTAGGCAAAGCCCACCTCATGGGTCACCAGAAGCATGGTGCGGCCCTCCTGCGCCAGCGCGCGGATGACGTTAAGCACCTCGCCCACCAGTTCCGGGTCCAGCGCTGAGGTGGGTTCGTCAAAGAGCAGCAGTTCGGGCTCCATTGCCAGTGCCCGCGCGATGGCCACGCGCTGCTTTTGCCCGCCCGAGAGGCGTGCCGGATACACATCGGCCTTGTCTGCCAGGCCCACCCGGGTCAGCTGCCCAATTGCAAGTTCACGCGCCTTGTTGCGCGGCATTCCACGCACCGTGCGCAGGCCCTCCATCACGTTTTCGATGGCTGTCATGTGCGGGAACAGGTTGAACTGCTGAAACACCATGCCCACGCGCTGGCGCACGCGCGTCAGCTCGGGCTCGCTGTAAATGCGCTCGGTGTTGGCGCCACGCGCTGGCGCCGTGCCAACCGGCTGTCCGCCCAGTTCCACACAGCCGGCAGTGGGTAACTCCATGAAGTTAAGGCAGCGCAGCAACGTGCTCTTGCCCGAACCCGACGCACCCAGAATGGCAACGCACTCGCCCGGCGCCACATCCAGGTCAATGCCCTTGATCACTTCGAGCGCGCCAAAGCGCTTGTGCAGGCCTGTTACACGCAGCAGGGGAGCAAGGTTGTTGTTCATAAGCATCTCAATCCGACTCGCGCAGTCTGCGTTCAAGCACATAGGTGGCTTGCACCAGCGGGTACAGCACAGCAAAGAAGATCAGCGCGATCACGGTGTAGGTCTCGATCGGGTTGTAGTTGATGGAAGCAATCAGCTTGCCCTGCTGCAGCAGCTCTACATAGGCAACCGCCGAGGCCAGGGTGGACATCTTGAAAATCTCGATGCAGCGGTTGGTCAGCGCCGGCAGCATGCGCTTGACCGCCTGTGGCAGGATGATGCGTCGCATGGCCTGCGCGCTGCTCATGCCAAGGGCGTGAGCAGCCTCCCACTGACCGCGCTCGATCGACTGGATGCCCGCCCGAAAAATCTCGCCCGAGAATGCGCCCGAGTTGAGCGATATGCCCAGCGCCGCAGCCGTCAGAGGACTGATCTCAAAGGGCAGCAGCATAGGCATCGCAAAGTAGAACCACAGTATCTGCACCAGCACCGGCGTGTTGCGAAAGAACTCCACAAAAGCGCTTGCCGACAGGTAGAGCAGCTTGCGCTTTGAATACCGTGCCAGGCCCAGCAGCAAGCCCAGGCTCAGGCCCAGCACCAGGCAGATCGCAAAGATCCGCAAGGTGCCCAGCGCGCCCGCCAGCAGCGCGTCCGTGTTGGAAAAAACCGAAGCAAAGTCCCAGCGGTAGGCCATGTGCGCGCTCTAGTGAACCGTGCTCTCGCCACTGACGGCAAGCCGGCGCTCAAGCCGGTGCGCAAGCAGGCTCGCGCCGAAGATGAAAAAGAAGTAAATCAGCGCCGTCACGGTAAAGACCTCCAGTGGCCGAAAGGTCTTTTGCGCCAGCTCGTTGGCCTGGAACAGCAGATCAGCGTAAGACACCGTGGCCACCAGCGTGGTGGTCTTCATGAGCTCGATGGAACGCTCCATGAAGGCCGGAATCATGCGCTTGACGGCTTGCGGCAGGACGATGCGGCGCATGGCTTGCGCGCCAGTCATGCCGAGGGCACGCGCCGCCTCCCACTGGCCGCGTTCCACAGAGACAATGCCACCCCGAAAAACCTCGGCAAAAAAGGCCGAAGACTGTATGGAAAACGTGAGCGCGGCCGCCACAAACGGCGTCATCTCCACCCGGATCAGGATCGGCAGCGCAAAGAAGAACCAGAACAGTTGCACCAGCGGCGGCGTGGTGCGAAAGAACTCGATGATGAAACCCGCTGGCCAGGCCAGATAGCGCCGGCTGGACAGACGCAGCAGAGCCAGCCCCAGGCCCATCGGCACACCCAGGGCGAGCGCTGTGCCGGTGACTTTGAGCGTATTGAGCAGCCCCTGCGCCAGAAAGCCCGAGTTGGACAGGACAGGGGCGAAGTCCCAGTGGTACACGGCTGACCCGTCAGGTCAGGCCCATCAGAGCATTTCTTTCATCACGGGCGGTGAAGCCTTGGGGTCGAGCCCAAAGCCGACCAGAAACTCCTCGTACCACTTTTGCGTCTGCCCGCTCTTGTAGTGGGTGGCAAGCGTCTTGTCCACAAAGGCCAGGAAGGCCTTGTCTTCCTTGCGCACAGCAGCGCTGGAGGCTTGCGACTGCGCGGGCGTTGGCACCACGATTTTGCCGGTACCCAGCTTCTGGCGCGCGGCCAGCAGCGGTGGGTGGAAAAGGCACACCGCATCGGCACGGCCGGCCTGAAACGCCGCGATGGCTTCCGGGTTGCCAGGGAAGCGCTGGATGGTGGCCTTGGAGACGTTTTCCGAAAGGAACTTGTCCATGCTGCTGGCCTGCGGTACGGCGATGCGAACGCTGGGCTGGTTAAGGTCCGACCACTTGGCGGCGGGCAGGTCATCACGCGCCAGCACTGCCAGCGAGTAGAACAGCAGTGGCGACTGCGGAAAGTCCACCGCCTGCGCCCGCTCGGGCGTGGCGTCCATCATGTACATGATGTCAATCTTGTTGCCCTGCAAAGCAGCAATAGCCGTGCCCCAGGTGACCTCTACCGGCTCGAACTTGACGCCAAGTGCGCCGGCCATGGCCTTGCCCAGCGAGACGCCGACCCCAGAGGACCATTCCCCGCTCTTGGGGTCCTTGGAAAACCAGGGTGGTGCCTGAGTCACACCCACGCGCAGACTGCCGCGCTGCTTGGCCTGCTCCAGCGTGCCGGTAGCCTGAGCCATACCCGTCATTGGAACCATCAAGCCCAAGGCACCAGCGGCCAGGCCAGAGAGTGTTTTGCGGCGATCAATCGTCATGAAGTTTCTCCTGTGAATATTGCCATTTTAAATGGGGACGGTACCCTTTTTTACGCCGTTCACAGCAGCAACAAATTCCGACTTGTTGCACCAACAACGGTATTCAGGCTGACACGGTGGTCCAGTGTGGCTAGACAACCCTGCTTTGAGACGGCCAGCGCCAGCAAATAGACATCAGTAATCTGGTTGTGCCCCATGATCCTGGGCCAGTTGACCACGCCCGCGGATCGCAAAGAAATGCCATCGGGCCAGAACTGATGATCGAGCTCGGCGCAAATGGTCTGCAACTTTTGGCTGACAGGCTCAAATCCGGCAGGGCCAAATTTGCTGTATCCGGGAAGGTTAAGAACGCGAATCACGCCGTTCTCAACCAAGGGGCAAGTGGCCAGTTTCAAAGAGGGTTGCTCGATAAACGCCAGCGCTTGTGCGTGAAAAACATGAGCTTCATCGAGCAAGGCCACCCACACATTCACGTCCAGCAAATAACGCACGCTTTAGATGCCTTCCTGATCCATCAACGCCCGCACGTGCTCAGGGGTGATGACCTCCGAGCGCGCCGGCAGCAGTGCATATTTGCTATTGAACTGGGGTGCGGCAACGGGCGGCAGGTTTTGTGCACGAATTCCAGCGCGTGCCAAACGTGAAATGGCCTGCCCCAAAGAAATCCGTTCCCGCTGCGCATGAGCGCGTGCATAGGAGAAAACGTCGTCATCCAAAGCTAGAGTGGTACGCATCCGCCAAGTCTAGCATCAAAGCATCAATATGACATCACTAGCAAAAAGGGTACCTTTTTCCAGTATGGGAAAGCAAAGCTCGTAGTCGCCCCAGACCAACTCACCGTATACCAACCTGAAGCCAGAAAAACGTGCTGGCTCAAGATAGGCTCGAATGTCAGGATGTTTGGAATGGTCCAGAAAAGTCTAGCGAGCAGGCCGTAACGCAAGTGAACCTATAGGTCCCCTTCTAGTCACACGGCAGCATCTCGCCACCCAGTGCTACGATCAGGCCGGCCAGCAACTGGCGCAGCTCAGCCGTGGCAATGGCGGCCTCGGCGTCGAAACCGTCGTCCTTGCCGGTCGACACCTTGTCAAAGACTACGTCCAGAAATGCCAGCTTCTTGATCTGCAGGTTTTCAGTCAGAACAAAAGAGACACGGTCGTTCCAGGTCAGGGCCAGCCGGGTCGGCAATTTGCCTGCCTGCACGTGCAGACGAACCTCCTCGGTGTCGAGCGGGTGGCGGGCATAGCGCACCACTGCCTTGGATTCGTCGGCGGCCTTGAGCTCGCATTCCCGGTCCACACTGAAACCCGCAGGCGCTTCCTGACTGATCAGCCACTGTGCCATGGCGGCAGTCGGTGACACCCGGGTGTTGAGCAGGGTCACGGCCAGTCCCGGGATCGACTTGACCAGCATGGTCACCACGTCGTCGGTGCGTGCCTGACTGGCGGCGTCAATCAGCAGCAGCCGCGCTTTGCGATCAATCCATAGTCCGACCGCAAGCTGCTTGGTAAACGCCAGTGGCAGCAATTCCAGCCGGATGTCGTCCTTGAGATCGCGGGTTTCCTTCTTGCCCGGCTTTCGACCCGTGCTCGCTTCAATGTGCGCCACACGCTCGCGCACTTTGCGGGTGACCACGGACGCGGGCAGCGCACGGGTCTCGATCATCAGTTTCAGCAGGATCTGGCCGTCCACGGTTTCCAGCAAAGGGCCATGGGCCTCGCCACGGGGTTCGCACCAGCCAGTGGACTTTTCCTGGGTGGAGCCGCACTCCACAAAGCGATTGGCACTCAGGCCGTCCTCAATCTGCGCCGCTGTGGCATTCCACTCTGGCGCGAGTCTGTAAATGATCAGGTTCTTGAACATGGATTCCCAAAAAAAAGAACCCTTCACGGGGAAGGGTTCAGACCTACTGGCGGCCAGTATAGTCTGGCGCGAACCTGTCTCTTGAGTGATCCCGAAAAACTCTCTCCCTACGCTGGGACGCCAGCCTGGACACGGCGGCGGCTTGCCATCGCTATCAAACCCAAACCCGCCAGCAGCATGGCATACGTCTCAGGCTCGGGGATGGGTGTGACCGGATTTCGTGAACTATGTCCAACTTCGTGTTGAAAACCGGGTCAACAACCATTGAGCCCAATCTCACTGAGCCAATCGTTTGGCTACTTCGCGTTTGCCGAGCTTTCTGACAGCAGCGATTGCTTTGAGCTGACTTGCACGGGGCTTGGCTTTGCCTTGTTCCCACTTGTAAACCGACTGGCCGCTAACCCCCAGTAAGACACCCATTTCATTGGCGGTCACGCCGAGTTTTTTTCGCAAATTCGCGAACCCTGAAACCCGAAAACGCAGGTCTTCTTTGGCTTCTGGTTCTACGGCTTTGACGTCTTTCTTGGTCTGCTTGCTCAGCTTGCCAACGAT
>CAIQVX010000361.1 GCA_903875275.1 uncultured beta proteobacterium | reverse complement strand
TGGCCGAGTGGGCGCAGCACATCGCCACCTTCCGCGGTGGGGCGGTCGAATTGCTGGCTGATGCCGGCTGGATCTTCAAGCTTCACATGCTGCTCGGAATGAGCATCTTCCTGGTCTTTCCGTTCACGCGTCTGGTCCACGTCTGGAGCGGCTTTGGCGCGGTGGCCTATCTCTTTCGTCCGTACCAGATCGTGCGTTCACGGCGCCTGAATGTGCCTGCCGGGCAGAATCAGCCACGCCGCCCCGGCGCCGGCGTCTAAGGAGTTCGCCATGCAAATGAGCAAGCCGATCCAGACAGAAATGGCCAGCGTCAATGGAGTGGACTTGCACAGCGCAGGCGAAGCACCAGGTGCTGAAGAACTGCGCCAGCGCGCTTGCTCCGAATTGTTGCGCCAGGCTGCCATCGCCGAAGGGCTGCTTCATGCCGGCGACATCGCCTGGACCGACGGCGTGCTCAGTGAGCAAGCCAGCGCCGCGATCGAAATGTTGCTGGAGCGCAAACTGGTCGTTGTCGAGCCTTCCGAACAGGCCTGCCGACGACATTACGCCGCGCAACTGGCTAGCTACAGCAGCGGCGAGCGCGTCAGACTGCGCCACATCCTGTTTGCCGTCACGCCAGGCGTGGATGTGGCGGCACTGCGCAAGCGGGCCGAGACCACGTTGCTCGACGTGCGTTGCCACGCTGGCAACAGCGCTGATGCAGTTTTTGCCAAGGCGGCCAGCACACTGTCGAACTGTCCGACCGGTGCAGAGGGCGGCGAGCTGGGCTGGCTGATGGCGGCCGATTGCGCACCCGAATTTGCCAAGGAGATCTTCGAGCAGACCGAAGTGGGTGTTTTGCCGCGCGTGGTACTCACACGCTTTGGCATGCATGTGGTTGACGTGCAAGAGCGTGAAGCGGGCGTGCCGCAGCCCTTCGAGGCCGTGCGCGGCGCCGTCTCCATGGCATTGCGCCAGCATGCCTACATCACCGCTTTGCGCCAGTATCTGGCTTTGCTGTCTGGGGTGAAGTAAACCCAGGGTTGGGTCGCGAGTGTTTGCAAATCCAGCGCACTGGCTCTGAACTCTTGCGGGTTGTAAGCCTTTCGATCGCGGGCAACCACCCCCATGGGCTCCAGGGTCCGCGTGAACTGTTTGAAGATGGCCCTGCGCTTGGTGACAGGTTGATCGGGATGCGTATCGTCTGCGGGGCCATTGCAGGCGCTCAGCGCCAAGAGGGCAGTGATCGTGATCGCTGCAACGGGGAGTCCGCGGATTGATCGCATGGCTAGGCAATAAATCGCTCTGGCCGGAACGGTGCGGGCTCGATCGAACACGTCTCACCCAACATCAAATCGGCCAGCAGCTGCGCCGTGCCGGGCCCGGTGCTGAATCCTATGTGCTGGTGTCCCAGCGCGAGCCAGAGGCCGGGATGCCTTGGCGCCGCGCCGATCAGGGGACGACTGTCGGGCAAGGTCGGGCGCGAGCCCAGCCAATGCGTGCCGGATGGGGCGCCGAGGGGAAAGGCCTCGCGGGCAGACACCTCGGTTGTTCGGAGCTGGGCCAGGTTGGCCGGAGCATCCCGTCTGGTCAGCTCCACGCCGGTTGTCAGACGAACGCCGCCCTCCATGGGCGCGAGCACATAGCCGACTGCCCTGTCGTAAACGGGTCGTCCGAGCCGTGCATCCGGGTTCGCCACAAAATTCTGGTGATAGCCGCGCTCGAAAGCCAGAGGCGCTGCCAGTTTGAGTGGCGTCAGCAGATCATTGGCCCACGGTCCCAGCGCGATCACCACCTGACTGGCCGCCCTGACGCTGCCATCCGCGCCACGCAGCTGCCAGCTCCCTTGTGTGCCTCTTTGCAGGGCCGCAATCTCTGCCTGCACCAATTCACCGCCCCGCGCCTGGAACAAGCGGGCGTAAGCCTGCACCACCTGACCCGGATCATCAACAGAATACGCATCCTTGATCCACAGCGCGCGCTGGAATATCGGACGCAGGTGCGGCTCCAGGCTTCTCAAGGCGGCTGGATCCAATTCCTGAGTGGCGATTTCAAATTGACCAAACACCTCGCGCATCATTCGACTCTTTACGAGTGCCTGCGCGTCGCGGTACAAATAAATCCAGCCGTCTTCGCGCAAGCGGTGCGAGATACCTGCTGCAGGCATGAGTTGCCGGTGCGCCGCGATGGACGAGCGAATCAGGGCGTCCAGGGCCAGCGTGGTTTCATGGAGGATCGAAGGTCGGGCGCGGCCGAGAAATCCAAGACCCCACTTCATCTCCTGCAGCAGATAAAGCGGGTTGTATCGAAACGGCGGTGTGCGGTTGGTCAGGAGCCGCGGCAAACTGGCCCACAGCGTCGGGTTGTTGAAGGGAATCAGGGAACTGCGCGCCAGCACCCCGGCATTGCCAAAGGAGGTCTCCTGGCCTGGCGGCTTGCGATCAATCAGCTGAACCGACAGGCCGCGCCGTTGCAGTTCCAGAGCACAGCACACCCCCACCATGCCCGCGCCAACCACAGCCACGCCAAGCGTTTCATCCCGTTGCATTGTTCCATCTCCTTGCATGCTGACATCCATTGTCGTTGCACAGAGAACAAGGTGGCGGTCGCAGCTGGATTGAGCACAGTCGATATGGCGCAATAATCCGCCGCATGTTTCTACTTGACCCGGACCTGATTTTCCTCAACCACGGCTCCTTTGGTGCTTGCCCGGCACAGGTGATGCAGACTTACCAGCGCTGGCAGATGGAGATGGAGCGCAACCCGGTGGAATTTCTGGGACGACGCTCGGCCGCACTGCTGGCGCAGTCGCGCGCAGTACTGGCCAAAACATTGGGCGCCGATCCGGAGAACCTGATCTACCTGCCCAATGCCACGACCGGTGTCAACACCGTGGCGCGCTCGGTGCACCTGCAGCCGGGTGACGAGATCCTCACCAGCGACCACGAATACGGCGCCTGCGACAACACCTGGAAGTTTGTCTGTGAGCGCAGCGGCGCGAACTACGTTCCGGTTGAAATCCCCTTGCCTTTCAATGCAGCGGAGTTCGCGCAGCGCATCTGGGACCGTGTGACACCCAGAACCCGCGTCCTCTTTCTGAGTCACATCAGCTCCACCACCGGGCTCATCTTTCCCCTGGCCGAACTGTGCCGTCGCGCGCGGGAGGCCGGCATCCTGACCCTGATCGACGGCGCCCACGCGCCAGGCCATATCCCCTTGGACCTGAACGCGCTCGGCGCCGACTTCTACACCGGCAACTGCCACAAATGGCTGTGCGCCCCCAAGGGCGCGGCTTTTCTGCATGTGCACCCGCAGCACCACGCGCTGGTCGACGCCGGCGTGATCAGCTGGGGCTACAGCGCCACCATCAGCGGCCATACCGGCTTTGACGCCTACACCGGCTCCACGCTGCTGGAGCGTCGCCTGCAGTGGCAGGGCACGCGCGACATCGCAGCCTATTTGAGCGTGCCCGCAGCGATCGAGTTTCAGGCACAGCATGACTGGGACCGTGTTCGCCAGCGCTGCCACGCCATGGCGGCACAAACCCTGCATCGCCTCTGCGCCATCACCAGCCTGCAGCCCATCAGCCAGGACGACGACTTTGCCCAGATGGTGGCGATTCCGGTGCCACCCATGGATGCGCAACTGCTCAAGGACACGCTGCTTGCGCGCTACCGCATCGAGATTCCCGTCACCTCGCATCAGGACCGACTCTTTGTACGGCTCTCGGTTCAGGGTTACAACACGAGCGAGGAGATGGACGCGCTGGCAGATGCGCTCCGGGAGCTATATTCAGTGCAGGACAATTGAAATTGCTCGCCGCGATCTTGATCTTCCTCTGATGGCACGTCCTTTTCGGCCTGCAAGGTCAATGGGGGTGGTGATCTGGCTGTCCAGGTCGATGCGGTCCACCACAATGATGACGTTCGGGTTTTTCAGATGCGGATGCATGCGCAGCTTTCGTGCCGCGAACACCATCTAGTTTGTGCGCGGGCTCGGTGAACCTGCAGATGTCCCCACCGTGTGATCAAAAAAGGCATCGGTTTGGTAAATGAACGGCAGCAACTCAGGCAGCAAGACCTGTGCATCCTTGGCCTCCATCACGGCCGCATTGCCCCAACTGCGAATCCTCAAATCGCCTGGCTCCAGATGCTCCAGACCGACGTACCGTTCAATGCCCTCAGCGAGCGGGTCAGCGCAACGCGCCTTGGACAGCGGCACCACGTCGCCAAACTTCACCTTGCGCCAGCCAGGCTTAGTTGCTTTTCAGCCATGTCCGCCTTTCCTCTTCCGCCATGCGGCGAACTCGGATGGACGAATTCGGTAACGGGCAAAGTTGCCCTCATGCAGACTGTCAAGTTCGGTACGGACGAGGGCGCCAAAGCGCTGCCGGTCCGCCGAGTTCCTCCCGCTGCGAGAAGTAGCGCTCGACGGAACGCTCTTATCGCTAGAGATAGATGTCGCGCAACAGCTCGATCCGATGGAGTTCATGGACGCCGAGCAAGCCTTCTGCATAGCTCTGGGTTGGCACATTGATAAACGACAGCGGACAAAGATTGTGTTTGATCAGTGGAAGATAAGACAAATGCACTAAGGCAAAGAAGGACTGTTCGAAGGGGTCGTCGATGCCGGTGGCGATTTCGAGACAACGCTGGAAATACTCCTCCAGCAATTGCGGGGTGGCCAAAGGTGTGTAGACCGAACGGCCAATGCGCTGCGCTCGATCGAGATCAGGTATTCGCAGGCGTCACCAAGCAGGTCGGAGTTGACGTTTTGGTTGCCGAATGACAGCTTGGAAAAGTGCTCGATCTCCCGTATCGCGTGTTGCAGCGCAGCGCCGACATGGAATATCGTCATGGCGATAATCGCATGGTCGAGATTGACCGGCAGACCACCCAAATGAAAAACGCAACACGATCAGCATCCATTCTTTGCCTTGCGCTGCTTGGCGCCTGCGGTGGTGGCGGCCAGAGCGAAAGCCTGCTTGACAACGCCCAGCCAACTGCAGTCTTCACGCCCGTTTCCGCTTCCACCTGCGCCACGCTAGCGGGAGACCAGACGCTGCTTCTGGGCGACTATGCCATCACCACCAACACCTGGGGCCGGGCGGGCATCAGCAACTTCACGGAGTGCATCAGCGCAACCACGCTGGGCAAGGTGACGGGCAATGTGGCAGCGCAAACCGGGATCACAGCCAGAATTGACTGGAATTGGCCGTACACCGCCTTTTCGGTAAAAGCCTATCCGGAAATAATCTATTGGCCCGGTGGCAAAGCACTGCAACCGATCGCACTGGGCGAAGTCGGAAGTCTGACGGTCAGCCACGATGTGGCACTGTCGGCCACAGGAGATTACAACCTGAGCTATGACCTGTGGGTTGACTCCAGTGCCCTGCCCGGTCAATGGCCGCACAAGGCCGAGGTCATGATCAAGCTTCAGGGGACCTGGACGGATGTGCCGGTTGTTGACACCGTGTCATTCGATGGTTTTCCCTACGATGTGATCGTGGGTCCCGGCGGTGGCGGGCAATGGAAACTGATTGTCTTTCAGAGCCGGACAGCCCTCCTGAAGGCAAGCATCCCGATCAAGCCGCTGATCGATTATCTTGTCCAGCAGCAGCACCTGTTGAGTACGGATTACCTCAGCACGATTGAATTTGGATCCGAGCACATCCAGGGTCTGGGTAGCGTGACGATTCACTCCTACAACGTGACCCGATGATGACCACGCGTGCCCAAGCCATGCCGGAATCTGCCTACGAATCCCTCGGCAACGGCCACTACCGCGCCAGCGTGTTGACGCGCGGCCCCTGGCACCCGGAGCACCAGCATGCAGGCCCGCCCATCGCGTTGGTCTGCGGTGCCATCGAACACGCGGCGACGGCGCATGGCTTGACCCACGTCGCGCGTCTGACGGCCAACCTGCTGCGTCCGGTGCCGATTGGCGAGTTGCAGATCGAGGTTGCCACTGACTACGCAGGGCGCAACGCCGCTCACTTTTCAGCGCGCCTGCTGGCCGGCGCGAAAGAAGTAGCACGGTTCACCGCGCTGGTTCAGCGTGAGAACGCGGTGCCAATTCCTGAAGGTCTGCCCGGCCATCCACAGCCGCTCGCAGCGAAAACGCCAGAGGAATCGGTGCCCTGCACCTTCCCCTTTGCGGGCAGGCATGTGGGCTATTCCGATCTGGTCGAGACCCGCATTGCCCAGGGCCGCATGTTCGATGGCCCCAGCGCGATCTGGTTCCGTTTGCGCCACCCGCTGCTGGACAAGGAAGTGCCAAGCAATTACCAACGCGTTGCGGTGGCGGCAGATTCCGGCAACGGCATCAGTGCGATTCTGGACTTTGAGCGCTACAGCTTTGTCAATTCGGACCTCACCGTCCATCTGCTGCGCCGGCCGCAGGGCGAATGGATCTGTCTGGAGGCCAGCACCCTGCTCGGTCCCAATGGCACCGGGCTGGCTGAATCAAGGCTTTACGATGCGCAGGGTCTCATCGGCCGGGCCCTGCAGAGCCTCGCGGTCACTCTGCGAAAGTGATGCGGGCGCCATCACGCCGATTTCGCTCATCAGTTTTTGAAAGTCCGGTGCCTGGCGCACCTGCCGTGCCGCCGTCTCCCGCAACAGCCGTACCTCGGTTCCAGGCAGGTACAGCGTTGTCGGCAGGCGCATCAGGCTTTGGCGTTCCTGTTCATTGACGACCGAGCGCAGGGAGACCTCCACGGTGTAGAGCCCGGCAGGCATGTCGCCCCCGATGGGCTGAGTGCGCCACTTCTGAAAGGCTGCCTGCAGAAGCAGACGCGTCTCGGTGGAAAAGCGCTGGACCGGTATGTCGGACAAGGCCTCGATCACGCTCGCCAGCTTGGGCGTGTCAGCGGACAGGCCGATCTGCGAAGAGTAATCGGTGCCAGCGTCAACGGTAATGAACAGCAGCTTGCGAATGTGAAGTGGCCTGGCCGATCTGGGCGACGACTCGTCCTTGCCCGACATTTCGGCCGCCTCCAGCAAGCTGCGCACGGCAAGATTGTCGGCAACGCCGCCATCGACCAGGTGGATGTAGGGCTTCTGGCTGACGTCCAGAAAGGCGGCCATTTCCCTGGCGCGCTGCTGCTCGCGGCTTTCCCCCAGATGACGTGGCACTGAGGCGTCGGCCGCCGCAGCGACCAGCTTCGAGGGCCGGTAGCCGCAGCTGCCGGCGTAGTTCCACAGGGTGATGGGCGCAAACACAATCGGCACCGCGCTGGATGCAGCGACCGCCCTGGAGATGGGAAATGACCCGAGGTCGCTGCAGAGCAGATCGAAATAGTCCTGTGTAAAGTCAAACCTGCCGCCGGTGCTCAGGTCGGCAGCGCTGATGACGACGAAAGGGCCCTGCGTTCGCTGGGCCAGGTCTGCAAATGTTGCGCCCTGGAACAGGCTCTCATCCAGGCGGGCATCGAGCAGCTCGCCCCGTCCGTAACGGTTGGAGCCAAGTCGCCACAGATTGCTCAGGGTGGTGGCGCTGTCGATCAGTTGCGACTGCAGATTGAGTGCGAGGAACTGCGGTTCGAAATCATCGAATGTTCTATCACCTTTCAGGGCCCAATAGGCCGCGGTGATGGAGCCGCCAGACACGCCGTAAACCAGATCGACTTCGTCAATCAGCCGCTTTTGCTGGGCGCGCCACGTGATCCTGCTGCGCGCAAGCTCCTCCAGAACACCGTAGGCCAGAGCGGCAGCGCGCGTGCCGCCGCCGGAAAACGTCAGGATGACAAAAAGTTCCTCATCGCCCGGGTTGCGGACCACCTGCTGCATGCGATAGCCACTTCCGGAATCGACGCTCTTCAGGGCGGCGTTCACCGGGTAGTGGACCGAACTGCAAGCGGCCAGGCCTCCCAGAGCGCCAAAGCAGATCGCCATTGCCAGCAGGCGCCACCATCGGTGGATTGTTCGGTTCATGCCTTTTCCTCGTCGGGTTGACCGAAATGATCAACAAAATGCGAGAGGAGTTTATTTCAGGTCACCGGCGCGGGGTTGAAAAGCACCAGCGCGTTGTGCAGCTTCCAGTGCTCGGCCCAGGTCTTTCTGCGGCCGCTGGCCACGTCGAGCATCAAACGGAAGAGCTCCCATCCCACTTCCTCGATGGTGGCGGAGCCATCGGCAATGGTGCCGGCGTTCACATCCATCAGGTCGTGCCAGCGCCGCGCCAGGTCACTGCGCGCGGCGACCTTGATCACAGGCACTTCAGCCAGGCCATAGGGCGTGCCCCGTCCAGTGGTGAACACGTGCAGGTTCATGCCCGCTGCCACTTGCAGCGTACCGCAGATGAAGTCGCTGGCCGGTGTGGCGGCAAAGGTCAGGCCTTTGTGCTTGAGCTTTTCTCCGGGCGCGAGCACGCCCGTGATCGCTGCGCTGCCGGATTTCACAATGGAGCCCATGGCTTTTTCCACAATATTGGACAAGCCGCCCTTTTTGTTGCCGGGCGTGGTGTTGGCACTGCGGTCAACGCCGCCGCGCTGCAGGTAGGCATCAAACCAGGCCATCTCGCGGATCATGGCCTGTGCCACCTCGGGCGTGCTGGCGCGCGCTGTGAGCAGGGCAATGCCATCGCGCACTTCGGTGGTTTCGGAAAACATCACACTCGCCCCAGCGCGCACCAGCAGGT
Organism: uncultured beta proteobacterium; assembly: GCA_903875275.1. GTDB lineage: Bacteria > Pseudomonadota > Gammaproteobacteria > Burkholderiales > Burkholderiaceae_C > Rhodoferax. The sequence goes on along the minus strand of CAIQVX010000361.1, from coordinate 5,420 downwards.
CGGTGCAAAAGCCCACAGCGGGGTTCGCGGTGACGCCCGAGAAGGCGTCGCTGCCACCGCACTGCACGCCCACCACCAGCTCGCTGGCGCTCACCGTTTCGCGCCGGCGCGCGTTCAGGCGCTGCAGATGCGCCCTGGCCTGGCGCAGGATGGCGTCGACCATGGACATAAAGCCCACATGCGCGTCGTCCTGCAGACATACCACGTCCAGCGCAGCGTCACCCAGCTTGTTATGGCGTTGGTCGATGACAGGAATGGCGCCCGGCGGAAGCAGTCGCTCGGGTTGCAGCTTTTCGCACCCCAGGCTGACCACCATCACTTCGCCACCGAAGTTCGGGTTCAGGCTGATGTTGCGCAGCGTCCGGATGGGCACCACGGCATCGGGCGCGTCGATGGCGACGCCGCAGCCGTAGCTGTGCTCCAGCGCCACCACGTCATCCACGTTGGGAAACTGCTGCAACAGTTCGGTCTTGATACGCTGCACGGCAAACGCGGTGACGCCGGCCACACATTGAACGGTCTGTGTGATGGCCAGAATGTTGCGCGTGCCGACCGAGCCGTCCGGGTTGCGATAACCCTCGAAAGTGAATCCTTCCAGCGGCGCCGCAGCATCGGGCCTGATCGTGGCCAGAGGCAGTTCGTCCAGCGTGCGCGCCTGCGGCATGCGCAACAGGCGCTCGTGCACCCAGCTGCCGGCGGCAATGTCCTGCGTTGCGTAGCCAATGGGCACACCGTAGCGCAGCACCGCATCATCCTTCTTCAGCTCTGTCAGGGCCACCTTATGACCTTGTGGCACGAGCTCAGTCAGGATCTGCCCGGTCGACAAAACTGTGCCCGCTGGCAATCCGCCGTTGTTGGCCACAATGGCAACGTTGTCACGGCTGTTCATCCGGATCGTGAGGGGCATCAATATGATCTCCTATCATGCAAGACGCTATGCGGGCATCTCCCGAATCATTGTAAAATCTTTGGTAGCGGTACCATCATAGGCATCCATGAACACAGAAGTCAATCCCCGGCGCTCGCGGCGCAGCAGCGGTGCCATCACCCTGCGCGATGTAGCCAAGCTCGCCGGTGTGGCGCCGATCACGGCCTCACGCGCGCTCAACACGCCGGCGCAGGTGTCCGACGAGGTGCGCCAGAGAGTGCTCGACGCAGTGCAGCGCACCGGCTATGTACCCAACCGCATGGCCGGCGGCCTGGCCTCCTCGCGCAGCCGGCTGATTGCCGCCATCGTGCCAAGCACCGTGATGTCGGTCTTCATGGAGACCATCGAGTCCCTGAACCACACCCTGTTCGATGCCGGCTACCAGTTGATGCTGGGTCAATCGGACTACTCGGTGGCCCATGAAGAATTGCTGCTCGAAGCCGTCATCGGGCGCCGCCCCGACGGCATCTTTCTGACTGGCATCCTGCAACCCGGCCGGGCCCGGACCCGTTTGTTGGCCTCGGGTATCCCGGTGCTGGAAACCTGGGACCTGACGCCAACGCCGATCGACATGCTGATTGGCTTCTCGCATCTGGACATAGGCCGCGCCGTTGCCAGTTTTCTGATGGACAAGGGGCGACGCCACTTTGCCCTGATCCGTGCCGAAGACGAGCGCGCAGGCCGGCGCGCAACAGCGTTTGCCGAGGCGGTGGCGCAGCGTGGCTGCGCCGATGCGTTGGTGGTCAACGTGGGCGACACGCGCTCTCTCAAGGGCGGTCGCGAGGCCATGGCCCAGGTGCTGAGGGATGCGCCGCAGACCGATGCCGTCTTCTGCAGTTCCGACCTGCTGGCGCTGGGCGCCATGACCGAGGCCCGGGCTCAAGGGATTTCGATTCCCGAGCGCATCGCGATTGTGGGTTTTGGGGATGTGCCGTTTCTTGCCGACATGGTGCCCTCGCTGAGCACCGTGCGCATCAACGGCGCTGACATGGGGCGCCAGGGCGCACGCTTCCTGATCGACCGTGCCCAGGGGCGCGCTGTGACGCCCAGCATCGTCGACGTCGGCTTCACCATCATCGAACGCGACACCACTTGATACGGGTAAACCCTGATCAAAACCGATTGACGTTCCAAAATGGTACCGCTACCATTGATGCCATCGCGAAATCGATCACCCACCCACCTCAAGGAGATCCAGGATGAAGAAACTGCTCTGCTCGCTCGCGGCCTCGCTGGCCCTGTCGTCGGCCATGGCCTGGCCCGACAAGCCGGTCACGCTGCTGGTGCCCTTCCCGCCCGGCGGCTCCACCGACCTGATTGCCCGGACCCTGGCGCCCAAGTTGCAGGAAAAACTGGGGGGCACTTTCATCGTTGACAACAAGGGGGGTGCGACCGGCACCATTGGCGCCGGCATGGTGGCCAAAGCAGCTCCGGACGGCCACACCATTCTGGTTTCGTCGCTCGGGCCCTATGTGATTGCGCCGCATCTGCTGGCCAAGGTGCCTTACGATGCGCTGAAAGACTTTGACTACATCACGGTGGCAGTGCAAGCACCCAATGTGCTGGTGGTGCCTGCCAAATCGCCCCACAAGACCATGGCGGAGGTCATCGCCTATCTGAAAGCAAACCCGGGCAAGATGAGTTTTGCCTCATCGGGCAACGGCAGCAGCGACCATCTGACGGCCGAACTGTTCTGGCTGCAGACGGGGACCAGCGGCCTGCACGTGCCCTACAAGGGCGGCGGCCCGGTGATGACCGATTTGCTGGGGGCCCAGGTTGATTCGTCCTTCATGAACGTCAACACCGCCATGCCGCAAATCCTGGCCGGCAAATTGCGGGCACTGTCCATCACCAGTGCCAAGCGCTCGCCGCTGCTGCCTAACGTGCCGACACTGGAGGAGATTGGCGTCAAGGAAGCCAATGTCTATTCGTGGCAGGCGATTGCCGCCCCGCACGGTCTGCCGGCTGACATCAAGGGCAAGCTGCACGCAGCCATCGTGGCCGGACTGAACGACCCGCAGGTCAAGGCCAAACTGCTGGACCTCGGGTTCGAGATCGTCGCCAACACGCCGGAGCAGTTCACTGTCTTTCAGGCGGCAGAATTTGCGCGCTGGAAGAAGCTGATCGACTCACGCAAGATCACGGCCGACTGACGCGGCACCGTGCGGCCACACATGAACGAATCAGCCACGCCCGTCGTCACGGCGCTTCAGGTCATACCGGTGGCCGGGCATGACAGCATGCTGCTGAACCTGTCCGGGGCGCACGGGCCTTTCTTCACGCGCAACCTGCTCATGCTGAAGGACAGTGCCGGGCGCACCGGCATCGGCGAAGTGCCTGGGGGTGAGAAGATTGCCGACACGCTGCGCGAAGCCACCGCGCTGGTGGTGGGCCAGCCAATCGGCAATGTGCAGGCGGTACTCAACGCCATGCGCACACGCTTCGCTGACCGCGACGCCGGTGGCCGCGGTCTGCAGACCTTTGACCTGCGCACCACGATCCACACCCTGACTGCAGTGGAGTCGGCCATGCTCGACCTGCTGGGTCAACACCTGAATCTTCCGGTAGCCGCCCTGCTGGGCGAAGGCCAGCAGCGCAGCGCAGTGGAGATGCTGGGCTATCTCTTCTTCATTGGCGACCGAAGCAAAACCGACCTGCCCTACCGCAACGAAAACGGGGCTGGAGATGACTGGCTGCGCCTGCGCAACCAGCAAGCGCTCACGCCCGAGTCGGTGGCACGGCTGGCCGAAGCGGCGCAGGCGCGCTACGGCTTCAATGACTTCAAACTGAAGGGCGGTGTGCTGCGCGGCGAGGAAGAAATCGAGGCAGTCACGGCACTGCACGAGCGCTTTCCCAAGGCGCGCGTCACCATCGACCCGAATGGCGGCTGGTTGATGAAAGACGCGGTGCGTCTGATGCGCGACCTGCGCGGTGTGGTTGCTTATGCCGAAGACCCTTGCGGCGCCGAAGAGGGTTTCTCGGGGCGCGAAGTGATGGCGGAATTCCGCCGAGCCACCGGCTTGCCGACGGCGACCAACATGATCGCCACCGACTGGCGCCAGCTGAGCCATGCGCTGGCCCTGCAGTCGGTCGACATTCCGCTGGCCGATCCGCATTTCTGGACCATGGCGGGTTCGGTACGCGTGGCACAGACCTGCCGCGACTGGGGCCTGACCTGGGGCTCGCACTCCAACAACCACTTCGACGTGTCGCTGGCCATGTTCACCCAGGTTGCTGCCGCAGCGCCGGGCAAGGTGACGGCCATCGACACGCACTGGATCTGGCAGGACGGCCAGCGCCTGACCAAAGAGCCGCTGCAGATCGTGGGCGGCCTGGTGCAGGTGCCCAAGAAGCCGGGTCTGGGTGTGGAACTCGACATGGTCGAGGTCGAGAAGGCGCACCAGCTCTACAAACAGCACGGCTTGGGCGCGCGGGATGACGCCATGGCCATGCAGTACCTGATTCCCGGCTGGACCTTCAACCCGAAGCGTCCGGCACTGCATGGACTGCATGGATCGCCACGGCCTGCGGCCTCGCGATGACGAAAAAAGTGTCTTGAATTCCGGAAACATCAACAGGAGCATCCGATGAGAACAAACCGCTTGCGCACCGTCTGGCAATCCGGCGGCGCCGTCGTCAACGGCTGGCTCGCCATCGCCAACAGCTTTTCTGCCGAAACCATGGCGCATCAGGGCTGGGATTCTCTCTGCATTGATCTGCAGCACGGCGTGGTCGATTACCAGGCGATGGTGACCATGCTGCAAGCCATCTCCACCACCGAGACGGTGCCGGTCGTGCGCGTGCCCTGGCTGGAGCCTGGCATCCTGATGAAGACGCTGGACGCTGGTGCCTACGGCGTCATCTGTCCCATGATCAACAGCCGCGAAGACGCGCAAAAGCTGGTGGCCTATACCCATTACGCACCGCGCGGCACGCGCAGCTTTGGCCCGGTGCGGGCCCTGCTCTATGGCGGCGCTGACTATCCACAGCACGCCAACGACACCATCGTCACTTTTGCCATGATCGAGACCGCCGCAGCGCTCGACAACCTCGATGACATTCTGTCTGTTGAAGGGCTGGATGCGATTTACATCGGACCTTCGGATCTGTCGCTGGCCTTGGGATGCACACCGACCTTCGATGATCTGGACCCGAAGGCGGCCGAGGCGGTGGACCACATCCTTGCGCGCGCCAAGGCACACGGCGTCGTTGCCGGCATTCACAACGGCAGCCCGGAGGCCGCGCTCAAACGCATCGCCAAGGGCTTTCAATTTGTCACCGTCAGCTCTGACGCACGGCTCATGGCGGCTGGCGCGCAAGCGGTGCTGGCAAAGATGCGTGAACTGCGTCCGCTCAGCGCGTCACGATAGGAAAGGTGCCGGCTGCCTTGTCAAGCAGGCTGAAGAACTTGCCCAGATCGAGCGTACTGCCCTCGATCTTCGTGTCCTTGGACAGCAGCAGTTCCTTGGCACCGGCGCCACCGGTGACCAGT
>CAIQVX010000360.1 GCA_903875275.1 uncultured beta proteobacterium | reverse complement strand
GGGCAATCACCTGCTCGACGCGCTGCGGCGCGCTCACCTCGGCCTCGCTGCGCTTGAATCTGGCAGCAGCCAGCACATAGCTGCCGCGCTGGGCCAGCAACCCGACGATGCGCTCGTCGAGCCGGTCAATCTCGGCCCGGACGTCGGCGAGTGACTCGCAATCCATCGGTGATTTTTGCGTGATCATGGGTTTCCCGCCTGTGTTGTTGTTTCATCCACCAGCGTGCGCACGCTGTTGCGACCCGCGCCCTTGGCCTGGTACATGGCGGTATCGGCGCGCTTGAAGATGGCCTCGACGTCCTGCGCATCACCTGCAAAAACCGTCAACCCGATGCTTGGGGTACTCAGGCAGCGATGGGCTCCGAGTTCATACGGTTCGTTCAGCGTCTCCAGAATCTTGGCACCGACTTTCTTCGCGGTAAGCAGGGCAGCGTCGGCCTGGCTCGCCAGGGATGGCAGCAGGACGATGAACTCGTCGCCCCCCATGCGGGCAACGGTATCGGTCTCGCGCACACAGGACTGCAGGCGGCGACTGACCTCGATCAGCAGCAAATCGCCAACATCGTGGCCCAGCGTGTCGTTGATCTCCTTGAAGCGGTCCAGGTCCAGAAACATCAATGCACCTATTCTTCCGCTGCGCCGGCCGTCAACCACGGCCCTTTGCAAGCGCTCGACCAGCAAGCGGCGATTCGGCAAACGGGTCAGAGCGTCGCACATGGACAGTTGGACCAGGTTCGAGTTACTTTCCTGCAGACGCCGGTAGAGCGAGCCAGCGTAGGTCGTGAAAGCAAAGAAGAAGACACTGCTCGAGACCAGGGAGAGCGTGATCGTTGTCATGGCGAGCCGCGAGAACGGCACCGGCAAGCCCGGATTGGCCACAAGGACGGTGGCCACGGTTGCCACCGTCAGCACCATGCCCGTTACTCTGCCCAGCAGCAGGTAGGAGCCACTGATGGCCATGAAATACCAGACAAGGCGCAACTCGTCACCAGGAACAAACAACAGGGCCGATGTGATCAAGGCAAAACTGATGAGAAGGGCTGCGCCGGCAACGATGATGTAGCGACGCGGATCGCGATTGAACACCAGCAGCGTCAGATTGAGCAGGATGAAGACTGCTGTGGCCTGCAGCTGCACCGTGCCGAGATGATTCAGATTGAGCCCGTCGGCCGCCAGGAAAAGACCGGCCAGCGCCGTCAAGCCGATCAGGGCGGCATTGAGCGTCTTTCTCTGAAAAGCACGGTAACTGTCATCCATGGTGGCAGCACGGCCTCACAAGCCCAGGGTCTGCCAGAGTTGCTCGACTTTCGCTGTGATCTCGGCATTCATCGTGAGCGGCTTGCCCCACTCGCGGTTGGTCTCGCCGGGCCACTTGTTGGTGGCGTCCAGCCCCATCTTGCTGCCCAGTCCGCTCACGGGCGAGGCAAAGTCAAGGTAATCAATCGGTGTGCTGTCCACCAGCAGCGTGTCGCGTGTCGGGTCAACGCGTGTGGTCATGGCCCAGATCACGTCTTTCCAGTCGCGGATGTTGACATCGTCATCCACCACGATGATGAACTTGGTGTACATGAACTGGCGCAGGAAACTCCAGATGCCAAACATGACACGTCGCGCGTGGCCGGGGTAAGACTTCCTGATGCTCACCACGGCAAGACGGTAGCTGCATCCCTCGGGTGGCAGGAAGAAGTCGGTGATCTCGGGGTACTGGCGCTGCAGCAGCGGCACAAACAGCTCGTTCAGCGCCAAGGCCAGCATGGCCGGTTCATCGGGCGGCTTGCCGGTGTAGGTGGAGTGGTAAATCGGGTCGCGCCGCATCGTGATGCGGTCGATGGTGAAAACCGGAAACCAGTCCCGCTCGTTGTAGTAACCGGTGTG
>CAIQVX010000359.1 GCA_903875275.1 uncultured beta proteobacterium | reverse complement strand
GGGTGAAGCGCTGCACGTGCTTGCCCTTGAATTGCGCAGGCACCGAGTCAGGCTTGATGTGCGGTTTGCCAGCACGCTCTTTGCGCTCCTGGTATTCGCGATAGAACCAGAGTGCGGTGTGCAGCCAGAAGAAGCCAAAGGTGCCCACCAACAACTGCACCATGATTTGCCAGGCTACCCAGATCTGCGGGTACTTGTTGAAATCATGCGCGTTGCCGTGCGGCTGATAGCTGGCGAACGCTGCCGGCACATCAGGCAGACCCTTCTTGACGTTATGGCAGGTCTGGCAGGTCTTCATCCGGTTATTCGGATGCACCATTGATTTCGGGTCGTTGACCTTCAGGATCTGGTGGCTGCCATGGCAGTTGTAGCACTTGGCGGTGTAGGCATAACCCAGCGTACTGATCTGTCCGTGGAAGGTGTCCTTGTAGCTGTCAAGCTTGTCCACATGGCAATTGCCGCAATTGGCCGACACCGTCAGTTTGAAGGCGTCGCCCGAAGTGTTGGTGATGCCGTGTGCCGTGTGGCAATCGGAGCAGACTGCGGCCTGTGCCAGCAACTTCTTGCTGTTTTCCTGGCCGTGCACCGAGCCCAGGTAGGCCTCAAGTTGCTCGGTATGGCAACTGGCGCCGCAGACCGCTGGAATTTGCAGGCGCCACTGTGTGCGCTGCGGGCTCCCCTTGGGCGGGACGTTGAAACTGTGTGTGTCGTGACAGTTGTCACACCCCGCATTGGGCTTGGTCTTGTCGTCGGAATTGGGTCTGGCGTGGAAAGACTTCTTGTAAGCCTCGATGTTCTTCGCCACCACACCCAGACGCGGACGCTCTGCACCCTTGCCGAATTTTTCGGTCTGTTCCCACAATTCGGTGTGGCATCCAGCGCAGTCAACTTTCTTCAGGGCCTGCGCCGGGTTCTTGGCGTGGGCGTTGGCTTTGTCAGCGTTGTCCGTAATGTCGGTGTGGCAGGCCACGCACTGCATGTTGGCGTGCACACTCTGGGCAAACTTGTCACCCGCGACACTGCGCAGAGCGCGTGCTTTGCCGTCGCTGCCAGGCACTTCCAGTTTGCCCTTCTTGCCGTCATGGCAGGTCAGGCAGGATGCGTTGTCAAGTGAGGGTGGGGTCGCAGGTGCGGGGGCTGGTGCGGCATTGGCAGGCAATACCAGAAAGACACTCAGCAAACACACAAAAATGGCCCACAGGACCGAGCGCTCAAGTCGCATGTAAAGAACCTCCGGAGATAAGTAAAGCGAGTGTAACTTCAGGCATTGCGAGCCAGAGGGAGAGTGACGGAGCTATGACATAGATCAAAAGAGAGCCTCTTGCAATCCTGCGCACAGCCTCCACCACGTTGGCCGATCAGGTCATCGGGCAACACAGGCTCCAAGTGTTGGGACGAACCTTCTAGCGGTTCAGCAAAGGCGTCACGATGCCGCCAATCACGGTCGAGGCCGTGTAGAGAAACACCACGGCCGGGACGGCTGCGACCGAGGCTTTGATGAGGAACCAGAAAATCGTCATGAACCTCATGTCCAGATCCGTCACCGACACCGAGAGCGAGCGCTCCGAATCAACCGGCAGCGCGCCACAGTGGGGGCAACTGGCCGCTGTGTCGCTGACCTTGGCCTTGCATTCATAGCAGTCGATGAGCATGATGATTTCCTTTCGTTGAGAACAGCCGGTCTGGGCCTTATTTCTTGGCCGGATCGGCTGCAAACAGTTCCTTGGGTCCAGGACCGCTGGGTTCGGCGTGGGCGATCGCAAAGTGGCAATCGATGCAGGTCAGGCCCTCGGTGCGCAGTTTCTCGTGCCGCGCCTTCGCTTTTTCGGTCTGCTTTTCGGCATCCATCTTGGCTGTGGTGTGGCAGTGGCGGCACTCGCGCGAGTCGTTCTGTTTCATGTAAATCCAGACCTTGACAGCGAGTTCGGCGCGCTTGGCTTCGAACTTCTCTTTGGTGTCGATGGAATGGGTGACAAAGTGACCCCAATAGTCGTTGAACAGATTGAGCTTGGCCAGGTAGTTGGTGATGTAGCCGTGAGGCACGTGGCAATCGTTGCAGGTGGCACGAACGCCGGTGCGGTTCTTGTCGTGAATGGTGCCTTTGTGTTCAGCAGCCAGGTAACTCATTTCGTGGCAGGAGGTGGCGCAGAATTTTTCGGAATTGGCATAGACCATGAAGGAGCCGGCTGAAAAAAACACGGCCAACCCGAGAATCAGGCCCACCAACAGCACCAGAATCGACCCCCGGCGCGAGCCCAGTGCCCGAAATTTCTCGAAAACTTTCAACATTTGAACCTACTCCTCAGGTGCGCACCGCCCAGTGGCGATGCGGGGATACTGTCGCAATAGCGCGTAACTTAAAAAATCGAACTTCTGGATATGAAGGCTTTGTCGACTTCAATTTCCTGCGGTCCGGGACCCTCGGGCACCTTGTGCGCGATGCCGTAATGGCAGTCGATGCAGGTCATCTTTTCCTTCTTGGCCTTGATGTGGCGAGCCTTGGCCATTTCCGACTGCTTGTCCGGATCCATCTTGGATTCGTCATGACAGAAACGGCACTCACGCGAGTCGTTGCCCTTCATGTAAGTCCAGACCCGGGTCGCCATCATGGGGCGCTGGGCATCAAATTTTTCGGGTGTGTCGACCGAGTGCGTCACATGGTGACTCCACAAGTCGTTGAGGGCACCCATCTTGGCAATGTAGAGAGGCACCGGAGCGTGGGGAACGTGGCAGTCGGCGCAGGTGGCGCGCACACCGGTACGGTTCTTGTCGTGAATCGTGTCGCGGAATTCACGGGTGTTGTTATTGGCCATCTCGTGGCAGTTGTTGGCACAGAACTGCTCAGTGCCGGTGTAGATCATGCTGGTACCAAACAGGCTCATGCCCACGATGCCCGCGGCAAAGCCCGCAAGCAACACCTTGATGGCCGAGTTGCCGGTTACCAGCCGCTGCACCTTGGCGATTATTCTCTTAGGCATGTGCCATTCCTTCAAAGAAAACACACATCCTGATCGCCCTCAGTTCAATCCGTGGCGGCCAGTGATGCGTGTCGAACCCTCAGACGATTACAGTGACAGAATCCACTGAACCATGTTCTTGATTTCAGCCGCGTCCTTGCTCTTGACCGACTTGTGCTCTTCCTTCTTGCCGTCGATCTCGATCATCGGGCTCAGGGTCACGTGCTTGATCAACTTGTCTTCGGCGTCCGCTTTACCCTTGTACTTCTTGGCAACTTCCTTGTAGGCCGGGCCATCCTTCTTCTTGTCCAGGGCGTGGCACTTCATGCAGTCACTCTTCTTCAGCAGCGCCTGGGCCGCATCGGCGTCCACGGCAGCAAAAGCAACAGAAGCCGTCATCAGGCCAGCGGCCACGAGCAGGGTCGAAAGAATCTTCATTCTGATCATCCTAAAAAAAGAAAAAGGGTTGTGTGGCTGTGCCACGGTCTCATCTGTGCGTGGCGTTTCTTGAAATTGAACGCCTGCGCAAATCCAGCGTGGCATCTTAGCAGCCCATTTTCAATAATCTGTTCGGACTCTCCCTAACTGCAAAAACTTTGATCTAGGACAAAGTCCACCGGGCGTCAGAATTTCAGCAGGCAAAAAAAATCCCCGGCAAGCGTTGCCGCTGCCGGGGATCTGGAGTTGGCTTACTCTGACTGAAGCGTGGCAGGCCACGCCCCAGCAGGTATCAGCTTATTGCTTGTGCTTGGTCTTGATGGGAGAAGCCTTGCCGGCGGCATGGCAGTCAAGGCAGCGCTCAGACTTCGTCAGCGCAACAGCGCGGGTGGCGTAGATGGAGCCGCCACCGTCATTGGCCATGTGCGTTTGTGCTGTGGCCGTGTCATGGCAGGAGAAGCAGGCCGAGGCGATTGGCGAGCTCACCAGGTTCGTGCCAGCAGCTTCCACCGTCACGCCCGTTGCCACGTTGTAGCTGAAACCAGCGCCATAGTCGGTCACGTTGTCCATGACGACGTAGGGAGAGATACGGAACACATTGGTACCGGTGACGGTGCCGTTGAACTTGCCGGTTGCCGTGGTCACGTCCAGCAGGTTGGCCAACAGGGCTGGCGTGTAAGCGCTGGCCGTGAAGTCATAAGTGCCGTCCAAGTGGCAGGTCGAGCACTTCTTCAGGTCACCCGGGAACACCACCTTGGAGTAGTTGTTGGTGGCCGAAACGCCGGTCCAGGTGTAGGCGTTGGTACGCTTACGTGTGGATGAGGTCAGGGCAGAGGCGCCGTGGATCGCATGCACAAAGGTCCTGGAGTCAGCGGACCAACCCGTACCAGCACGGTTGGGCGTGTGGCAGAAGGCGCAGGCGGTTGCATCGTTGCGCGCGCCGCCATGGAAGGCCGGCTCGGTACCCAGTTGCTCGTGGCAGCTGTTGCACTTGGCGGTGTCCACAATCACGCGGCGTCCGGTGAAACCGGTAGCCACTTTCTGTTTCAGCATAGCCTTGATGACCAGGCCGCCCGAAGCACTGGAAGTGGGCAGCGTTGCCACCACGGCCGGTGTGTAGGGGTAACCCGCCACATTCTTCTGCGTGAAGGTGCCAATGATGGCGCCGGTCAGCAGCGATGCGTTCGCAGGCACGGTGATTGGCAGCGCAGTCGCGGTAGCCGAGGGGGCCGTGTTCTTCAGTGTGGCGGTCCAGAAGCCGGTGCCGGCGTCATAAGTCAGGGAGCCGGTGCTGATGTTGGTGCCCTTGGCGACCGTGGTGCCAACGTTGGGAGCCAGCAGACTGCCCAAGCTGACGCTGGAGGTCACGTTGAAGTCAGCCGGTGCAGCAATACCGTCCTGTGGCACCGAGTAGGCGACATAGATCGACGGGCCATTGGCAAAACCGGCAATCGGCTCGAACGCCGGATCCAGCACGGTCACGCCGCTGGTGTTCACCACCACGGCAGGCGTTGCGAACGCTGTCACGGGTGCGCCGTTCTTGGTGATCTTGAAGGTCACCACCGGTTGCTTGCTGGCGTTCAGCGTGACACTGCCAAGTTCGTAGGCAATTTCAGCGGCGCCGGCGATCAGCGTGGTGTTGTGCGGCGTCTTGACTGCGGCAGCGTGGTACACCGGTGTATCTGCTGCCGTGTGGCACAGCTAGCACTTGGTATCGTCAGCCTGGCGTCCGCCAATGTGGCCATACAGCGAACTGGTGGCACCGGCAGCGGCATCGGCCAGCGTCAGACCCAGGCCGGTGGAGAAGTCAATACCGTCGTGGCAGGAACCGCAGGCAAGGCGCGAGGGCACGCTCTTCCAGTTGGCGGCCTGTGCAGCGTACTGCGTTTCATGGCAGGTGGCGCAATTCTTAACGTCCTGCGGGAATGCGGTACCAGACACTTCCTTGGTCACGGGGTCGGTCAATCTGAAGGCCAGGCCGTTGATGCTGTAGTCTTTGGTCAGCACGTTCTTGCCGCCATGCAGCTTGTGCAGCATGTTTTTCAGGTCGATCGGGTTGTTGGTGTTGAAGTCGGTGCTGCCGGCGTTGTGGCAGATCACGCAGTAGTTCGGGTCAACACGGGTGCCGTGGGCGGCCAGCGGTGCATGGCAGCTGTTGCAGCTTTCCATGGCAACCACTTTTCTGGCCGCAACCGGTGTTCCGTCGGCGGCCTTGACCGGCACCGCAACGCCGTCGGCGCCGAGCGTGAAGTCAACATACGGGTTGACAACGACTTTGGCTTTTGTGACGGGATCGGTGTAGCACATTTGTGCGGCAACGCGGTGCAGGGTCTTGCCGTCTTTGGCAACCACTTTACCGTTGTTGGCGACCTTGCCGACAGACACGTTCTTCACGTCAACCGCGTTGGCCATGAGCAGCGATGTCGACACATCGGTGGCAAAGCGGTAGGTGTAGTAACCGCCGGCAGCGTTTTCTTCCAGAATACCGACGATGCGGGTGCTGGGGTCTGTCACTGCGGTGGCCGGGTTGGCAAACGAGAAGTTGGCAACCGTGGTTCCATCGGCCTTGGTGACCGTAGTCGGTGCCGTTGGCTTGGGATCGGTCGTACCTTCAGCCACGGCGTAGCGGTACTTGGGTACCAGCGCCGTTCCACGGTTCGTGGCAGTGTCGGCCGTTGCATAGCGTTGGCGCGAGATCAGGCTCTGCCAGTCGGTGCCGTCAAACTTGGCAATGGCGAAAGTGATGTTGTTCTGGCTGCAATTCGCGTCCGCTGCCAGACCGGCTGCGGAACTGGTGGTGTTGGACAGCTTCAGACCGGGTACAAACTTGCCGTCCGAGCCGATCACGGTGAAGTGAACCACCGGCGGGCTCTGGATGGTGACCGAGTTGGCACCTGCCTTGTAGATAAGACCGAAAGCCTGGGACGGGTTGGCGGCGGTGTTGGTAGTGGCGGGGCTGGCAGCAGCTGCCGTCAGCACAGCGGTACCGCTGGGAGGTGCGTCGACGGGAACCACCACCACAGGCGGTGGCACCACAGGCGGTGGCACCACAGGTGCGGGTGCGTCACTGCCGCCGCCGCAACCGGCGATGGCCAATGCGGCCAGGCTCGCAGCGGCGAGTTTGGTCCAATGGGGAGAGGGTTTGACCTTGCTAGACAAGTCCATTTGCTTCACTATTGCCTCCTTGGGCGTTAACGTTAAATAAGCGGAAACCGCTTTACATTCACTTTACACCGCGCGATTCTGCATGGCCTGACCTGTGTCAAGTTTGTCATAGATCAAACTAGCTCGGCTTAGCCATGTAAATCACCCGAACCTGACCCTTGGAAGAATCTGCCCGTTTTTGGCGAAAGTCGGACCGGGAAAAGAAAAACCCGAAAGTGTTTCCACTTTCGGGTTTTGTGATGTCGCCGACCCTGCGGGCATCTGGTGCCCTGGGGTCGGAGGTTCAGGCGCCGGCCTAGTTCATGTGCATCGCCTTGATGTCGGCAACCTTTCCGGAGGCGTGGCAGACCATGCAGGTTTCAACCTTGTTGAAACCAAAGGTGCTTGTGGCACCGATTGCCGGCCGGGCTACGCCGTTCGACACGGCCGAGACCGAGCTGTACACCGTGCCACCGTTAAGCTGCATGTGTGCAACGGCAATCTTGCTGTCGTGGCAGCCAAAGCAGGCGGAGGTTACCGGTGAGGTCACCAGATTGTCTGCCACGTAGTTGGTCTGGCCACGGCCAAGCGACGTGATCCATGGCGACAGACCCAGCGTTGCGGCATTGGTCGGGTTGCTCATGTCGGTCTTGGCTTCGGTATCCCACAGCAGGTTAGGCACAGCCGCAGCGTTGGCCGCCGCACTGAAGTCGTAGCTGCCGGCCACGTGGCACTGCTCGCAATTGCTCAGTACGCCCGGATAGGTTACTTCCTTGAAGCCATTCGGATTTTCCAGAGTGGCTTCGTAGGTGTAGGCCTGCTCGCGCTTGGCAGAGGAGTGGATCGAGTGCACCAGGTTCTTGATGCCCACATTCCAGCCGCCGCCAAAGCTGTACGCAGCACCGGTATGACCGGTGGAGTTGTTGGCGTTATGGCACAGGGCACAGCCTTCGCCGTTGTTGCGAGCGCCGCTGTGGAACGACGGACCAACGCCGAGCTGGCCGTGGCAGTTGTTGCACTTGGCATTGCTGACGATGGCGCGGCGCCCAGCGGTACCGGTAAAGCCGTCGGCCTGCTTCATGACAAAAGCGGGCTCACGCAGGCGGATGCCCTTCGGATAGGCAGCCAGTCCGAGTTGCACAAAACCGTTGTAGTTGATGCCGATCGCACCCGTGATCATCTTGGCCGCATCAGGCACTGTGGCAGCCAGGGTGGCGGTGTAGTAGCCGCTGGCATCCGGGCCTGTTTGTGTGCCGGTACCGGCCTTGGCATTGCGGATGTCAAGCACGCTGGCGTTGATGCTGGCGTTCCAGTCCGCTGGTGCGGCGATTCCGTCCTGCGGCAGCCCGTAACCGACATAAATGCTCGGTGTGCCGTCAACATTGTTCATCAGGAAGCCGGTGGCATTCAAAGTGACGGGAGCGCCGTCTTTCAGGATGCGGTACACGACCGTGGCCTTCTTGGCGCCGGCGGCACCAGCCACAGTGACTTTGCTGATTTCGAAGTTGATCTTGTACACGCCAGCGGGCAGGTTCAGCTGAGAAGCCAGCGGAATCGACGGGCCTTGGCCGGACGGGAAGCCCACTGTTGGCACGTCTTGCGCCGTGTTGAGCGGATAGCCGCCGCGGCCGTTGGCACCGGTGGGATCCACCGTGACGTGGTAAACCGGAACGCTGGCTGCGTCGTGGCACAGGGCGCACTTGGAATCGTCAGCCTGTGCTTTGCCGATGTGACCGGTGGTTGCACCATTGAGGGCAGTGCCCAGACCGGTGGCAAAGTTGATGCCGTCGTGGCAGGCGCCGCAAGCCAGTGCGCTGGGCACGGACTTCCAGTTGTCGCCATTGGTGGTCTTGTTGACAGCCGTGGCCGAACCATCGTGGCACTTGACGCAGTTGGTCACCGGTTGCGGGTAGGTCACTTCGTTGTACTTGCCTTCAGCCGACGCGTTGTAGAAATACCCTTGTTTGGTGAGTTCCTTGCCCATGTGAGTCTTGTGAATCATGTTCGGGAAGTTACCCAAGGCACGGCCGTCAACCACAGCGGTTGTCGGGCGTGTGGTGCCGGTCAGGGTCAGGCCACCATTGGTGCTACTGGCTTCCTGGCTGAAGGTGTACCTGATCTGATCCGTGTGGCAGGTCATGCAGTACTTGGGGTCCTTGCGGCTGCCGTGTGCCAGCACCTTGCCGGAGTGGCAACTACTGCAGGAGTCGAGCTTGACGATGTCGCGGGTGTTGGCTACCGCTGCCCCATCGGGCCGGAAATCGTACACGGCGTTGGCGGTGTTGACCATGTTGACGCCAGGCGTCAGCGTCACCGCGTTGGGCGTGTTGGACCCCGTGCCAGGTGCTGCGCCACCGAGCTGGATGCCCAGACGGTGCGTCAGCGTGGCGTCAAAGCTCAGGTCGCCCAGATCGGCTTTCTTGGCCAGTCCGTCCACCGAGTCTGTCAGTGTGGCAACGATGGCCGCAGCCTGCTTCGGGTCGCGCAGGAAGGTGTACTGGTAGCTGCCGTCCCCGTTGTCAACCAGGGTGCCCTGGGCATCGGTGGTGGGGAAAGTGCCGCACCAGGTGGCAGCGGCTGTGGCAGTCTTGTTGCAGGAATCGGCGGCCGCAATGGTGCCGGCGGCTTGCGCCACGGTCACGGGTTTGGTGACCAGATAGCTTACCCATTTGCTGGGGCTGCCATTGCTACCCGGGACCAGTTTGGCCAGGGTGAAAGCAAGATTGGTCAAGCCCGCCACCGTGGCGCTGGAACTCTTGGACTTGTTGCCCAACCCAATGATTGGGTTACCCAGTGCGTCCTTGACGGTGAACCTGACCACAGGTGCACTGGCGATCGTGACGCTGGTCACGGTAACCTGGGGTGCAAGCGATTTCCACGCATCCACCGCAGCCATGCTGGGCGTGGCGGCATTGCCGCCCACATTGACGGTGGCTACCGCGTTGGTACCGGCGGCGCCGGTTGCCCCCGTTGCGCCGGTGGCACCTGTTGCGCCGGTCGCACCCGGTGCACCGTCACTGCCGCCGCCGCAACCGGCGAGCACTGCAGCAGCCAGCACGCTGGCGGCTGCGAGGCGGGTCCAATGCCGGACCGGCCCCTTCTTGCTTTGTTCCATAAAATTCACTTCAGACTCCTTAAGTCCCAGGTTGCACACAAAGAAAACGCTTTACACGCGCTTTACAGGGCGCAATTCTCTGTGTGCTGACCTGTGTCAAGTTTGCGTTAGATCAAACTTTAGGAGCTTTCGGAGCCTGATTTGCAGCGCCACAACGGTGCGCAGTCCTTACTTGGCTGGTGTTTTTGGGGCCGGCGTGTCTTTCTGTTTGGCAATGACGAGCTTGCTGATGTTCTGGTAAATCTCCATCGACACGATGTTCTTGGTCACCAGACGCGTCTTGGTCAGAAACGGCCGGGCGGCAATGATCTTGTCGGCGTCGGCGTCGCTGACGCCGGGCAGTTTCATCAATTCGGCCTTGCTCGCACTGTTGATGTCCACCAGCTTGGCGGCTGCCGCATTGGCGGCCTTGGTGTTGGCGGGTGTGGCCACTTTTCTTTTCTTTGCGGCCTTTTCGGAGGTCTGGGCGGCGCTGGCGACGGCGGCCGGACTGGCAGACGTGGTGGGCTTTTGGTCCGCCGCCAGGCTGGCGCCGGATGAAAGCAGCAGTGCCGCGGCGAGTGCCACGCTGGTGATGAGGGATTGATGCATGGGATGTTCCTGAAACGTCTCAAAAAAGGCAGCGTGGCTGCCGACAAAAAAATGACCCGGTTGCGTTGTCGCAACCGGGTCATTGATCTTAATTCAAACTTTGAACCGAAGGGAGAAGGTCCGGGACCCGCTCCCTCCAATTCAGCTTACCACCAACGGTGCACCAACTTGATGGTCGGCACGGTGTCGTTGAAGACGGCGTTGTTGGCCGGGCCGTGGCAAACCAGGCACTGTTCGACATTGGCCTTGGCGCTGGTGCGCGGGCCAAAGACCGTACCGCCGTTGTTCTCCATATGCGCCTTGGCAATCTTGGAGTCGTGGCAGCCGGAGCAGGCGGCACTGATGGGCGAGAGCACCAGGGTGGTGTCTGCTGCAGGTACCGTCACGCCGGTGTTGGCATTGAAGCTAAAGGGCACGCCATAAGCGGTTCCTGCCGTCACGAAGGGCGAAATGACCGAGCTTGCGCTGGTAACGGTTTCCAGACCGGTGACGATCGTGAAGCCCGCTGCGTTGATGGTGCCGCTGGCGGCCGTGGTCATCAGCAGGTTGGGTACGGCTGCAGACGACGTGGCGGCGCTGAAGTCATACATGCCTGCAATGTGGCAGCCTTCGCAGTTCTTGAGCTGACCCGGATAGCCAACTTCCCAGAACTTCGCGCCAGCGGTGGCTTCCCAACTGAACTTGTTGGTACGCTGACCGCTGTTGCCATTGTGGATGGCGTGCACATCGTAGTTGATGTTCACTGGCCAGCCACTGTTGGTGCGGTTCACGTTGTGGCAGAAGGTGCAGGTCTGTGCATCGTTGCGTTGACCGGCGTGGAACGTGGGCTTGACACCCAGCGCGCCGTGGCAGCTGTTGCACTTGGCTGTGTCGACGATCAGACGACGGCCGGTAAAGCCGGTAGCAACCTTCCAGACATTTGGCGGAGGAACACTCAGACCACCCACGCCACCCACGCCAGCATTCACGCCAACCGCATTGGCGGTGTACGGGTACTTGGCAAGGTTGACCTGCGTCAGCGGCATGGTCAGGGCCAGGCCGTAGGTGTAACCCACGCCACCGGTCAGCATCTTGGCCGTTGCAGGAACGTTCACGCCCGTCAGCTTGATGGTGTAGTAGCCACCGACCGGACCGGTCATGGTGCCAACGGCTGCGGCTGCCAGGGCTGCGCCCTTGACGTCTTTGCCGTCACCACGCCAGATGTTCTTGATGTAGGTGCTGGCGCTGGCGTTGTAGTCTGCCGGAGCGGCAATGCCGTCCTGCGGGACCGAGAACGCGAAGTACACGCTGGGTGAACCTACAAAACCGTCCATCAACTCGGTCTTGCCGGTTGGCGAGTAGGTGTTGAAGACCACGTCGGCGCCGTCCTTCATGAGCTTGAAGGTAATCGACGGATTGCCGGTGACTGCGTCACGAGTCACGCTGGACACAGCGTAGGTGATCTTGGCAGCGCCAGCAGGAACGACGCCAGCTGCGGACAGGTAGGACGCGTTGGTGTTGTTGTTGCCACCGACAGGCGTGCTGAACACATTGGCCGGGTCTGGTCCAACCACTGCGACGTGGTTGACGCCGATATCGGCTGCGTCATGGCACAGCGCACAGGTCTTGTCATCCGACTTGGCACCGCCAACGTGGCCGCCAGCAACATTGCCGAGGCTGAAGTCAACGTTGTTGTGGCAGGAACTGCAAGCCTTCAGGGTTGGCAGCATCTGACTGTCGACCACAGAACCCTTGTGGCACTGTGCACAGTTGCGCACATCCTGCGGGTACTTGACTTCGTTGTAGTTCAAGGTCGTGCTCCAGAACAGCAACTCCGCTTTCGGCAATTCCTCGCCCATGTGCAGTTTGTGGATGAAGACCGGGAAGTCACCCTTGCCCGCGGTGTTTTGCGGGGTATGGCACATCACGCAGGTCTTGGTGTCGGTGCGCGAGCCAAAGTGACCGCTGGTGTTGTTACCGCGCGGGAACCCGTACTCAAGCTTCATGTGGCAGGTGTTGCAGGCTGCCACGGTGACCACGTCACGCGCAAAGGCCTGCTTGCCAGCGCTGTCTGTGAGCATCGTACCAACGCCGGAAGCGGCAGGCTTGAAGTCATAGACCAGGTTGGTTCCGTTGGTGTTGGTGAATTGTGCGAAGACGGCACCTGTCAGCGGGTTGAGCGGACCGGCGTAGGCGCCAGCCGTTTTGCCCACCACGCCCGGAACGGCCACGCTGCGTACGCCAACCACGACACGGTGTGTCAGTGACGCGTCGTAGACGACTTTGGTGTTGGCCTTGATGTTGGCGCCAAACTTGACGGCATAGGTGCCGTCGCCGTTGTCAGTTACCGCATAGCCCTGGGCCTTGAGCGTGCCGTCAGCATTGAAGGTGCTCACGCCATCGGCACTTGGGTTGACCTTGGCCGTGGTAGCGGTCGGGTCGGCTGTCAGTGGCAGGCCGTCGGCCAGGTAGTTGAGCCAGTACGAGGCGCTACCGTCCACAGCAGGTTTTTGCTGCGCAATGTGAAGGGCGAAAGTCCGCAGACCGCGCACGCCTTCGTTGGTGTCCTTCATGACGACCTGGAATTTGACGACTGGCTGGTTGGCCGAGGTGTCAACGCTCAGGATCTTGCCGCTCAGTGCCTTGTTTGTCAGATCAGCGAAGCTAAGTTGAGCAGCGTCCACCGTGCCGGTGGTCTTGTCAGCACCAGCGGGACCAGTTGCACCGGCTGCTCCTGCAGGGCCTGCAGGACCCGCCGCACCATCGCTACCACCGCCGCAACCGGCGAGGGCAGCAGCCACAATCAAGCCCGCGGCTGCGAGCTTCGTCCAATGAGGGGACGGCCTGTTCTTGCTTTCGTCAAATAACTTCACATCAGACTCCTTAAGTCTTAAGAAACACACAGGGAAAAAAACTTTACAAGGGGTTTACAGCGTTGGATTCTCCGCGTGAGCGCAATGCTTGGGTTTGTCCTAAATCAACCCGGGCTTACAAACCACTAGCCATTTCGGACTATCCGCGTGCAGGAAGACAGCGACAGCTGCAACGCCACCGAACGCTTGAATTCTTAAGATTTCCCCCGGGCGCTGAACCTTGGCAGGCGCGCAG
The DNA here is from genome assembly GCA_903875275.1 of uncultured beta proteobacterium. Lineage (GTDB taxonomy): Bacteria > Pseudomonadota > Gammaproteobacteria > Burkholderiales > Burkholderiaceae_C > Rhodoferax. Next base: position 66,239 of record CAIQVX010000359.1, on the reverse strand, counting down.
ATGTACAACGGCCGCCGACAACCCTGTGCGCAGGGCGGCCGGCGGCCGTGTTTAAAGGCCGTTCAAGGGCAAATCAGGGCAACTGGTAGACGTAGGTCACGCCAATGACATTAACGCTCTGGTTGGCCTTTTGCAGCACCGTGGTGCCGTCGGAGTAGCTGTAGGGAACGCCGTTATAGCTCCAGGTCCAGTCGTTCACATTGTTGCGCTGGTGCACAAAGTCAACGCGCACCGACGAGCCTTTTTCCAGCGCGTACTTGCCAAACAGCTTGAGCGCGGTCTGGCTGTACACGATGTCGGGCAGACCGCCCGTGGCCGCCAGCAGGGCAACCGAATCGCTTCCCGCCAGAGCGTCAAGCGTCTGCCCGTAGACGCTCTTGTCGCCAACGTAGGAAAGGCTGCCGCCGACGTCCAGCTTGCCGCTGGCCTTGCCATTGACGCCAATGCTGGCGCCCAGGTTGGTGTTGTCAAACGCCATCAGGTAGCCTGCCGCGCGTGCCTGATTCAGCGCTTGCGCGCTGCGTGAGAGGGTGCCGGTCAGGCCCCAGTTGTCGGACAGGGTGTAGCCCCAATCCACACTGAGCTGATGCATGCCGGTGTCGCGCAGGCCGTAGCTGCTGGGTGCGGTGTAGCGGTCCGAACCATTTTCCGCGCTCACCTGCAGTGTCAGGCTTTCGCTGGCCTGCCAGTCGGCAAACAGCTTGACCTTGTTGCGCTGGCGGTCAGCCAGGGTCGGCATGAAGACCGCCGTTGGCAGGAAACCGGTCACCGGGTCGCTCGGGTTGGTCACTTCGGTGACGCCCAGACCGCTGTTGTCCTTGAGCCAGTTGGAGCCATCGCGGTTGCTGCGCGAGACTGACACCGTGCCGCTCAGGGTCTCGGCCAGACGGCCGCGCAGTTCGGCACGCACGGTGCGCTCACTGGTCTTCTGGCGCAGTGCGCTGATGCCCGAGATGGCGCTGGTGGCCGTGAAAACGCCCCGGTCGATGTTTTCGCGATCGGCACCCAGCGTGGCGCGGTACTCGCTGTTGAACTGCCAACTGGCCTGCAGCTTGGCGTTGCTCTTCTCGCTGGAGAGTTCACGGTTGCTGTAGGTGAAGGGCAGCGCCGGCAGGGCCGGAACGGCGCCTTCCAGGTTGTAGGTGGCGATTGGCGTCTGGTCGTCCTTCTTTTCGTAGCGCAGGTCGGCCAGCAGGGACAGCGCACGCACCGGACGCGAAGTCAGGGTGAGCTTGCTCAGGGTGCTGCGAACCTGGGCGTCAAGTCCGGTCACGCCTGCGGGTGCGCCACTCAGGCCGGCGTCGGCAAAGCTGGCATTCTGTGAAGCCGCGCTGCGCGCGAACTTGAAGGTGCCGCGGGTGGTATTGCTGAAGTCGAAGCTGCCGCTCAGGTCCAACTGGTGCGCCTGGTTGTCTGGTGCCAGGGCCACCGGTTGGCCCAGGACGCTGCGCAGGCCGGTGCTCAAGGGCAGCAGCGTGCCGACCGGGTTGTACAGGCTGCCTGGGATGGAGCCGGTCAGGGTGGCGTTGTTGTTGCGGTAAAAGGAGCCGTAGTAGCCCAGGTTGAAGCGCAGTCTGTCGGCGCCATAGGCCAGACGAGCCTCAATCTGGCTGTGATTGGCACTGACGGGTTCAGGCAGCATCAGGCTGGCCCAGCCGGTGTTGCTCAGCGTCGTGCCCAGGCAACCCGGAGCGATCACGGTGGGGCAGTTGATGCCAATGCCGAAAAGGCGCGCGCCGTCCTTTTTTTCACTCTTGAGGTCCAGATCGAACTGCAGGGCCGGCGTGAAGACCTTGGAAAAGCCCAGACCCAGGCCGCTGCGTTTGGTCTTGAGTTCCATGTCCGAACCGCTACCGGCCGCCAATGCAACAACCTGGGGCGTTGTGGAGCCGGCGCCAATCAGGCCGCTATTGACCGTGTTGGGCTCATAACGCACCAGTTCGCCATAGCTGGCGCTGAGCTTCCAGTTGCCAGGGTCCTTCTTGACCAGACTCAGCTCACGGGTTTCGCCGAGCAGGTTGGAGCCCTCGATCTGCAGCCAGTTGCTGTTGTCGAGGTCGCGCAGGCTGTGACTGAAGCCCAGCGTGCCAAAGAAGTTGCGATCTGCGCGCAAACCGTTGTACTGGCCAAACTGCGCGTGGTCGGCGCTGGAGCCACTTTGCAGGCCCAGGCCAAAGCTGATCGTGGTGACGGGGGCCGCGTCATCGCCCTCGGCGTGCGCCTGCATCGGAACGAAGGCGGCTGTCAGCGCCAGCGCGAGCAGGCTGCGTTGGAAGCGGAAAGAAGAATCGGTTTTGATCATGATTGCTCTCGGTACTTCAGCGCAGCATCAGCTGAGGCGTCGGGTTCGTGACCGACGGATTGTTGGAACCGTGAATCTGCGTATGGCAGTTCAGGCAGCTGCGACCCTGCCACAGGTTGGCGACGTTCTTGCCGTTGGTGGTGGCGTTGATCAGCGGCGCCGTCAGACCGGCAGCAGCGCTAGAAACACCGGGTTGACCAGCGACGGCGCCCACGCCACCGGCGACGTGCGGGGTATGGCATTGCTGACACAGCAGCGGCGGACGTGACTTGAGCATGGCGGCAACGGTGCTGCCGTGCGGGTTGTGGCAGTTCGCGCAGTCTTCCGCCACCGGTTCATGCTGGTGCACAAAGGGGCCGCGCTTCTCCGCGTGGCAGGTGTAGCAGGTGGCGTTGGTGCTGTCACGCTTGACCAGCTTGGGGCCGGCTGAGCCGTGCACATTGTGACAATCGGCGCAGCTCATCTTGCCTTCGGGAATCGGGTGATGCGAGGGCTTGTTCAGCTGGGCGCGCTGTTCCTTGTGGCAGGTATAGCAGACCTCGGTCTGGGTCGCCTTGTTCATGACCTTGTCACGATTCGCGTGAATCTTGTGGCAGGAGTTACAGGCCAAGTCGGCGCTGTCATGCTGGCTGCCGGCCCACAAGGCCCGCTTCGGGTCCTTGTTGTGGCAGCTCAGGCAGGCTGCGTTGCGCACGCTGGGTGGAGAGGCGTAGGAGCGGATGTACATGCGATCGGGGCGCGGACGCTCCTTCACATCTGCGGGCTTCTTGGCGTGTGTCGGGCTCTCTCCGTGGCAGGTGATGCAGTCTGGCACGCGCTTGTCGGCCGAGAAGCCGTGCGCCGAGCGGCTCATGTCGGGCAGGTCTTCCTCGTCGTGGCAGGTGACGCAGAGCTTGGCGCCGGTTTCGCCGGCCGCCCAGGCGGGCGAGCCCAGCAGCGCGAACAGGCCCAGGCCGATGATGGCGATTAAACGATTGATTCGCATCCCAATTTCCTTCAAAAGGTCCACGGTTATTTCTGACCGTGGACAAGGTCCACGCTCTTGGAGCCGCCGCTGGCGTGGCAATCGTTGCAGGTCTCGCGCGGTGAACCGGCGATCTGCGCCTGTGTCTGACTGCCGAACGAGGCACCGCCGAAACTGACCACGTGGTCGGTTGCTGCCGGTGAGTCATGGCAAGCGGTGCAGGTTGCGGCCTTGGGCGAGATCACCTTCCACTGGTTCGGATCGGTCAGTGCGGTTGCTCCGCCAAATACCGCAGACCCGGTGGCGGAGGCACCGTTCTTCAGGACAACCGCTCCGAGCGTGCTCTGGTCGATCTTGTACGAGTCGTTGACGTGGCAGGCGTTGCAGTTGATGCCAACGCCCGGCCAGGCCACTTCGGCAGCGAAGTTCTCGACGCTGCTCGGACCGACGACGCCGTTCAGTCCGGGGCCGGTGGTTCCGATGGCGCGTCCGTAGCTGTCTTTCATCGGGACCGTCCACGGAGCAACCGGTGCGCCCGTTACCTTGTCAAAAATGCCCTGCGTCATGTTGCCATTGGTGAACGGGTAAGTGCGCTTGGAGCTGCCGTGTACGCCGTGAATCATGCGCTTGAACTGATAGGACTCGTTCAGAGCCATGCCGTTGGTCATGACCGTGGTCGAGACTCGGTTCGCGTCATGGCAAAGGACACAGGCCTCCACCATGTTGCGGCCCCCACTGTGGAAGGCGTTGGGCAGGGTGTTGGAGCCGGAGGCGGCGCCGAGCTTGCTGTGGCAGGCGTTGCACTTCTCGTTGGAAACAATGGTGCGGCGTGGCTGCAGCGTGCCTGACAGAGCGAGTTCGGTGGAACTGTGCTGCACGAGTGTGTTGACCAGCGCTGCCGGTATGGCCACGGTGCGCGGACTGCTGCCCGAGGTTGCGGCCAGTTGCGGCTCCTTGATCTGGCCGATGCTCAGCACCCGTGCCGTTCCGAAGGCCACCGCAGTGGCGCTGTCGTCAGGCACCGGCAGGCTTACCGTGTAGTGGTTGCTGCCATCGTTCGTGCCCTTGTAGGCGTAGGCGGTAGCGGTGCCACCACCGTTGTTGTAGGCCGAGTATTCGGTCACGGCAGCCAACTGACCGACCATGTTCTGATAGGCCAGGTAGAAGCGCAGGTTGCCGAACTTGGTGGTGTTGGCGCAGTTCAGCGCAGGTGTGCTGGTGCACTCGGAAGTGACCAGGTTGTAGGCGGTGTTGCCGTTGGTCGGGTCTGACAGGAAGTACTTGACCGTGACACTGCGTCCTTTGTGGTCGGCGGTGTCATTGAAGGCAACGCTTTCGATGTTCATCTTGTACTTGGCAGCATTCACTTCGACCTGGTTGAAGTGCACTGCCTCGGCTGAGACGACGGAGCCCGCGTCATGGCAGCGCACGCATTCCTGATTCGACAGGGCGCTGGCGGCCGCACCGGCGCCCAGGCGCTGCACGGCCACAATCTTGTGCAGGACTTCCCAGGCCGAGCCGACCGTGCTGACGTGACATGTCAGGCAGGCTTCCTTGCTTGGCTTGCTCTTCCAGTTGTCGCCCTGCGGGGTGCTGGCATTGGCGCCGGAATGGCACTTGCTGCAATTGCGCAGGTCCTGCGGAAAGCCGACCTCGGCGTAACTGTGTTTGCTGTTCTGGTAACCCCAGATGGTGTAGTCCTCGCCGGCGCCACTGAGGCGCTTGCCGGCATGGATCTTGTGCACCATGGTCGCCAGGTTAAGGTTGTTGCCGCTGTTGGCGTCGGAAGTGCCGGGGTTGTGGCACAGCACGCAGTACTGCGTGTCAACACGGCCGCCGCCGTGCAGGCCCAGCTTTTCATGGCAACTGTTGCACGAGGACACATCGGCGATCTTGCGCGTCTTGGCTGGATCGGTGACCGGCACCGACTTGCCGGCAGCGTCCACCGTGAAATCGAGGTAGGGGTTGACCATAATTGTCTCGCCGGCCGCATTCTTGTAGCTCAGCTGAATGGCGATGCGGTGCGTGCGTGAGGGTTCGAACACGACGCCATTGGTCTGCGCCGGGTCCTGGATGTTGGTCTTGAAGGTGTAGCTGTAATACCCGTCAGGGTTGTACGCCAGTTGCGCAGCCAGCAAGGTGGCATCTGTCTGTTTGGGGTCGGTGGTTGCCTGCATGGCCGACGCCAGTGCGGGCGTACCACCAGGGCCTACGCCTGCCGTGGCCGTTTCCTTGCGGTAAATGTAATTGACCCACTGATCCGGGTTGCCGTTGCTGCCGGGTACCAGCTTGGCAATGGCGAAGCTGACGTCGGTGACCTTCAGGCCGGCCTTGACCGCGCCATCGGAGAACACCGCAAAGTTCACTTTGGGCGCGCCATTGACAACAACCGCCGCAATGCCTGCGTTCTGCAATACCGCAAATGCGGCGGCAGGGTTTGTGGCTGCGTCATTGGCAGCCAGTGCGCTGGCTGCTGCGATCGCGCTGTTGGCTGCAACGACCGGCACCTGTGGCACCGGCGCGGAAGAACCGCTACCGCCACCACAACCGGCCACAGCGGCCAACAACAAACCCACAACACCCCAACGAGTCAATGAATGTTTCATTTTTTCTCCGTCGTTTCCAGGTTAAACGACACGACACGAACTGCTCTAAGCGGTTAGCGCGATACCGTTATCTCTTTGCAATTCATCCCAAATGTTGAACCATTCCGCATCCCGAGGGGCAGTCTGGTTGTTACTGCGCCAGAATCCAGTCAGCCAGATTCTTGAGGGCCGCCTGATCCTTGGTGTCGATGATCTTGTGCTCTTCCTGGCTGCCGTCGTCAAGTTTGACCTTCGGGCCAGTCGTGATGTTCTTGATGATGCTGGCCTGGCCGTCAGCCTTGCCCTTGTAATTGGCGGCAATCTTCTTCAGCGCCGGCCCCTTCTTGGACTTGTCGATGGAATGGCACTTGCCGCAGTCATTCTTCTTGAACAAAGCCGCTGCTGCGTCGGCGTCGACGGCTGCCATGGTTTGCGTGGAGAGTCCGGCCAGCATCGCGATGGCGAAGGGCACGGCGAGTTGTTTCAATTTCATTTCAAGCCTTTCAGGTAACAGATTTAACGAGTTTACGGCAACCCCAAGCCAACCCGAGGTTACTTGGCTGACAGGATAAACCTTCTGAAGTCTACCGCGTACCCCGATATCCTATCGTATGAGATCTGGTTGATTTAAATCAAAGAATTTTTGAACCCGATCAGCGGTGTGTTGGTTTCTTGTCAGCGCTGAGGGCTCGCGCCTGGCTGCTGCGCAAATTCCTTGAGCCACTGTTCTAGTTCCTGCGCTGCGGCGTCGGTCGCCGCTGTCAGAGCCCGTACGCCTGCGGCGGCATCGGCCGAGTCAGCGCTGCGGCGCACGACCACACCGCGCTGTGCCAGCCATTGGCCGCCTTTGGGACCAGGGCGCGACAGCGTGGCGCGCAAGCGCAGCAGGCCACTGCTTTTTTCGGGGCTCTCGAACAACTGGCTGAACTCCTCCAACTCAATCTGCAGCCGCAGTGGCTGCCCGGCAGTGAGCTCGACGCTGTCGCCCGGAGTCAGCAAGGCGCGTTGCTGGCCCAGGTGCTGGCGCAAGCGCTGGCGCAACAACTGCGCCGGTGTCATGCTCCAGCGCGCCAGCCCGTAGGGGCGCAGTTGCTGGCTGTCGGCATAGGCCAGGCGGTAGAGCACGGCCGTGCTGTCCAGTGCGGCAGGGGCGTCCAGCACGTCCAGCAGCAGGGCGGGCAGTTGTCCTGACGGATTGACGGCACTGGCGCTCAGCGGGCCCGGTCCAAAGTCGTAGATGGCAATGCGGGGGTTCTGCTGCTGTAGCGAGCAGGCCGAGAGCGCCAGCATCAACGCGGCAGTCAGCAAGCGGCGGCGGCAGGCAAGGATCGGTCGAATCATCGGGTTCATAGAGCTCCTCAGGGCCTGCCAGGACTGGCAGCAAAGCCGGGCTCGCCGGGGCCGGGCGGGATGGCGGGGTTACCGAACAGCAGCGACTGCGGGTTTTCATGCAGGGTCCCGGCGGCGCGGCCAAGTTGGCGCGCACCGCGGGCTGTGTCCTCCAGCGCCCGGTTGACACGGGGCAGGGTGCTGGTGTTGAGACTTTGCCCGCTGCGGTCCAGCGTTTCAGTGCCGCTGGCAATCTGGTCCAGCGTGCCACCCGGCTCGTTCATACGTTCGGTCACCGAGCGGAAGGCGCGAGCCGAGAGCCGCGCCTCGTCCGCACTTTCACCTACGCGCACCGACGTGTCCTTGACGGCCTTGAGGGTGGCGCTGGCTTCCTGGACCAGCTGCGGCAAGGCCTCGCCGGAGGCACTGGAGAGTCTTTGAATACTTGCGGCGGCCTGATCCAGACTGGTTACGGCGGACAGCAGACTTTGCTGGTTGGCTGGCGCCAGCAGCAGGTTGACGCGGCGCGCAGTTTCTTCCAGTTGTGACAGGATCTGCACGCCCTGATCTGACAGCCTGGAAAGCAGGCTGGGTCGCATCGGAATGCGCTGCGGCCGGCGCTCGCTGGTCTGCAGCGCTTCACTTGACTCGCCACTGTCATCAAGCTGCACGAAGGCGAGTCCGGTCACACCCTGAAAGCCGAGCGTGGCAAAGGTCGTCTGCGTGATGGGTGCCTGCTCGTTGATGGCGATGCGAATCAGCACCTGGCCGCTGACCAGGGGGTCGATTTGAATGTCAGTGACCTTGCCCACAGGAACGCCCTTGAATCGCACCGAAGCCTGCGCCTGCAAGCCGCTCACGGCGTCGCGGCTGGTCAGCTCGAAGACGCGCAGCTGCCGGCTGTCTCGTGTCAGCCAGACTGCCAGTGCAATCAGCAGTGCCAGCATCAGCAGCACAAAGGTGCCGGCCGCGATGGCGTGAGATTTGTTTTCCATGGTGGACCTCAGGTTCCCCTTTTTACACCGACGCCGCTACCGGCGGCAACAAGGTTGCTGCGCGGCGTCCGCGGGCACCTTGAAAAAAATCACGTACAAAGGGATGGGGACAGACCATCACTTCGGCCGCGGTTCCGCTGACGATGATGTGCCTGTCGGCCACCACGGCAATGCGGGTGCTGAGCTCAAACAGTGTGTCCAGATCGTGCGTCACCATCAGCACTGTCAGACCGAGCTCGCGGTGCAGCGAGCGTAGCAGCTTGCAGAAGGCGTCGGCGCTGTCGGGGTCCAGACCGGCCGTGGGTTCGTCCAGCAGCAGCAGCGGCGGGTCCATCACCAGCGCGCGCGCCAGTGCTACGCGTTTGACCATGCCGCCCGACAAATCGGCTGGCATCTTGTGCGCCTGCGACGGGTCAAGTCCGACCATCTGCAGCTTGACCATGGCGACGTCGCGGATGAGCGCGGCCGGAAGTGTCTTGAGTTCGCGCAGGGCAAAGGCGATGTTTTCCAGGACCGTGAAAGCGGAGAACAGGGCGCCATGCTGAAACAGCATGCCAACGCGGCTGGCTGCGCCCTGGGTACCCATCTCGGAGGCCGGTCGACCCAGTACCGTGACACGCCCGCGCGCCGGTGTTTCCAGACCCAGGATCTGTCGCAGCAGCACGGTCTTGCCGCTGCCGGAGCCGCCGACGATGGACACCAGCTCGCCGGCCTTGACGTTGAGGTCAAGGTCCTGATGAATCACGGACTCGTGGCCAGCGTTGCGGAACACCGACCAGAGTTTGTGGATCTTGATGACCGGTGCCACAGCCAGGCTCATAGGCCAATGTCCTTGAAGACGACGGCGAACAGGGCGTCCACCAGAATGACCATGGTGATCGAGGACACGACGGAAGCGGTTGTGCCCTGGCCCAGGCTTTGTGTGTTGGGTTTGACGCGCAGGCCATAGTGGCAGCCGATGATGGCGATCAGCAGTCCGAAAACGACCGATTTGCCGACCGCCAGCCCGAGGTTGGACACATTGACGGCGCGCGGCAGGGCCTCAAAGAAATACGCCGGCGTGACGCCCATCACCAGGTCGGCGGCCAGCATGCCGCCCAGCAGCGCCGCGAGCGTGGTCCAGACCGTCAGCAGCGGCATCGCAATGGCCATGGCGATGGCGCGCGGCAGCACCAGACGGTAACCCTTGGCGATGCCCATGACGCGCATCGCGTCGAGTTCCTCGGTGACACGCATGACGCCAATCTGGGCGGTGATGGCTGAGCCGGAGCGCCCGGCAATCAGAATGGCAGCCAGAACCGGTCCGAGCTCGCGGATCAGGGCAATTCCCAGAATATTCACGATCAGGGAATTCGCGCCAAACTGGCGCAATTGCTGCGACATCAGGTAGGCCAGCACCACGCCGATCAGGAAGCCGACCAGCGCCGTGATCGGCAATGCGGTGGCACCGATGCGGTACAGGTGTCCGGACACGTCCCGCCATGGGCCCTGACCCGGATGCCTTGCCAGCTTCACACTGTCGAGCAGAAGCTGACCGATCAGGCGTGTCAGGGACTGCAGGTGCTCTGTCACCACCAGCAGTCCCTGGCCCAGCAGTAGAAAGTACTGCCACAGTGTTCTTCCTGCAGGCGCAGGGGCTGTGCGGGCGTAGTGAGCGACCCGGTTCAGCATGGGGCGCTGCGCCTCTAGCAGCAACAGCTGGTCCGGCCAGCGATGACCCCAGGCGTTCCATAGCAGCTGGGCGCCGGTGTGGTCGAGGCGTTGAAGTTTGCGCAGGTCCCAGGTCAGGGGTGCGGAGCCGGGCTCCTCACTCTGTGCGAGCATGCGTTCAATGTGAGTCCAGCTCTCGGGCTCGGCCAGCCGTGCGGCAGTCCAGCAACCCGACAACAACAGATGCATCCCCTCGTGCGTACTTCGACGCGTGATGTTGGGACTTTTGTCGGGCATCGCCTTGCGCTCTGTCAAAGTGTTGAAATGGAAAGTGGGTGGCCGTGTCTGGTCAGCCATCGTAACGCCAATGGCGAGCGGCTTGCGGCAAAATGCCGGAAACAGGAGAGACAAGTGAACACTACCCTTTCGTCACCCACCCCCGAGCTTGTTGTCGAGCAGCGCGGACCCGTGCTGTGGCTGACCATTCATCGGGAGGAGAGGCGCAACGCCATGAGCCACGCGGTGCTGGCAGCAATGACGCAGGCCATTTCCGGGGCCCAGGGCCGGCGCGACATTCGTGCGATTGTCATCACCGGCACCGGAACCAAGGCCTTCTGCGCCGGTGCCGATCTGCAGTCGGCGCAGGCCTTTACCACCGATTATTCGGAGCCGCACGGGCATCTGGCGCAGTTGTTGCGGGTCGCGCGTGCGAGTTATGTGCCCCTGATTGCCCGTGTCAACGGGGCCTGCATGGCGGGCGGCATGGGGCTGATGTCCATGTGCGACATGGCGGTGGCGGCGCGCCACGCCATCTTTGGTCTGCCGGAAGTGAAGGTTGGCGTCTTTCCGGCGCAGGTGCTCAGCGTGTTGCAGCATCTGATACCGCGACGGATCCTGAATGAAATGTGCCTGACCGGCGAGCCGATCACGTCCGCGCAGGCGCTCGAAGTGGGCCTGGTGAATTACGTGGACGACGACGTCGACCTCAAATTGCAATGGTTGCTGGAGCGGCTGCTGGACAAGTCCCCGGCGGCCATCCGGCGCGGCCTGTACACGATGAAAAAAGTCGAGGCCATGGCGTTTGAGGAGTCGATGTCATTCACCGAGAGCCAGATTGCCCTGTTCACCCTCACCGAGGATGCCAAGGAAGGCCAGAAGGCTTTCCAGGAAAAGCGCAAGCCGAACTGGGCCGGGCGCTGAGCATGAGTACCGAGTTCGACTACATCATCGTCGGTGCCGGCACTGCGGGTTGCCTGCTGGCCAACCGTCTGTCAGCCGACGCCAGCAAGCGGGTGCTGCTGATCGAAGCCGGTCGCAAGGACGATTACCACTGGATTCACATTCCGGTCGGTTATCTGTACTGCATCGGCAATCCGCGCACCGACTGGCTTTACAGCACCGAGCCGGACGCCGGGCTTAATGGCCGGGTGCTGCGCTACCCGCGCGGCAAGACCCTGGGTGGTTGCAGCAGCATCAACGGCATGATCTACATGCGCGGGCAGTCGCGCGACTACGACCAGTGGGCGCGCCTGACCGGCGATGACACCTGGGCCTGGAACAATGTCTTGCCCTATTTCAAGCTGCACGAAGACCACTACAAGGGGGCCAGCGCGGCCCACGGCGCGCGCGGCGTGGCGCCGGAACTGATGAGTGACGCCTCCACGCCCTACCGAAAGCTGCTGCGCCATCGCCGTTCCGGTGGCGAATGGCGGGTGGAGAAGCAGCGACTGCGTTGGGATGTGCTGGACGCATTTGCACAGGCAGCTCAACAGGCGGGCATTGCCGCCACCGATGACTTCAACCGTGGCGACAACGAGGGTGTTGGTTACTTTGAGGTGAACCAGCGTAATGGCTGGCGCTGGAGCACTGCCAAAGCTTTCTTGCGTCCCACCTGTTACGCAAGACCCAATTTCGAGATGTGGACGGCAGCCCAGGTGGCCAAGCTGAAGCTTGATACACAGGCTGACGGCAGCCAGCGCTGCGTTGGGGTGCAGGTGTGGGATCAGTCGCAGATGATCTGTGCCAGCGCCAGCGCGGAGGTGATTTTGTGCGCTGGCAGCATCGGCTCGCCGCAGATTCTGCAGCTCTCGGGCATTGGGCCGGCGGCCCTGCTGCGGGAGCATGGCATCGCCGTCGTGCACGATGCTCCCGGCGTCGGCGCCAATCTGCAGGATCATCTGCAGATCCGCGCGGTGTTCAAGGTACAGGGCGTCAAGACCCTCAACACCCAGGCCAGTTCGCTCTGGGGCAAGGCCCTGATCGGTCTCGAGTACGCGCTCAAGCGCAGCGGCCCCATGAGCATGGCGCCGTCGCAACTGGGTGCCTTCACGCGCAGTGATCCGCAGCAGCCCTACCCGAACATTGAGTACCACGTGCAGCCGCTCAGTCTGGAGGCCTTTGGCGAGCCCCTGCACAGTTTCAACGCGTTCACTGCCAGTGTCTGCAACCTCAATCCCACGAGTCGCGGCTGGATCCGGATCCGCAGTGGCAATTTCCAGGATGCGCCGGCCATCGCGCCCAATTACCTCAGCACCGACCAGGATCGCAAGGTGGCGGCCGACTCGCTGCGCCTGACACGGTGCATCGTGGCACAACCCGCGCTGGCCAGGTACCAGCCGCAGGAGTGGAAGCCGGGTGTGCAGTACCAGAGCGACCATGAACTGGCCAAGCTCGCTGGCGACATTGCCACCACCATCTTTCATCCGGTGGGTACCACCCGCATGGGGCCAGCCGACGATCCGCTGGCGGTGCTGGACTCACGTCTGTGCGTGCGCGGGCGGGGCGGATTGATTGCTGGCCTGCGCGTGGTCGATGCCGGTGTCATGCCCACCATCACCAGTGGCAACACCAATTCGCCGGCGCTGATGATTGCCGAGAAGGCCGCACAGTGGATTGCCGAGGACGCCCTGGCTTTGACCAGAGGGTAAATCCTGAAAGGGTAAGCACTGATGCCGGAGTCCCCCGGGGCGCTTACAGTTGCACCAAGCGTTGGCAACAGCGACTTGATGGAAGAAGAAGGACCGTGGAGACAGCCCGTTTGGGCTTACAAATGAGAAAAGGCACCAGCCGACGCTGGTGCCCTTTTTTTTGCGTGCACTGCTGCGCCAGTCCGATCTACGGCGCGGGGGGTGGCCAGGGTACTTCGGCCAGCGGTCGCGGTTTGCCGATCGGTGCCGTGGCCTGCGCCTTTTGAACCGCTTCAATGTCTTCTTCGCTCGGGTACTGCTGTAACAGCCAGTAGTCAAAGACGCGGCGCGCGATGGGAGCGGCGTTCTGCGAACCAAAGCCTGCGTTCTCGACCACCATGGCCAGGGCGATCCGGGGTTCCTCTGCCGGCGCAAAGGCGGTAAACAGGGCGTGGTCGCGAAATCGCTCCTCGGTCTTGGAAGCGACGTATTTCTCATTCTGCTTAATCTGGATCACCTGCGCCGTTCCGGTCTTGCCGCCGCTCGTGTAGCCGGCGCCACGAAACGCCGACGCTGAGGTGCCCTCGATGTTGACCCCCATCAGGGCGTTCTTGATCACTGCGATATTCGCTTCCCTGGCGATCACCTGACCCACGGATTGGCGTGTGGTCGCGGTGGGTGCGCGGGTCAGGATGTCCACCACTTCCTTGACCAGATGCGGTTTCATTTTGACGCCGTTGTTGGCCAGTGTTGCAGTGGCCGAAGCCAGTTGCAGCATGGTGAAGTTGTTGTAGCCCTGGCCGATGCCCAGCGAGATGGTCTCGCCGGAATACCACCTCTGCTGATCAGGGCGCTTGTAGGCCTTGCGCTTCCACGCAGTCGAGGGCAGCAGGCCTGCCACCTCGCCAAAGACGTCAATGCCGGTCAGTTCGCCAAAGCCGAAGCGTTGCATCTGCTCGTGGATGGTATCCACGCCGAGATCGTTGGCCAGTATGTAGTAGTAGGTGTCACAGGACTGGACGATCGAGTGGTACATATTCACCGTGCCATGACCACCCTCCTTGTCATCGCGGAAACGGTGGTTGCCAAACATGAAGTAGCCTGGGTCCGAGATGGACTGCTCGGGTGTTCGAGTTCCGGTCTCCAGCGCTGCCAGCGCCATGAAGGGCTTGTAGGTGGATCCGGGGGGGTAGGTTCCGCGCAGGGCCCGGTTCAGGAGTGGTTTGTCGGGCGACTCGTTGAGTGACTGCCAGTTTTCGCTGTCAATGCCTTCAACAAACAGGTTGGGGTCGAAAGTGGGTTTGCTGACGAAGGCCAGCACTTCGCCGGTCTTCGGGTCCATGGCCACCAGTGCCCCGCGCCGGTCTCCGAACAACTGCTCGATCAGGTGCTGCAGCCGGATGTCGATCGAGAGCTTGACCGTGTTGCCAGGCGTGGCCGGACTGCTGGCGAGTTTGCGCATGGCGCGCCCACCGGCCGAGGTTTCCACCGATTCGACACCGGTGGTGCCATGCAACTGGGACTCGAAACTCTGCTCGACACCGAGTTTGCCTATGTACTCGGTGCCCCGGTAATTGGCCTGGTCCTCGGACTCATCGAGCTTTTCCTTTTCTGCCGGATTGACGCGACCGATGTAGCCGATCACGTGACTTGCCAGTTCGCCGTAGGGGTAGCTTCGAAACAGGCGGGCCTTGATCTCGACGCCTGGAAAGCGGAAGCGCTGAGCCGCAAACTTGGCCACTTCCTCGTCGCTGAGGCGGGTGCGCAGTGGCAGCGACTCGAAGCTCTTGGATTCCTCCAGAATTTTCTTGAAGCGACGACGGTCGCGCGCCGTGATATCGAGCACCAGTGAGAGTTCCTCGATCGTCTGCTCCAGATTGGCGATCTTGGAGGGCGTCACTTCCAGTGTGTAGGCCGAGTAATTGCTTGCCAGCACAATGCCGTTGCGGTCCAAAATCAGTCCGCGGTTGGGGACCACCGGAACGATCGCGGTCCGGTTGTTCTCGGCCTGTTCCAGCAGGTCGTCGTGGCGCACGATCTGGAGGTAGGCCAGTCTGGCAGCGACCAGCATGAAGCAGACGATCACTGCCACCGTGGCCACCAGCACCCGCGCGCGAAAGCGCGACAGGTCGGCCTCAACGTTGCGAAGTTCGGTCATGGCAGCCGCCGCGCCGGGCCGCGCCAAGCCTGTCGTGCAGTCTCTCCGAGACCTGCCCGAGGGCCGGCCCCCTCGGGGGGCAGCGTAGCACGCGAAGCGGCAAGCGTGGGGGTCATATTGCTACAGGGGTCTGTTCGCGTCAGGGTCGGGGGAGCGTTTTTGCGGCGCCAGCAGAAGCACGCTGATCACAGGCCACAGCAGAGACTCCAGTGCCGGCGCAAACAGCATCAGGAAACCCGGAAAGGCGCCGCCGGCTGACAGGCGGCAGATCAGTTCTATCACATGCGCTGCGACAAAAAGCGGGAACACCTGAAAGGCTTGTGATGGCACCTTGAACCAGAGCAGCCGGCGATGAATTGCGATTGCGAGAAAACTCAGTACCGTGTAGGCCAGTGCGTGCTGACCCAGCAGCGCGCCCTGGTGCACGTCGACGAATATTCCAAAGATAAAAGCGATGCCAATGCCAACACGCTGGGGCTGATGAATGGTCCAGAACACGAGCGTCAACTCAAGCAGATCCGGCGTCCAGGCTGCGCGACCGAACAGGCCCATGTTTTGCAGCATGCTCAATCCCAGCGCCGCCAGCAGGCTGCCCAGTATGAAGAAGGGATTGGCCGGCAGCAGCAACTGATGGCCAGGGCGCATGATCATCGTCGGCTCCCGCGCTTGGGTGGCGCGCTGGCCGCCTCGACCGGCGGTCGCGGCGGCATCTGCGTGGTGATCGGCTTGAGCACCATGACGTGCCCCACCCCGGACACCAGGGCTGTGGGCTGGCAACTGATGCGTGCGAAGGCAGAGTCGACGCGGCGCTCAACCTTCTCCACCCTGGCTACCGGCAGACCCGGCGGATAGACGCCGTCAACGCCGCTGGTGGTGAGCAGGTCGCCGGCCTGCACGTCGGCGTTGGCGGCCATGTAGCGCAACTCCAGCGCGTTGGCGCGCAGCACCGGGTCGCCGAATGCAACGCCCCGCGCTCCGGTGCGCGTGTTCAGTACCGGTGTCGCCTGATCACGGTCGGTGACGAGTGTGACTTCGCTGACCATGGGGTAGACGCGGGTGACCTGTCCGAGCACGCCGTTTTCGTCCAGAACCGGCGAGCCGGCCAGCACCCCTTCGAGCCCGCCACGGTCAATGATGACCTTGTGGGTGTAGGGGTCGGCTGCGTCATACAGCACCTGCGCGGCTTGCCAGGAGGTGCTGACCTTGTCGCGCAGACCCAGCAACTGGCGCAGGCGTGAATTTTCCAGTGCGAGTTGTTCCACCTGGTTTGCGCGGTGCGACTGTGCCGACAGTTTGTGCCGTGCTGCTTCTTCCCGAGCCTGCAACGATCTCAGGGACTGAAAATACTCGGAGCCACCCTGAACCCAGGTCACAGGGCGTAGCGTCAGCCACTGCGCCGGGTAAAGGACGCTGGCAATCACCAAGCGCAGCGGCCGCGCGATCTCGAAGCGGGTGTCGGCGACCATGAGGAACAGCGCCAGGGCACTGAAGAAAGCCAGTTTTGACAGGGCGGACGGACCCTGCCTGAAGAAGGGTGGCGGAGTACCGTCCAGCGTACCAAGCGGCATCGCTGCGCTCCGCTCCTATTCGCTGGTGAAAATGGAGCCCAGACGCTCCATCCGCTCCAGCGCGATACCGCACCCGCGCACGACACAGGTCAGAGGATCTTCGGCGACCAGCACCGGCAGGCCGGTTTCCTCGGCCAGCAAGCGGTCCAGGTCACGCAAGAGGGCGCCACCGCCGGTGAGCATCATGCCGCGATCAGCTATGTCGGCGCCGAGTTCAGGCGGTGTCTGCTCGAGCGCGTTCTTGACCGCTGACACGATGTTGTTGATGGGGTCGGTCAGTGCTTCCAGAATTTCATTGCTGGAGATGGTGAAACTGCGCGGCACGCCTTCGGAAAGGTTGCGGCCACGCACTTCCATTTCGCGCACCTCACTGCCCGGAAAGGCGGACCCAATTCTCTTCTTGATGGACTCGGCCGTGGGCTCGCCGATGAGCATGCCGTAGTTGCGCCGGATGTAGTTGATGATGGCCTCGTCGAACTTGTCGCCGCCGACCCGCACCGAGCCCTTGTAAACCATGCCGCCGAGCGAGATGACACCCACCTCGGTCGTGCCGCCGCCGATATCGACGACCATGGAACCGCTGGCTTCGCTGATGGGCAGCCCCGCGCCAATGGCGGCGGCCATCGGTTCTTCAATCAGGTAGACGTCCCTGGCGCCCGCACCCAGCGCCGATTCACGAATGGCGCGGCGCTCGACCTGGGTCGAGCCGCAGGGCACGCAAATGATGATGCGGGGACTGGGGCGGAAGACCGAGCGCGGATGCACCATCTTGATGAACTGCTTGAGCATCTGCTCGGTGACAGTGAAATCGGCAATGACGCCGTCCTTCATGGGGCGGATGGCTTCGATATTGCCGGGCACCTTGCCCAGCATGGCTTTGGCTTCCCTGCCAACCGCCTGAATGGTCTTCTTGCCTTGAGGACCACCTTCATGACGGATGGCCACGACCGAAGGTTCGTCCAGCACGATGCCTTTGTCGCGCACGTAGATCAGCGTATTGGCAGTGCCAAGGTCAATGGCCAGGTCAGTGGAGAAGTACTGACGGAAAGCTCCAAACATTAAGATTCCTCTCGGGTATGACGGACAACTGCAGCCGTCATCACCCTATTGACAGTGTGAATTGCGTACATTTTCAGCGCAAAACCGCATTGTGGCGGACAAGTGGGCCAAAGGCGAGATAATACCCCATCGCCTGTGAAAACATCGCCCGTCGAAGTCTCTCGCGCGGCGTATGGTCCCTGATTTCGATCAAAAATTCCTTATGTCCCTGACTTCTGCTGATATCGACCGCATTGCCAATCTCGCCCGATTGGAATTGAGTTCATCCGAAAGTGAGCGCATGCTCACTCAAATCAATGGTTTTTTCGACCTGGTCGAGAAAATGCGTGCGGTTGACACCGCCGGTCTGCAGCCGCTGGCGCATCCGGTGGCTTGCTGGCAGGATGTGGTGTTGCGTCTGCGTGAGGATGCGGCCAGCGAGCCCAACCAGCGCGAGGCCAACCAGCGCAATGCGCCGGCGGTCGAGCGGGGCCTGTTTCTGGTTCCGAAGGTGATCGAATGAAAACTCCTTCTGCCCTGCACGATTTGAGCGTGGCGCAGCTGGCCGCCCAGTTGCGCCAGCGCGAGGTCTCGGCGCTGGAGACGGCCCGGCATTTCCTGGCGCGTGCGCATGCCCATGCCGAACTCGGCGCTTTTCTTGATTTCAATGAGGAAGCCACGTTGGCGCAGGCGCGAGCAGCCGATGTCGCGCTGGCCGCGGGCCAGACCGGCGCGCCCCTGCTTGGCGTGCCTGTGGCGCACAAGGACATCTTTGTGACGCGCGATTTCGTCGCCACCGCCGGCTCCAAAATGCTGGCAGGCTACCGCTCACCTTTTGACGCGACGGTGGTGGCCAATCTGGCGGCACAGGGCGCGGTCACCCTGGGCAAGCTCAATTGCGATGAATTCGCGATGGGCTCGGCCAATGAAAACTCGGCCTTTGGTCCGGTGAAAAACCCGTGGGACCGGAGTCGGGTGCCAGGGGGTTCGTCGGGGGGCAGCGCGGCTGCGGTGGCAGCGCGCCTGGTGCCTGCAGCCACAGGCACCGACACCGGGGGGTCGATCCGGCAGCCGGCTTCGTTCTGCGGTATCACCGGCATCAAACCGACTTACGGTCGCGCCTCGCGTTACGGCATGGTGGCCTTTGCTTCCAGCCTGGATCAGGCCGGACCGTTGGCGCGCTCGGCCGAAGACTGCGCCTTGCTGCTGTCGGCGATGTGCGGGCCAGACCTCGATCGTGACTCCACCTCGCTGGACGTGCCGGCTGAAAATTTTGCCCGCAACCTGGACGATTCTCTGGCGGGTTTGCGCATTGGCGTGCCGGCCGAGTTTTTTGGCGACGGTCTCGCCGCCGACGTGCGCGCTGCTGTCGAGGCCGCGCTGAAGGAGTACGAGACTCTCGGTGCCAAACTGGTGCCGATCACGCTGCCACGCACCGAGCTGTCGATCCCGGTGTATTACATCATTGCGCCAGCGGAGGCGTCGAGCAACCTGAGCCGTTTTGACGGCGTCAAGTTTGGCCATAGGGCCGAGCATTACAGCGACCTGATCGAGATGTACAAGAAGACCCGCGCGCAGGGTTTTGGTGACGAAGTGAAGCGCCGCATCATGATAGGAACCTACGTACTCTCGCATGGCTACTACGACGCCTACTATCTGCAGGCACAGAAAATCCGGCGCATGATTGCTGACGACTTCCAGCAGGCATTCAGGCAATGTGACCTGATCGCCGGCCCGGTAGCGCCCACGGTCGCATGGAAACTGGGTGACAAGAGCGACGATCCGGTGGCCAGTTATCTGGCCGACATTTTCACCTTGCCAGCGTCGCTGGCAGGCCTGCCCGGCATGAGTGTTCCGGTGGGCAGGGGTGCATCCAACATGCCGGTGGGGATGCAACTCATAGGCAACTATCTGCAGGAATCCAGGCTGCTCAATGCCGCGCATCGCCTGCAGCAGGCAACCGACTGGCACCTCGCCAAACCGGAGGGGTTTTGAACATGAGTACAGTCAAGTCCGCGCTGGTACACGGTTATGAAGTGGTGATCGGCTTCGAGACCCACGCGCAGCTTTCCACCCAGTCCAAAATCTTTAGCCGCGCCCCGACCGCTTTTGGTGCTGCGCCAAACACCCAGGCCTGCGCCGTCGATCTGGCGTTGCCGGGTACTTTGCCGGTGATGAACAAGGGGGCCGTGGAGCGTGCCATCGAGTTTGGTCTGGCCGTCGGGTCTCACATCGCGCCGCGCAGCATCTTCGCGCGAAAGAACTACTTTTATCCGGACCTGCCCAAGGGCTACCAGATCAGCCAGTTTGAAATCCCCGTGGTGCAGGGTGGTCAGGTCGAGTTCTTTCTGGGCGACGAGAAGCGCAGTGTGCGTCTGGTGCGGGCGCATCTGGAAGAAGACGCTGGCAAGTCGCTGCATGAAGACTTTATCGGCCAGACCGGGATCGACCTGAACCGGGCCGGTACGCCTTTGCTGGAGATCGTGACAGAGCCCGACATGCGCTCCAGTGCCGAAGCGGTGTCCTACGCCAAGGAATTGCACAAGATCGTCACCTGGATCGGTATCTGTGACGGCAATATGCAGGAGGGCAGCTTTCGCTGTGACGCCAATGTGTCGGTGCGCAAACCCGGTGCTCCTTTGGGCACCCGGCGCGAGATCAAGAACCTCAACAGTTTCAAGTTCATGCAGCAGGCCATCGATTTTGAGGTGCGCTGGCAGATCGAGAGAATTGAAGACGGTCACGCGATCGAGCAGGCTACTGTGCTCTTCAACCCCGACACCGGTGAGACCCGGGCCATGCGCAGCAAGGAAGACGCCGCCGACTACCGCTATTTCCCGGACCCGGACCTGCCACCGCTGGTGATCGCCGATGAGTGGGTGCAGCGTGTGCGTGCCACCATGACCGAGTTGCCGCGTGCGATGGCGCAACGCTTCGCCAGCGACTACGGGCTGTCTGACTATGACGCGACCGCGCTGACACAAAGTCGCGCCATGGCGGCCTATTTCGAGGCGACGGCCCAAGCCTGTGCGCAGCCGAAACTGGCTGGAAACTGGATCATGGGTGAGCTTGCACGTCGTCTGAACGCACAGGAGATCGACATCACGCAAGCGCCGGTGGGCGCCCCTGAACTGGCCCAGTTGATCAAGCGCATTGCGGATGGAACCATTTCGAACAATGCCGCCCGGCAGGTGTTCGATGCCCTCTGGAGCGGCGAGGACGGCGATGTCGACCGGCTCATCGAGGCCAAGGGGCTCAAGCAGCTCAATGACACTGGCGCACTGGAACAGATTGTCGAGAGCGTTCTCGCGGCCAACCCGAAAAATGTTGAGCAATACCGGGGCGGTAACGGCAAGGCGCTGAACGCCCTGGTCGGCCAGATCATGAAGGCCAGCCAGGGCAAGGCGAACCCGCAGCAGGTGAACGAACTGCTGCGCCGCAAGATCGGCTGAGTCAGCGGGTCTTGCTGGCGCTCGCGGCTGGAACTGCGACCTGCTTGGCCCACAACTGCTTCAAGCGAAACAGTTCTTCCTCAAAACGGAAGTTCACGCGTTTGATTTCGGCGTCCTGTTCGGCAACAAAGCGCGCCTGCACGGCCAGGCTGTTGTTGACCTCTTCGAGCTGGCGCCGTACCGAGGGAGGGGCCTTGTTCGGGTCTTTCTTGTAAAACTCCATCTCCTCCATCACCGCTGCCCGCTGGCGTTGCAGTTCCTCCGTGCGGGTCAGCGCTGCCTGTCGCACAACACCGATCTGGGACAGTGCGACGGTACGCTCGTGGTCATGCACCGTCTTGTTGGGGTAGCGCACCAGCAAGGCCCGATCACGCCGCTTTTCCTCGTCAAGACGAGCCTTCTCCTCCAGCTGAGCCTTCTCTTTGGCCTCCAACTCGGCTCGCTCCTGGGCGGTCAGGCTCGGTCCGACCCGAGCCTTGACGGTGCCGCTGGGGTTGAGCATCTTCTGCTCGCGATCGAGGCACTCGGCAATCGGTCGGTCTGATGTGAGGTTTCGACCTTTGGCGTCCACACAGGTGTAGATCTCGGGTGTGCCTGGGCGTTGTGCCTGGACCGACGCCGTGGCCAGCAGGGCCAGCAGCACGGCCGCAGCCGGTAGAGTGTGCGGCTGTCCGCGATGCGTGGTGCAAGCTTTAAACATGCTTAACTTTCTGTGACACCGTAACGCAACTGGTAGGCCTGGACGCGCTCCTGGTCGATAGCCAGACCGTTGGCGCGGTGCTGTTCCAGATACTGCATCAAATCCCCGAGTCTGGCAATCGAGCAAACCTGAAGTCCGAGTTGACGCTGCACGTACTGAACCGCGCTGTAAGGCACATCGGCGCCACCTTCTGTGGCTTTTTCCTGCCGGTCCAGGGCGATGATGACCGCATGCGCCGTGGCGCCCGCGCCGCGGATGATGGCAATGGATTCCCGTGTGGCCGTGCCGGCTGACATGACATCATCAACGATCAGCACCCGTCCCCGCAATTTGGCGCCGACCAGGGTCCCACCTTCACCGTGATCCTTGGCCTCTTTGCGGTTGTAGGCAAAAGGAACATTCACCCCGAGCCGGGCCAGTTCCACCGCCAGCGCTGCGGCCAGCGCAATGCCCTTGTAGGCGGGGCCGAAGATCATGTCGAATTCAACGCCACTCCGAAGCAGGCGCTGTGCATAGAACTGTGCCAGCTGTCCCAGTTTGGCACCATCGTCGAATTGACCCGCGTTGAAGAAGTAGGGGCTGATGCGGCCGGCCTTGGTCTTAAACTCTCCAAAACGCAGCACGCCGCAATCCACCACAAACTGCAAGAAATCCTGGGCCAGCGCATCCTGCGCAGCGGCGGGTCCGGGATTTGTTGCGACACTCTCTGCCATGGGAAATTCCTTGTTCAAATTGACCAGTCTCAACCTCAACGGTATCCGCTCGGCCAGCAGCAAAGGACTTGAAGCCTGGCTGGCCCAATCCAGGCCCGATTGTATTTGTGTACAGGAAGTGAAGGCGCAAGCCGCTGATGTCGCAGGCCGCTTTGAAAAACTGGTCGGCCTGCGAGGCTATTTTCATTTCGCGGAAAAAAAGGGCTACTCCGGGGTGGCGGTCTACACCCGCCACGAGCCCAGCGATGTACTGGTCGGTTATGGCTCGTCCGAGTTTGACGCCGAGGGGCGCTATGTCGAGTTGCGGTTTGACAGCGCCAGCGCCAGAAGGTCCATCATCAGTTGCTATTTTCCAAGTGGTTCCTCGGGTGAGGACCGGCAACAGGCCAAGTACCGGTTTCTGCAGGAGTTCTATCCGCACCTGGGCCGACTCAAAGAGGAGCGCGACTTCATTCTGTGTGGCGACGTCAATATTGCGCACCAGGAAATTGATTTGAAGAACTGGAAGGGCAACCGCAAGAACTCGGGCTTTCTACCGGAAGAACGGGCCTGGATGACCCGACTCCTGACCGACGCCGGTCTGGTTGATGTGTATCGGCATTTGCATCCCGACACGACCGAAGAGGCCTACACCTGGTGGAGCAACCGTGGCCAGGCCTACGCCAAGAACGTTGGCTGGCGGCTTGACTATCACCTGGCTACGCAAGCCATGGCACTGGGAGCGCGCTCGGCCGAAATCTACAAAGCGGAGAAGTTTTCCGACCATGCGCCCCTGAGCATCGAGTACGACTGGACTCTCTGAAGCAGTGCAGCACCCGTGCGGGGCTCAGGCAGGCGTGACCGGATGCTTGTTCCAGGCGGCCACGATGGCGCGGTGCTCCGGAATCCTGTCAAGAAAGCTGTGACGCACAGCCGGGTTGGAGATGGCAATGGACTCGGTCAGCAGATCAGCGTAGGCCTTTCGCAGCACGGTATCGGCGCGCGCATCACCGGCCTGCGCCAGCGCTTGCTGGCAGGTCAGTCGGACGAGGTAGGGCGCCTCAGTGCCTTCCAGCGAACTGTCGGTCGCCAACTGCGCCAGCAGTTCCTCGACCAGTTGCAGAGCCAGCGTGCTGTCACGCTGCGCCAGTGCCACCCGCACCAGTCCTGCCTTGGCATCAATCGCCGTGGCGTTGCCCAGGGCGATCGCGATGTCCCGCCCACGCTGGAACGCTGCCTCAGCCTGCGCATGGCGCCCGAGCGCGAGTTCGGCATTGCCCAGCGAGCACAGGGCAATGGCCTGGAAGACGGGGCTCTGGACCTCGGTCGCCATGTCAATCGCAGTCTGCGCGTGTGCCAGCGCCATCGCATCCTCGCCTTCGCGCAATGCCAGCGTCGACAGGCTGCTCAGCGTGTTGGGTTCGGTCGAGTGGTCACCCACGGCACGTGTCAGGCGCAGGCAGGCTTGCAGATGCGTGCGGGCCTGGGTGTTTTCGCCCAGGCGAAGCCAGGCGTTGCCCAGATTGCCCAGCGCGATCGCCTCGTTGCGCCGGTTTCCGAGTTCGCGGTTGATGATCAGATCCTGCTGGTCCATCTCCAGCGACCGCATCTGGTCGCCCTGAATGTCGGCGATCACCGACAGGGCGTTGAGGAACAGGGGTTCAATCTGCCGCTTGCCAAGGGCACGTGCCGTGGCAAGGCCATCGGTGGCCAGTGTCTGTCCTGTCGCATCATCGCCGAGGTAGGTCAAGGCCAGCGCCAGACGATGCTGACCGCGCAGGCCCATCAAGGCATCGCCAAGGCGATCCGCCAGGGCCATGGTCTGGCGCGCCGCGACCTCCATGACCTGGTAGTTTCCGGTTCGCATGGCAAAGGTGCTGCGGCGCCAGGCGATCTCACAGCGAGCGCGGTCGTCATCCGTTTGCTGGGCCAACTGCTCCATGGCATCGAGGTCCGCCAGTTGCTCGTCGCGCTTTCCCAGCAGGTCCAGCGTCCGCTCGCGCACCGCCAGCAGACGCCAGCGTTGTTGTGGCTGATCGGTCAGTGCCAGCGCTTTGCTGACATAGTCGGTGGCTGCATCGTGGGCGTAGCGTGCTGCAGCGTGCTCTGCGGCCCGTGCGAAGTACTCGCAGCCCTGCGTTGTTTCGCCGGCTTTGACGAAGTGCTCTGCGGTGGCGCCGAGGAAGTCCTTGGCACGTGAACCGGTCTGGCTTGCGAACCAGCGGGCCGCCTGCCCGTGGTGCAGGCGTCGGGTTCGTTTCAGCAACGTGTCGTAGGTGACCTGGTGCAGCACCTGGTGTGAAAACGCATATTCACGCGCGCCTTCAACGCTGCCGGCGGGCGCCGCGCCATGCTGCGCAATGACCAGTTCATGTTGTACCAGCGCCGCCAGGGTGGCCGGTGCCTGCGCCGACAGTGCGGCCAGGGTCTGATCCCAAAAGACAAAACCAATGACGCTGGCCTGCTGCAGCGCCAGCCTCTCCTGCGACTTGATGCCGTCCAGGCGCGCCTGCAGCACGCCCGTCAGTGACTGGGGAACATGGGTGCTCAGCAGCCGCTCGGCGTTGACACTCCACGGGTCGGCGCTGGTGACGATGGCGCCTTCGTCCACCAGCATTTTGACCAACTCTTCCATGTAGAAGGGATTGCCCTGGGCACCCCCCGTGATCAGTTCGCGCAGCAAGGAAGGTATTTCCGGCAACTTCTTCAGCAGTTCATTGACAAGTTGCCGACTGGCCGTGCCGTCCAGCGGGTGCAGCAGCAGGCGCTGCGAACCGGCCTGATCGTGCCAATCGGGACGTCGCTCAAACAGTGCCGGTCGTGCCAGCGTCAGGATCAGGGTTGGCACATCGCGATTAACCTGGGCCAGATAGCTCAGGAAGTCCAGCGAGCCGTCATCGGCCCAGTGCAGGTCATCGAGTTGCAGCAGGACGGGTGATTTGTTCTGCACTGCAAAGTGGCGGAACATTTGCGCAGCGGCGTGAAAGCCGCGGTTGCGTAACTGCCTGGAGTCGTCGGCGATGCCCTGGATGTGTTGGCTGTCAGCAAAGTCCATTCCGACCAGATGTCCCAGCAGATGGGCGTGCGCCTGCGCCATTTCAGCGCCGTCCTCTGCCTGGAACAGGGGCGCAAGGCCCTGCTCCAGCTTCGCCTTGGCGGTGGCCATGCTGTCGCTGTCGGCAATGCCCAGGCGCCAGGCGATGATGTCGCGCAACAGCCCATAGGGTTGGCTCTGCGTCAGAGGACTGGCACGTCCCTGGAAGAAGTAGAAAACCTCGGGGCGCGCCTCCGCCCAGTTCTCGAATTCAAACAACAGGCGACTCTTGCCGACGCCAGCATCCGCAACCACCGTCATCACGGAAAGCTTGCGTTGGCTGTAAAGGCGCTTGAACGCCGCCTGCAACTGCTCCATTTCGGCGTCGCGGCCGACCATGGCCGTCTCGACGCCCTCAACGCCATGACTGTTGACATGAAACGCGCGTGGTTTGCGGCGCAGTACCAGGTAGGTCAGCATCGGCGCGTCAACCCCCTTGACATGGATCGCGTCCTGGGCCACCACATCGAACACGCCGCGAACCTGTTGGTAGGTCTCATGGCTGATGCGCAGAGCGCCGGCGGGCGCCGTCTGCTCCATGCGGGCGGCGACATTGACCGTGAACCCCCGTATGTTGTTCCCGGCGTCGAGCCCGCCACCCAGCAGCACCGGACCGGTGTGGATTCCTACCCGCACATCGAAGCCCGGGTGGAGATAGCGCTCCAGCACCTGCTGGCCCTGGCGCCGGCCTTCATCGAGCAATTCCAGGCCGGCCTGCACCGCGCGTTCGCCGTCGTCTTCCCGAACTTCGTCTGCACCAAAGACGGCGAGCAAACTGTCTCCGGCATACTTCAGCACGCGGCCGCCGCGGTTTTCGACGATGACCGTGCAGCTTGCCAGTGCGTCATCCATGACCGTGTGAAAGTCCTCGGGGTCGAGTTGCTGACTCAAGGTTGTGGAGCCCACGACATCGAGAAAAAGAACGCTCACCTGCCTGAGCGTCTGGTCGGCGTCGGCCGTTTCGCTGTCTGCCTGGTGCGCGAGTTTTTCCAGGCGCTCGCGCAAGGGCCCCAGCGCGGTCTCGACCACAGCGCTGCCCAGCAATTCGCGCTGGGCTTCCAGTGCCGCAATCGCGGCGGCCAGTTGTTGCTGTTCGATCGACATCGCGATTCAATCGGGCGAGCGTGTCGGCAGGCCAGGGCTTACTGCGGGTCAGCGTGTGAGCGCCGATAACCGCGGCCCTCGTGGACTTTGCCCTTCAACCTGCGGCGTCGCTCGGCTTCCTTGTCATCCACATAGACCGGCTGTTCCCATTTGCCCGTGGCGGCATCCAGAATGTTGAGGTAACCGCCCGGGTTCATTCCGAAAGAGGGCAGGGTCTTGCCTTTATAGGATCGACCGAGAAAGTCATTGCGGCGCCCGGGCTGTTCACCCAGGCTGAAATAGCTCGGCAGCACAAAGTTGGACACCTCGACGCCATCAATGTGGTAGGTCTCAGCCTGCACAGCGTCGCACATTTCGAACAGGTGGAACACCCGGCGCCGACGGTCGACGGGGTGATTACCCTGCACCAGCAAATTTGCCATGGGGTCGCCCACCAGTTCCAGGGTTTCATGGGACAGCGTGACCGACCAGGCCTCCTTGATCTGTGCACACAGGCCCAGAAAGACGATGCCGTAGGGAATGTCCTTGTAGTTGGCCAGGTGCCAGCCGGTCGCGCTCAGGGCGTTTACGCCATCGACGATGTACATCACAGCGTCGCCGCGCATGTCGCCCAGATTGCTGATGCTGGGGCGCTTGCCAATGGGGCCTTCCAGCCGCAGCGTGGCAGAAAAACTCCAGTAGGGTTCGAAGTCTTCCTTGAGCTGGCGGTTGATCGCCCGAATCGCCTCCTGCACCTGCTCATCCGTGATGACTTTGGAGTGGTTGACAAGGGAGATGATCATGACGTTCCTTTCAATACACGCGGTTGAGGTTACGGCTTCGCCGCTGCTGGAGCCGGTTTGGCATCGCCTGGACGACGCCGTGTTGCATAAGATCGGGGCTGTGATCTTAGCAACCCCTGCCCCCACGGTCCATCCCCGCTCTTCCGCGGCAATGGACCGGCACCGACGATGGCGCTGGTTTGTCCTGCTGCTGGCTGTGCTTGTGGGGCACGGCCTGGGCCTGCACTGGCTGCAGACCCAGCTTCCGGCGCAAAGCCGTTTGCTGGCGATGGCGGATCCGGTGCTGACGCGGATCATCAAACCGCTGCCCGCGGCCGTGGCAGCGCAACCGCCAGCGGCGCTTGTGGTGCGTGCAGCGCTGCCGCTCGGGCGGGCGGCGTCGGCGCCGCAAGTGACGCCGGCACCCGAGGCTGTGTCCGTTTCGGGCGAGCAGGTACCGGACGAGGCAGCGCAGCCAACCGAGCCGGCGGCATCGCCAGAGCCAGCACAGGAGCTTGTGCCGGATCGGCCCGGGTCAAGCGCCGACAGTTGGCCGGCCGACACCCGTGTGAGCTACCGGATGGGCGGCTACTACCGCGGTGACCTGTACGGCAGTGCGCGTGTGCAATGGCAGCGCCAGGCAAGCCGCTACCAGGTGCGTGTCGATCTGAGCATGGCCGTGATACTGCGCCTTTCCATGATCAGCCAGGGCGAGGCCAGCGGGACCACCTTGTTGCCAGAGGTCTATGAGGAACAGTTTCCCTGGGGCGTGCGCCGCTTGCGCTTTGATGGCACCGCCATCCGGTTCGACAACGGCGCCGAGTTGCCCCAGCCACCGGGAGTGCAGGACACGGCGAGCCAGTTTGTTGAATTGAGCCACCGCTTTGTCACCGGTCAGGACGCACTGCAGGTGGGAGCTCAGGTCAGTCTGTGGCTGGCCAGGCCGCAGGGCGTGTCCCGCTGGACTTACGACGTGGTGGCGCAGGACGTGCTGCAGTTGCCTGAAATTGGACCGGTGGCTGCGTTTCACCTGCGTCCGCGCCCGGTGGCCAATCCCGCGGGTGTCATCACTGCCGAATTGTGGTTTGCTCCGAGCCTGCAGTACCTGCCGGTCAGGATTCGGATTTCGCTTGGCGACGGGAATTTTGTAGACCTGCTGGCCGAACGAATCGAGCAAGCACAAGCGAGCGCACCGCAGACCGGCTTGAGCCCCTAGAATGTGCTTCAAATGCTACGCTATCAAACCATTCCTGTTACGAATTTTCAACAGAATTGCTCTCTGGTCTGGTGTGACCAGACCCGGCGGGCGGCCCTCATAGACCCGGGCGGCGACATCGAACTGCTGCTGGCTGCGGTGAAGCAGCGCCAGCTGACGCTGGTTGAGCTCTGGCTGACGCATGCCCATATCGACCATGCAGGGGCGGTTGGTGAACTGGCTCAGCAACTGCAACTTCCCATCATTGGCCCGCAGCAGGCGGACCAATTCTGGATCGACGGTCTGCCGGCCCAGAGCAAGATGTTCGGCTTTGCCCAGGCCATGCCATTCACCCCCACGCGCTGGCTGAATGACCACGACACCGTCACCCTGGGGCAGTCCACGCTGCAGGTGCGGCACTGCCCCGGGCACACACCGGGGCACGTGGTGTTCCACAGCGTGGAGGCGAACCGGGCTTTTGTGGGTGATGTGTTGTTCGCCGGCTCGATTGGCCGCACCGACTTGCCCCAGGGTGACCACGAGACCCTGATTTCCAGCATTGTGGAGAGGCTCTGGCCCATGGGTGACGCAACCGTTTTCATCCCGGGACATGGTCCCGAGAGCACCTTTGGTCGCGAGCGAAAAAGCAATCCCTATGTCGGTGGCACGTAAGGCGTTTACATCGCCGCTGCAGGGGCGGGTGCAGTTGAAATGCCCCATAATCCCTCCGGACCAGGCGCGAGAGTCGGCGCGTGCGAACACTGGGGACGTGAAGATGTCGAAACGTGTCGACGATGCGGGTGCGCTGTTTCGGACTTTCTGGTCCGGCAGCAGTGAATTCAGGGAGTTCAACCGCGACGCCGATGCTGACCTTGCAGAGAACAAATGGCCCTTGATGAAGTCCATGGCGCCTGACCAGCGTGTCATGCCGCCGCCCCTGTCAGCGCAGCAAAAACAGGGCTGGTTGGAATACAGTCCGCTGAGCCAGGTCTTTGGTCGCCTTGAGGGCGGTGCCAGGATCAGGGAAAAGGCGAGGTCCAGGGGCTGACCCTCTTCTTTCTACAATTTTGCAGCCGGGAGCAGTATGAGCGTTGTTGTTGTTGTGTCGATGAAAGGGGGTGTGGGAAAAACCTCCGTAACTGCAAATCTGGCCGTTGCGATGGCGGCTGAACTTGGGGAAGGCTGTATCAGCACGGTCGACCTCGATCCACAAAACGCGCTGCATCTGCATCTGGGTCTGGACGCACTGGAGCGCCAGAGTGTCTGCCGTCAGTCGCTGCGGCGGCGCAACTGGCGCGACGTGCTGGTGGGCAGCGCCTACGGTGTCAACTGCATTCCGTACGGGGCGGTCAGCGAGGCCGAGCGGGAAGCGTTCGAGAACATTCTGGCCAGCGAGCCCGACTGGCTCGGCAGGCAACTGGCGCAGTCGGGCCTTGGTGAAGACGACGTGGTGCTGATCGATCTGCCCCCGGGACCTTCGGTTTACCTCAATCAGGCCTTTGCCTGTGCCGATCTGGTACTGATCGTGTTGCTGCCCGATGCCGGTTCCTACTCGACGATCATGGCGATGGAATCCTGGATCGAACAGATGCGTTTTCAGCGTCCGGATCTGGAGACGGTGTACCTGCTGAACCAGATGGACGAAGCGGTTCGGCTGAATCGCGATATGGGAGAAGTGCTGCGGCAACGACTGGGCAAGCGCCTGCTGCCGGTTGGTATCCACCGGGACGAAGCGGTGAGTGAGGCTCTGGCATTCCTGCAGCCGGTCCTGGTCTACGATCCGCGATGTCAGGCGACGCAGGACTTTCAGCGCCTTGCGAGTTGTCTGCTGGAGCCCTCCGCTCGATGAACCTGCGTTCGATTCCGTCGCGCTGGCGCGAGCACCGGGGCGCGGGTGCTCGCTCGCTGTTCAACCCGCGCTACCTTTACGGCCTTCTCAACGAGTCGGGCAACCGGCTGGTGAACTGGTCGGCATGGTCGGCACCGGGCGTGCTCGTGGTGACATCGATCGGCTGCCTGGTGCTGTTCCTGCTGCTGATCACAATTCCGTTTTCACGCAACGAGCAGCTGGTGTTTTCACTGGTGATCGCGGCGCTCGCCCTGTACATCCGCCGCTATGTCGGAACCCTGGTGACGCTGGTTCTCGTCAGCCTGTCGGTGCTGGCATCCACACGGTACCTGTACTGGCGTTTTACCACCAGCATGCAACTGGACATCAGTGCGGATCTGCTGCTGGGGCTGGGATTGCTGGCTGCTGAGTTCTACGCCTGGCTCATTCTGATCATCGGCTTCTTTCAGACCGCCTGGCCGCTGCGCCGCCAGCCGGTGCCCATGCCCCAGGACCTGTCGTTGTGGCCCACGGTGGATGTCTTCATACCCTCGTACAACGAGCCCCTGTCGGTGGTCATGCCAACGGTCATTGCCGCGCTTGCCATGGACTGGCCACGCGACAAGATGAATGTGTATCTGCTGGACGACGGGCGCCGTGACGATTTCCGCGAGTTTGCTGCCTCGGTTGGCGTCAATTACGTGACACGTTCGAACAACCTCCATGCCAAGGCCGGAAATATCAACGCGGCACTGCCCGACACGAATGGCGAGTTGATCGCCATTTTTGATTGCGACCACATTCCTACCCGGACTTTCCTGCAGGCGACGGTCGGGCTGTTCCTGCAAGATCGCCAGCTTGCCATGGTTCAGACGCCGCACCATTTCCTGTCACCCGATCCGTTCGAGCGCAACTTGCAGTTGTTCCGGCAAATGCCCAATGAGGGTGAGCTTTTCTACGGACTGGTCCAGGACGGCAACGATCTCTGGAACGCGGCCTTCTTCTGCGGTTCCTGCGCCGTCCTGCGGCGCACCATGCTGCTGGAAGTTGGCGGGGTGGCGATCGAGACGGTGACCGAAGACGCCCATACCGCGCTCAAGCTGCACCGCCGGGGCTACAACACGGCTTACCTGGGCGTGATTCAGGCCGCGGGTCTGGCCACCGAAAGCCTTTCGGCGCACGTGGGGCAGCGCATCCGTTGGGCGCGCGGCATGGCGCAGATTTTCCGTCTGGACAACCCGTTGTTTGGCAAGGGACTGCGCTGGCCCCAGCGCCTGTGCTACCTCAATGCCATGATGCACTTCTTCTACGGACTGCCACGGATCATCTTTCTGACCGCGCCGCTGACCTACCTTTTTTTTGAGGCGCACGTGATCCAGGCCTCGGCCGACCTGATCGCGGTCTATGCGTTGCCCCACCTGATTCATGCCAATATTGCCAATTCCCGGATGCAGGGCAACCACCGCCATACTTTCTGGGCCGAAGTCTACGAGACGGCACTGGCCTGGTACATCATGGTGCCAACGACGCTGGCGATCATCAACCCGAAGCTGGGCAATTTCAACGTCACCGCCAAGGGGGGACGCGTTGACAAGGAATATTTTGACTGGAAAATCTCGCTGCCTTACCTTGTCATTCTGGCTTTCAACGTGATTGGACTGGGCATCGGCGTTGGCCGCCTGTTCTGGTGGAATACCCACGAATTCGGCACCGTGCTGTTCAACCTGCTGTGGACGCTCTACAACCTCACCATTCTCGCAGCCACCATGTCGGTGGCGCTGGAAGCGCGCCAGATCCGCAAGCACTGGCGGGTTCAAATCAGTCTGCCGGCGATGATCCGCTTGCCCAACGGGCGCACGGTCGCGTGTGAAGCGGAAGACTTCTCGGAAGGTGGCCTGGCCATCAAGCTGCCAGTCGAACTCGCCGTTGAGCAGGGCAGTCCGGTCAGAATCTCGCTGTTTCGGGGTGATCGCGAATTTGCCATCCCGGCGGCTGTGGTCTTCAATCAGGGGCGGGTCCTGCGTGCCCGTTTTGACAATATGAGTCTGGAAGACTACCGTGCACTGGTCGCTGCGACCTACTCGCGCGGCGATGCGTGGCAGCGCTGGTTGTCCGACCGCGATATTGACAGGCCTCTGCGCGGCTTGCGCGAGGTGCTGGGTGTCGGTGTTGATGGCCTGCTTCGCATGCTCAGAAGGTTGGGCCCGACTGCGCAGTGGAGGCGTCTGGAGGTATGGAAAAAATGAAGCTGTTTGCAATGCCGGGGCCTCTGCGCGACCCGGTCCTGAAGCTTGCCCTGGTGCTTGCCCTGTGCACGGGCTTGCTGACTCTGTTTGGCACGCCCGTGGAAGCCAGAACGCACAAATCGGCCATCATCACGGAGAAGGAAAGCCCAGTTGCCGCTGCAGCGTTGGCAAGCAGCAGTCCGGCGATTGCCCTGGCGCGCCCGCGCGTCATGTCGTACACGTTCAAGGAGCTTGGTGCACTGACACCGATCCGCCTGCGCGGGGTCGAAGGGTCCATGTCGCTGCCGTTTGCGATCCGGTCCGATGAAGTCGTCGCCTCGGCCAAGCTCAAGTTTGACTATGCCTATTCCCCTTCGCTGCTGCCGGAATTGAGCCACCTCAACGTGATGCTCAATGGCGAAATATCCTCCGTCATTGCTTTGCCGCACGACAAGGTGCTTGGCAACAAGCGCGAAATCGACCTGGATCCACGGTTTTTCACCGATTACAACAAGCTCCAGTTTCGCCTGATCGGGCACTACACCTACAAGTGCGAGGACCCCCTGCACAGTTCCCTGTGGCTTGAACTGAGCAATCTCGGGCGACTTGAATTGACACTGGTGCCGCTGGCCATGGCGGGCGACCTGAAGTACCTGCCTGCGCCCTTTTTTGACAAGCGCGATAACCAGAGCCTGAAGCTTCCCTTTGTGTTCGGGAGTGCGCCCTCGTTTGGCACACTCAAGGCGGCAGGCGTGATGGCCTCCTGGTTTGGCAGTCTGGCGAGCTATCGCGGCGCGCGCTTTCCGGCCTTCCTGAACGCACTGCCTGACGGCAACGCGGTGGTGGTCCTGCAGGGCGGGGACAAGCTGGGTACGCTGGCAGGGACGGGTCAGGCCAGCGTCTCGATCGAGCCTCACCCCACCAATCCGGCCGCCAAGCTGCTGCTGATCACGGGCGATAACGAAGAAGAACTGCTGCGCGCGGTGCGCGCCCTGGTGTTGGGCAATGGCACACCCAGCGGGCGACGGATTGTGGTCTCTCAGGACGTCGAGCCACCGCCGCGCAAACCCTATGACGCGCCGGCCTGGGTGCCGAGCGACAGACCGGTCCGGTTTGCCGAACTGGCACAGCCCGAAGACCTGCAGGTGCAGGGGTTCTTTCCGGATGTTGTCCGGGTCAATTTCCGGGTCGCACCCGACCTGTTTACCTGGCGCAGCCAGGGTGTACCGCTGGACTTGAAGTACCGTTTTTCAGCGCCGCCACTGGGCAAGAAGTCGAGCCTGAATGTCAGTTTCAACGAGGAATTCGTTCGCGCGCTGGCTCTGGATGAACCCGGCAGGAAGCCGGAAAGCAAGAATCTGCTGAAGACACCCTTCTTCGGCAAGACGCCGAACTACCAGGAGGAACTGCTGCACGTACCGTTGCACCGATTTGACGGGCGCAACCAGCTTCAGTTTCACTACTTCTTTGACCTGATCAAGGAAGGGGAATGCAGGGACACGCTGCCCGACAACCTGCGCGGTGCCATCGATCCGGAATCGACGCTCGACTTCAGCGGATTTCCGCGTTACGCCGCCTTGCCTGATCTCGCCTCGTTCAGCAAGATCGGCTTCCCGTTCACCCGATTGGCCGATTTGTCGGAGACAGCATTTGTGTTGCCGGAACAACCCAACGCGGACGAAATCGGCGCTTACCTGATGATCGCAGGACGCATGGGTGAGGCTACTGCCTATCCGGCCCTGCGTCATGCGGTGGTCTCGTCCACGGAAGTCGACAAGGTGGCTCAGCGCGATCTGATTGTCATCGGTTCGGCGCAGGACCAGAGCCTGATGTCCAAGTGGGCGGACCGTCTGCCGCTGCTGCAGGTCGATGGTGAGCAACGGCTGCGCGAGCCTGACATCTTCCGGCGCGCCCTCTATCGCTGGGAAGAGAAGGATGTGCAGGACATACCGCGCCCGGACGGCATCCTGAAATTGAAAGGCGGTGGCGACCTGACAAGTCTGATGGCGTTTGAGTCACCGCTGCAGGCGCGGCGCAGCGTTGTGCTGTTGTATGCCGACAAGGCGGCTGATTTGCTGAAGATTGCAGACATCCTGCTCGACCCGGTGCGCATCAAGAGCGTTCAGGGCGACTTTGTGCTGGTGGACGACAAGGGGGATCGGCATGCCAAGGTCGGTGAGACCTATTACCTCGGTTCGCTGCCTATGACGATCCATCTGCGCTGGGCCTTTGCCAGTCACCCGGTGCTGGCGAGCCTGATCGGTATCTTGATCTGCATCCTGCTGGCGACCTTCATGTACCGCGCTTTGCGGGAGGTTGCTGCGCGGCGCATGCAACACAAGTCCGAGTAAGGTGCGCGGCGGTGTCGGTCGGCAGACAACTGGTTCGCATGAAGTCGCGGCGGCACTTCCTGAGTGTGCTGACCGCGCTGGCCGCCGCCACCAGCCCGCTGACGGACTCGCTGGCGGCGAATTGCGACAGCTGGCCGGACTGGATCACGTTCAGGGAGAAGTTCATTCAGGGCGACGGACGTGTTGTCGATTATTCCGCGGACAGTCACTCGACCTCGGAAGGGCAGGCCTACGCCATGTTCTTTGCGCTCGTCGCCAACGACCGTTCCACGTTTGATCGGCTGCTGAGCTGGACCCGCGCCAATCTGGCACAGGGCGACCTGTCTGCGCGGTTGCTGGCCTGGCACTGGGGCCGGCGCATCGACGGTAGCTGGGGCGTGCTGGACAGCAACGCGGCCAGCGACGCTGATCTCTGGCTGGTCTATGTCCTGTTTCAGGCGGCACGACGCTGGCCTGACAGCAGCCTGCAAGCCAGTGCAGAACTGATGCAGGCGCGCATTCAAAAGGAACTTGTGATTAATGTGGCGGGCCTGGGCCCGGTGTTGCTGCCCGGGCCGCAGGGCTTTGCCCTGAAGAGTGGAGGCTGGCAGCTCAACCCGAGCTACCTGCCCATGCCGGTGCTGCGCGGGCTGGCCACGGAGGTGCCGTCCGGCGTGTGGACTGCGCTGGCGGACAGCACCGTCAGCATGCTGGAATCGGTCACACCACAGTACCTGGTGCCAGACTGGGTTGCGGTGTCGGAGCGCGGCTTCGTGCTCGATCCGGCGATCGGTTTCAAGGGTGGTTTTGACGCCATCCGGACCTATCTCTGGGCGGCCATGACCCCGGTCGAAGACCCTTACCGTGTGCGTTTGTTGGCGCGCATGAAGGGGATGACGAGGCTGGTTGAGCAGCTGCTGGTGCCGCCGGTCATGGTGGATGCCAGTTCGGGTCGGGCCCAGGGGGGCAGTGGCCCGGGCGGCTTTTCAGCGGCCCTGCTGCCCTTTCTGGAGGCCGTGGGAGCCAGATCGGCAGCCCGACAGCAGCGACTCAGAATTATTGCAATGGGTGGCGTTCCGTCGGTTTACTATGAGCAGGCCCTGGGGCTGTTTGCCCTGGGATGGATGGATCAGCGTTTCCGGTTTGCGCCGGACGGTCGCTTGCAATGGGGAGTGGGTTCGTCATGCACAATGTGATTCAAATGAAAAAACTGATTCTTCTGATTGTTGCGCTTGGCAGTGGTCTTTCATCGGCCTGGGCGGCTGACGATGCGGCTACCCGCAAGCTGGTGGAGCAGGCACGCTACTGGCAGCAGAGCGGCCGGGATGATCTTGCGATCGGGGCCTGGCAGAAACTGCTGCGCGCCGATGCGAATCATCCCGAGGGGCTGGTGCGACTGGGCGTCCTTCAGGCGCGCGCTGGCCAACTGGCGCAGGCACAGGAGCTCTACCTGCGGGCAACCCAACTGGCGGCAGCGCCAGCGGGTCTGGCAGAACTCGAGATGGCGCTCAGGGCCGGAAAAAACGCGCCTGCTATCCGTGCTGCACGCAAACTGGCGCAAGCCGGTCAACCGGAAGCCGCTGCCAGCAACTACCGCAGCGCCCTGGGTACCAGCAAGCCGACCGGGCAACTGGGCCTGGAGTACTACCAGACCCTCGGTGCGACCCGGGAGGGCTGGGATGAGGCGCGCGGCGGTCTGGAGGAACTGGTACGTGCCAGCCCTGAGAATCCGCGCTATGTGTTCGCGCTGGCGCGGCACCTGACTTACCGGGAGGCAACGCGGCGCGAAGGCATACGCCGTCTGTCGGCCATGAGTCAGGCCGATCCGGAAGTGCGACAGAGTTTGAGCCAGGCGCTGGTCTGGCTCGATGCGCGACGCGCGGACCGCGCCCTGATGACAGGCTATTTGTCCAGGAATCCTGATGATCAGGCTGTGCAGGAGCGACTCGCGGCACTGGACCAGTCACTGGCCGATGCCAGGAAAGGTGTGCGGCAGAAACCCAGCCAGGCAGGCTTCACGTTGCTCGAACAGGGTGACGTGGAAGCGGCAGGCGCGCGTTTTGAAGCCATTCTGGCGAAGAAGCCGCGTGACGCGGACTCACTGGGTGGCCTCGGAACCGTGCGCTTGCGCCAGCAATCCTTCGCAGAGGCACTTCGTCTGCTCGATCAGGCGATGCTGCGCGACCGTCGCAATGCGGGGCGATGGAAGCAGGCGCGCGACAGTGCGCACTACTGGACCCTGATCCAGCAGGTCGTGGCAGCGCGGGAAGCCGGCAAACTGATCGAGTCCGAGGAGAAGCTGGCACAGGCCACCAAACTCGACGACCAGCAGGTCCTGGGCCAGGTTCTGTGGGGCGACCTGTGGCTGGAGAAACGCCAGCTCGACAAGGCCGAGGCCATGTACCGCCTGGCGCTCAAGACATCCGCCAGCGATCCAGGCGCGTTTCGGGGGCTGATCGCCGTGCTGCTGCGAACAGCACGTGAGGCTGAGGCCATGGCCCTGATCTCGACGCTGGACGAAGCCACTGCCCAGAAGATGGGGGGGCTCAACCAGCTCAAGGCCAACGCCATGCTCAAGCTGGCGGAAGCCGATGAGCGCGCGGCAGACTACCGGGCGGCTGTGACCAGGCTGGAGGTGGCCCTGATGCTGGATCCGGCGGATCCCTGGGTACGCCTGGCCCTGGCGCGTCAGTATCAGCGCCTTGGCGATCCAGGACGCGCCCAAACCATGCTTGAGGCCCTTCTGACGATCCAACCCAAGCTGCCCGAGGCACTGCATGCCCGAGCCCTGTTGTACGCAGAACAGAAGATGTGGCCTGAGGCGCTGGCAACCATTGAGCGCATCCCGGTGCCGGCCCGCAACGCCAATATTCTGGATGACCTGCGCCGAATTTCCGTCAATCTGCAGGTGCGGCGTGCTCAGCAGCTGTACGCCCAGGGCAATTTGCGCCAGGCACGGGAGGTGGCGCAGCAGGCGGAATTGCAGGCGAGCGGCGATATTTCCCTGTCGGCGCTGGTGGCAGGATGCTGGTCGGGCCTGGGGCAGCCGGCTGAAGCATTGCGCCTGATGCGCGACATTGTCCAACGTCTGCCAGCCGACAACATTGACTTGCGTATCCAGTACGCGGGCGTTCTGCTCGATGACAAGCGCGACGCGGAATTGACCCCCGTGTTGCGGGCGCTGGCGCAATCGCCCCGCCTGAGCACCACACAGCAGGAAGACATCAACAAGATCATCCTGGCCTTCACGCTGCGCCAAATCGATGCCCTGCGTCAGACCGGGCAGCTTGATGATGCCCTGCGCATCGTCAGTCAGGCTCTGGAGCGATCGGATGAGCCGCGCCTGCTGATGGCACTGGCGCGCATTGAAAACTCTGCGGGTGACTCACGCAAGGCACTGGCGACGGCGGAGGAAGTGATAGCGCGCGAACCGGGTGACCTGGATCACCGTCTGTTTGCCATTGCCGTTGCGCTTGCTGCCAAAGCGCCCGACACGGCTGCCCTTCATGCCGAAGTGGCGCTGGAAATTGCACCTGAAGATGTGCGTGCATTGATGGCCATGGCACGTGTGCAGCGCGAAAGCGGCAATCCGGAGCAGGCCTTGCAGTATCTTGAGCGGGCGCAGGCGCTGCAGCGTCCCAGGGTGGCAAACTCGGCCAGGGGTACGGATCTGGCGGCGGCACCGGCCAACGAACACGGCGGCCTGCTGCCGATCCCGGAACTGCGTGAGTCAAAAGGGGTAGCGTCCGCCAGCAGACCGGCGCTGGCCCGTGTGCCGGAAGTGCTCACGCCAGTCATCACTGCACGCAGCATCACGGCCGCGCCTGCGCCCGTGCCGGCGCCGAGGGAGCCCACACTGGAAGACGAGATCAGCGCGACGAAGCTGAAACTGGCTCTGACCATGGACGTCACCCCGCGATTTCGCACACGCACCGGGGAACCCGGGCTGGGTCGCCTGAGCGAATTTGAATTCCCGATCGAGTTGGCCCTGCCCAGTGGGGGCAACGGTGCATTCACACTGAAACTGACACCCACAGTGCTCGGCGTGGGTACGCTCAACCGCAGTGATCCGGGCAATATCGCCAGGGTGGGTTCCGCCGGGCTGGGGCCGCTGCAGGCCGGCTTTGATCCCGTGCCGGACCAGGATGCCAGCGGCGTTGGCCTGTCCGTCGGCTATCGCGACGAGGACATGAGCCTGCGGATCGGCACCACGCCGCTGGGTTTTCTGGTGACGCATCTTGTTGGCGAACTGAGCTTTGCCACGCGTCTGGAAGATTTCACGCTCAAAGGGGTTTTGAGTCGGCGCGCTGTCACCGACAGCGTGCTCTCCGCAGCCGGCATGCGCGATCCGCAGACGTTGCAAGTCTGGGGTGGCGTGGTGAAGACCGGAGCGCAATTCAATTTCAATTTCGGAGGCGATGAGCGCGGTGTGTACGCCGACCTGGGTGCAGCCCAACTCAGCGGCCAAGGTGTCAAGGACAACACGCAGTTTGAAGCCAGCATGGGCGCGTACTGGCGGATCTACCAGAGTTCAAGTGCCAAATTCAAGGCAGGACTGAACATGACCGCCATGGCGTACCGGGACAATCTGGGCTTCTACACACTCGGGCATGGCGGCTATTTCAGTCCGCAGCAGTACTTCAGCCTCGGTATTCCATGGGAGCTCTCGGGGCGCCGTGGCGCACTGAGCTACCAGATCGGCGGCGACTTCAGCCTGCAGAAATTTTCGCAGGACCGGGTAGCCTACTTTCCGAACGATGCAAAGTTGCAGAGCGCCTGGGTGCTGAAGGCGGGAGCCCTGTACCCGACCTACTACGAGGCCGAATCGGGCTCGGGTTTGGGCTACAACCTGTTCGGATCGTTTGAGTACCTGCTGGCTCCCAGATTCACCCTGGGTGGGCGTCTGACCTTCGAAAACAGCCGCAATTTTTCGCAGCAGGCTGGCAGTTTCTACCTGCGCTATGCCTTTGACGGCTTGGGCCCGGCTTTCGGGTTCCAGTGATGATGGCCATGGCAGCACTGGCCTGATGCCGCACCCATCCATGCAGGTCATCTCTTTCATTTCCGCCAAGGGTGGGGTCGGGAAGACGACACTGGCTGCCAATGTGGCGATAGCTCTGGCGCAGGAAGGACAGCGTGTGTTGCTGATTGATCTGGACATGCAGAATGCGTTGCGATTGCATCTTGGCATGGACCCACGCGACATTTCTGGCATCGTGCGCGAAGGCATCACGGCGAAGTTGATCTACAGGAGTCCATTCGGTGTGAAATTCATTCCGTTCGGCACGGCACTGAAGTCCGAACTGGAAGAATTTGAAGCCATGCTGAAGCAGCACCCGGGCTGGGTTCTGGAGCAGTTGTTTTCACTGGACCAGCGTGCTTTCGACTTTGTGATTCTGGACACGCCGCCCGGCCCTTCGGCGTTCCTGCAGCAGGCACTGTTGGCGTCCCAATGGGCGCTGGGGGTGGTGCTGGCAGATGCAGCTTCGTTTGCGACGATTGCACGCTTGCAAACCCTGGTTCAGGAGTACACCAGCGAACGCAGCGACTTTTACGGGTTGCACCTTCTGGTCAATCAAGTCTCCCAGAACAATGAACTCGCGACCCAGGTCTGCACCGAGCTGCAGCGCAGCTACCAGAGACAGCTTTGCCCGATCACCATTGGGCGCGCCGCCGCGGTTTCGGAAGCGCTCGCTTTTGAGCGTCCGCTGCTTCAATATGATGGTGCTTGCGACGCCAGCCGCGACATTGTGCGACTGGCGCGCTGGTTGATCACGCACTGCGCCGCCGCCCTAGTGCGGCCGCACCAGACACCACGCTCATCGCGATGAGAAAGTGGTCTGGTAAACGTAGGAGCCCGGGGCCAGCTTGTCAAACACAATGGCCGCTCGGTAGTCATCAATTTTGGATACGGTGGGCTTGACCATGCCAATCTTGGCACCCTCTACCACAGCTTGAACCCCTTTTTGCGGAAGCATCACGATCACGGTGGCGCCGCTCAAAGGCTGATCGCCGGTGATGGTGATGTTGAATTCCAGGCGTTTGCCACTGGCGCTCGAGGATAATCTGAACCGTTCGCGGTCGCGCCACCAGTCTGCCACCTGACCCGCAGAAGCCATCCAGAGCAGATCTCGACGCAACTTCAAATGTTCGAGAAAACCCGGCATGGCTGCGATCAGCGTGCCGTCTGCCTTGAAATTCTGG
This sequence comes from uncultured beta proteobacterium, assembly GCA_903875275.1. Lineage (GTDB taxonomy): Bacteria > Pseudomonadota > Gammaproteobacteria > Burkholderiales > Burkholderiaceae_C > Rhodoferax. The sequence continues at coordinate 25,159 of CAIQVX010000359.1, read as the reverse complement.
CTGTGCACGCTCAGCAGCCCCAGGGAGGCGGTATCGAGTGACAGATCGAAATCGTCAATCAGTGCCCGGGTGGTCTGCTCGGTATTGAGCTTCTCCCAGTACAAGTTGATGTCATCGCGCTGGGTTCTTGGAAGTACCACGAGCGTATTGGCCGGGTCCCCACCTTCGGTGCGCACCAGCACTGGCAGGCGCGCGCTGCTGCGGTTGGGATCGGCAGTGTGATGGCGAATGCCGAACTTGGGCAGTAGCTGCTCGGTGACCGCGTCATAGCCTTCAGTTGGCGCCCGAAAGCCAGTGACTCCGTTCAGATCAGGTGCCAGGGATGCCAACTCAGCCTTCATGGCGCGCAGACGCTGTTCCTGATCGGTGCTCGGTTGGCCCTTGAAACTGGTATGAACGTCTCCGTGGTAACCAATTTCAAAGTCGCGTGCCAACTGGGTCACGATCTGGGGAAAGGTCCTGGCCACCGAGGTTAGAAGGTAAAACGTGCCACGGTAGTTGATGGACTGCAACATTGATGCAAAGGCAAGCGCATTGGAAAAGCCCTCCTCGGTGTCCATTTCGATAATTTGCGCTGCACGCTTGCCTGCGGGCCAGGCCGCGCGAATCATGCTGGGCTCGCGCCGCAGCCAATTCAAGGTGTCGTCGATCACCTCATAGGTTCCCAGCGTGTGTGCTTCCCACGCCGATTCGGCGAAGGCGTAATAGGCAAATCGCCCCAATTGCTCTGAAGTTTCGGAAAAAATCACGGCACCTTCGCCGCGGCGCTCCTCATCTGGAATGCGGGACCAGTTCATGAAACGACCGGCCACCATTTCTCCACCAGCGCGCAGCATGGACTCCGCGGTCTTGGATAATTCGATTCGCTGGCCTGCCAGGGTGGTGTGGGACACCGGTGACTCTCCCGTCAGGATCAGGGCGTTGGCGTTGGCGCTCGCGGGCAGTTCACCAATCACTCGGACTCCCAGATTCCCCAGAAACTGCCAGCCTTGCCAGACCCCCTTGCCGTCGCGCGTGCCAGTGGCCCAGGTCCCCAGTATGGCGCCTCCCTTGCTGCGGAACGCCATGATCTCAAAGCGCTCCTCGTCGCTCAGGGCTACCGCGGAGGGTAGCACCAGAACGCCGCTGTCCTGCTGGTGCAACTGAGCCGGCGTCTGTACTTCCCGGAACTCAAGCTTGCGACTCAGAAAATAGCTGCGCCAGGGACCCAACAGGACGTCGTAATTTCCCCCAATACCGGCGAAATACGACTTGCTGTTGCTCGAGTTGTACAGAATGACGTTGGAGCCAGCCGGTTTCGCCACCGAGACCGCGCCATGCATTCCAAGCAGGGGCAGATTCCAGCCCATCGACTGCATGAACAACAGGTAAATGAGCAAGGGCACAGCCAGGCTCAGGATGATCATGGCCGGCAGGTACGGGCCCAGGCCCAGGAGGGACGAGCGTCGTCCCCGACGCTCAATCTCGGGTACTTTGACTCCAGCGGGATGCAGTGACGGGTGCCGCGCCATTACGCATCAGGTGCCGACTCGGGTGCCGCCTGAACTGGCACCCCAGGGACATAGCGCCTCAGAAACACAGGCTCCAGCTGTTCACCGGCATTCAGAGTCTCATCAGCCCGGTTGCTGCTTGGACGGCGCTTGTCACGCAGCTTGAAAGCCGCATAGGCGCCAACGCCGACCACCATGGTGCCGACGGTGGTGATCAGAATGACCGTTGCCAGGATGGAAATAAGATCCATGTCAGAGTTTTCCTTCTCGCTCCAGCTTGCCCCATGTCATTGACTGGCCCCGCCACTGCTCGATGGTGGCAAAGACCTTGGACACGTCGATGATATTAATATAAAAAAGCCGGAACATGATGGCGTAAAAAATAAGGGAAGGCTCTTCCTCTTCAACCACAACACAGTAGGCTGCAGCAACCACGTCCAGCACGGTGAGTTGCAGCCACCAGTAAAAAAGCAGTGTGGCGAGGCCGTACTGCAGACCGACAAAGGCAAAGAAGAGGTTGCCCAGCAGATTCGAAAAAGGCCACATCACGCCTTCGAACAGCATGTACCACAGAATATAGCAGTTGATTCCGGCCTTGCGCGGCTGCCACAACGCGTGGCTGTGTTTGGCGGTGGCCTGCAAAATGCCACGCGTCCAGCGGTAGCGCTGCTTGAGCAGGTCGAGCAGGCCGCTGGGTGTCTCGACCCAGGCAATGGCCGCCGGTTCGTAAGCAATGTGCCAGCCGCGCATCAGCAGTTTGAGCGTCAGGTCACAGTCTTCGGCAAAAGTGTCTCGGTCGTAGCCTCCGGCTTGCTGCAGGACCGACTTGCGAAACATGCCCAGCGGTCCGGGGATGATGTTGACGACCCGTCCAAAGCTCTGTGCCTTGCGTGCCATTGCGAGGCCCTCAACATATTCCAGTGCCTGAATCCGGGTCCAGAGATTTTCGCGGTTGATCACCTTCACGTTGCCGGCGACCGCGCCGACCTTGGAATTCTCGAAATGCCGGATGCAGACGCGCAAGGTGTTGGGGGACAGTTTGGTGTCGCCGTCCATGTTCAGAACAAACTCACCGCGTGCCAGGGATATGCCGGTGTTCAGGGCGTCAGCCTTGCCGCCATTGCGCTTGGTAATGACGCGCACCTCCACCTCCAGTGACTTACGTGCCACCTCGAGGGCTTTCTCATAAGTGTCATCTGTGGAACCGTCATCGACCACAATGACCTCGTAATTTGGGTAGTCCATGGCCAGCAAGGCACGCATCGCTGGTTGAATAACCGGGCCCTCGTTGTAGGCCGGGACGATCAACGAGATCATCGGCAGGGAACTGTCTTCACGGTACCTGAAGCCCTCCTTGCCACGCACTTTGTACAAAGATTCGAGGTGATCCATGAAGGAGTACAGGATCAGAATCGCAAAACGCAAGACCAGCAGGATCAGAAAGAAAAGCAGATAGTAGGTGACCGCGGCCAGCACATAGTTTTGCAGCAAAACCATGAACGAGCCCTGGGAATCCCGCACGGCGTCGTAGCTAAAAGCCAGCAAGATAGCCACACCGCCCACGGCCAGAGTGGCCCAGCCGTAACGCCAGGCATAGCGCCCGGCGCCCTTTATCTCCAAAGCGTTTCCAGATTCACGGTGGCGGCTCGGGCCCGGTAGGCGGCGTTGTCGCGCCAACTGTCAAGAGACCAGAGATTGACACTGAGCGCGGTGTTGTGTGTCAGCCAGTACTTGCCGCCGCCGGAGACACTCCAGCTGGTGCCGGCATCGCCAAAGAGACGCAAGCCGATCTGGCCGGAGGCATAAAGTGTCCAGTCCATCGACCCCCACTCCCCGAGCAGCCCGGAATAGAGCATGCCCATTCCCTGCTCGGGCGACCAGTAGTTGGCGGTGTTGAATTTGGCGCCCCGGCTCTCGATGCCAATGAAGGGCTTGAAATTGCTACCCAGCGGTCTCCAACTGGAGTTCAGGTGCAGGGTCCCCCCTGCCACGAGATTGTCGTCGGAGACATCGTAGAGATTGATCTTGCCCTGCAGCGTGCCGAATGAGAATTCCCTGGATGCCGTGATGCCGATATGCATGGCCGACAGATGCAAGGCCAGTGCCTTCGGGTTCGTCGCCATCCGTCCAAAGTTGACACGACCTGCACTGAGGCTCAGCTTGTCGTCAAAGAGCTTGACACTGGCGCTGGCATACAGGGAATTGTCGTCCTTGGTGGGCATGCTCAACTCCAGACTGGGTTTGAGCGCCATCCCCACGTTTTGGTAACGAAACGTCAGGTCCTGCTGCCTGGTCTCTACGCCAGGCAGCGTGTCCAGAACGCCGCTGGTTTCCACCTCGTAAATGTGGGTGCCGGTACGGTCGCGCCAGCGGTGACTGAGCGTGACGGAGCGGCGCTCGTCATCCGCAGAATCCCGGCCCTGGCCAAAGCTGAGCAGGGTGCGCGGGGCGGTCTCGCGCGTGGCCAGATCGAGACCCTCCAGAGCGCTGGTGTTGCCAGGATCGTTGGCCAGAACCGCCCGGTACAGTGGCAAGGCCTGGTCGTCACGGCCCCGCCAATGGTAAATGCTGGCCAGGCCCACGGCGGCCTGATCGGCGTATTTCCCGGTGCGCAGTCCCTGGTACGCGGGCACTGCCTCTTTCAGGCGACCGGTCCAGGCCAGACTGTTGGCCACAATCAGCTGCAACTCTTCATCGGGCTTGTCCCGCGACATCAGGGCCAGGCCCTCGGTGCCAGCGGCCTTGTAATCACCGGCGGCGCTGAGATCGGCGATGCGCTGGTGTGCTGGCTTGCGCTTGGGCTTTGCGGGTTCGGTTGGTGCGCCGCGGTCGGTGCTGTCGACACTGGACGGTGCAATGTACTTGAATGGCGCCAGGATCAACGGCTCCGTACCGGGACCGGACAGACCCGAGCGGCCACTGGGCGCACTTGGTGAGAAATCGGTGGTCTGCGCCAGCGCTGGCAAAGCCAGTGTCTGCGACAAGAGAAAAGGGGCTAACTTCCATTTCAAAGACCTGACCGGTTTGGCGCGGCCTGATGGAAGGGTTGACGGGCAATGGAACGGTTTCATGGGAGTCGAGCCACCTTAGTTATTCCTGTGTCATTGTTGCATAGATAGTGCGGCGCCTGTACCCAACTTGGCGTACCGGATCAGGTAGCTGGATCGGCCGGCGCAGGCGTGTTCCTGGCCGCAGCGGTAGCGGACGCAGGCGGCGCAGCGCGCTTGGCCCAGGGCGCTTCCTTCTTTCCAAAAACCGGCATGGCGGATGGCGATTGTGCAGGCTCTACGGGCTCGGCCCCGGTGTCGGGCCCCGGTAGTGGCTGGGTGCGAATGTTGCTGGTGCGGGCGTCAGCAGGGGAGCGCACCTCATCGCGTGCCACGAAGCGCGAAGCCGCTGTCGCCGCACTGGCAGGGGCACCAAGGGGGACCACTGCCGCCAGGGCTGTCGCGGCCGATGCCTGCGACCTGGCCGGCTCTGCGTCCTCGATCACCTCCAACGGCTCGCTCAGCGACGAATAGTCTGGCAGCTCGCCGTGTTCGACGGCGTGTGTCAGGGCTGCCAGTTCAGCCCCCACTTCGGCACTCTCCACCAGAAATCTTGGGGCCTCGAACGAGTCCTCCAGCGCACCGCCCAGAAGCCGTTCCAGGGTTGTCAGCAGCACTGTTTGCGGGCACGCGTTGAGGAATAGATAGCAGTAACTGTTGTCGGCCGTGATCAGATCGCCGGGGCGCGCGAGCTTGATGCGCATCAGGACATCGACCATGGTCGTACTTTGTGCCGGCTTGCCAACCACCATGGCGTAGGGCACGTTGAGGGTTTCGGCGCGCTCCAGAATGATATTCACCTCACGCACAAAGCGCGCAGGCAGAAGGTAGCCGCGCAGTCGGCTCGGGTTGACGCTGGAGAGTGCCGCCTCGAAGTTGATGTTGACATCGCGGCTGAAGATCTGGCCGCGCAACGACTCAAGCAATAGCGGCAGACGGCTGGTGGGCACGTCCTTGTGCACCACCAGATTGGCGCCCAGACGCAGCAGCAGGGCTTCGTTCTGGTAGCGCAGGGAAGCCCCCTTTTCCTGCACCACGATGTGTGCCCGCCGTCCCAGGGTCATGCGCAGTGTGTGGACAGTTTCCGACAACTGACGCAAGCTGGTGTCGCCCTGAAATCTCAGGATCACAGTACCCGAACGCGCGCTGCGACTGGCGTGCATCATGCCGACCAGGGTATCAACCCGCGCCCAGACGCCTGGCATCTGTTTGGCCACGCTGCCCAGATCCGGGTCCATATAGAAGAAGTGAGGTTCCAGGTCCTGCGGTTCGACCTCGGTCTCCTCGCCAGGCTCACCCGCAAACTGCTCGACCGCGACAGACTTCATACCCGCTTCGTAGAGCCCTGACTCCAGCGTGATCAGCCGGAAGTTCTTGGCCGCAACGGTGCCGTCAGGGGACTGCCAGTAGTCGAAGTTCAGCTCCAGTCCCTCCCGGTTTCCTCCAAGCCGGGCGATCCCGGTCAAGTTGTCCATCAAGGCGTTGAGTGTGTTGGCGTGAGCCTCGGTGACGCGCGAAAAAACCAGCAGCGCGGTGATCTGCCGCTCGTGCAACCATTTGCCAATGACGTCCACCTGGTCCAGCGAGAGCGACAGATCGTGCAGGCTGAGCAGTTCATCGGCCTGGTCAAAAACCAGGTAGCTGCCCGGTGGAACTTCAAAATGGTCCAACTCCTTGACAAAACCCTCAGCGCCGTAGCGGAACATCGTCTTCGAAAACTCATCCTGCATGACAAAGAACTGCAGGCGATCACTGGTGGTCAGCCCGGGCGTGATGGAGTGGCCGAAGGACTCGATTCGCTGAATGAAAGACTCCGGGTTGGACGGTACGATGACGGTGCAGGGCAGGCCGTCCTTGAGTGCGGCACCGAGGCTCCCGGCCAGCACCGGAAAGCGGGCTGAAGGTGTTTCTGCAATGAGTATGTACAGACCGCCCACAATCAGGTTGTTGGTCAGATTGTCCAGCCCTCGGATACTGAGCTGTACCGCTGGAGAAACTGGCAAAAGGGTGACTGGATCATTCATAATCGTTGCACGAGCTCCACTCATTTTTTCATCATAATCGATTTGACCTGATCAGGGGGAGATAGCATGCAATGTCGGCATAAGTGGCTGCAGGGATGGCGTCTTGCAGAGGCTTGCCTGGTCCTGATTTCCGTGGCGCTGTGGCTACCTGGCACTGGCGTGGCAGCAACGCCAGCGGACGTTGGCATGGCGAGCGCAATCCGGGTCCAGCGGGTGCAGCTCTATGCGTCGGCGACAACGCGCGCTCGGCTCACGGCCAGAGGTATGGACGCCAACGAAAGCGTGCGGACCTGGGACCTGTTCCTGCGCAAATACCGGATCCCTTTCCAGACGGTGCAAACGGTCGAACAACTGGAAAAACTGCAGCCTGGCGTCTTGCTGTTGCCCTCAACCCAGGCTTTGTCGGAGCGCGAGAAGCAGGCCATCATTGACTTTCGTGGCAAAGGCGGCGCCGTGTTGTCGACCTGGATGACAGGTGTGCGCAACGAGAGCGGTGAATGGCGTGGCTATGACTTCATGGAGAGTGCCCTTGACGTCAAGGTGGTCGGGACCAATGAGGGCGAGAAGGAAGACACGTTTCTGATATTGCACGGTGACAACCCCGTCTTGCACGACCTGCCTGCGGGCCTGCGAGTCTGGCTTGAATATGCCCAGGGCTGGTACCCGCTGCGCATGCTCGGCGGGCAGACGGCTGCCAACCTGATGGACTGGTCGCGTAGCGCCAGCTCGGGCAAGGCCAGCAGCACCATTGTGTTTGACGAACGTCGGCAGAGCAGCGGAAGACTGTCGCGTTCAGTGGTGCTGGGCTACCCGGAACCACTCTGGCGCTCGGCCGATCCAAAGGCACTGGAGGCGATTGCCCACAACGCACTGATGTGGCTGCTGCGCCAACCCGACGCTTTTGTGAGCACCTGGCCGCACCCATACGCCAGCGCGCTGATGGTGGCGGTGGGGGCGATTGACGTGATGGTCGACGCAGACCTGTTGTTCGCGAAAGCCCTCGAGGAAGCAGGCCTGCGCGCAACCTACTACCTGCTCAGCGACAGTGCTCCGAAATCGGCCAAAATACTCAAGCAAATTCAGTCAAAGGGCCATGAAGTGGATCACCATGGCGACCGCTTTGAAGGCTTCAAGGACCAGGCGGCTGTGACGCAGGGCAAACGGTTGGAAACCATGGTCGCTGAAATGAAGGAGGCCGGATTCAACCTCCCCACCAGCGCCGGCTTTCGCGCCCCAATGGATTCCTACGATGCGACCACAGAAAGGCTGTTGCAGGAGCGCGGGGTTGGCCATTTCCTCGGTTTCATGGGAACTGGCGACGCGCGCTTGCCTTATTTCTCGCAGAGCGCGGGTGTGGTCAATACGGCCAGGCCGATGGTGTTTCTGCCGCGCACACAAAGTCCGCCCGAAGACTTGATTGACGCTGAGCCGGAAGTGGGCATGAAGACCTTTCTTGCGGAACTCGATCTGGTTGACAAAATGGCCGGACTGTCGATTGTCAGTGTGCCCGGGCAGAGCATGCTGAGCAAAGAGCAGTTGGCAGAGTTTTTTGACAGTCTCAAAGCCCGGCGCGGCCGCGTCTGGGTGACCACTGCGACTCAGGTGGCCGATTGGTGGCGTGAGCGCGCGCGGGTCAGTGCCAGACTGGAGAGTGCTGCGGTCGGCATTCAGCTCAAGGTCACTGTCACCGGATCGGGTCCGCTCGGACAGCCGGTATCGGTGTGGGTCAACCTGCCGGAGTCAGGGGCATTGCTGCGGCTGGTCACTCCCGGGGGCATAGGCAAAGTGCCCAGGATAACCAGCGTGGACAACTGGCGCAGCGCTGTGGTGCTGGAGGGGATGGCCCCCGGCGAATACGTCTGGGGTGTCTATTTCGATCAACCGCCGGTCAGCGCCGGTCGCTGATCTGTGTTTATCATGGGTTTGAAATCAACCTGTTTGAGCTTGAAGGATTGACATGCCATTTCGCATCTCCGCGAGACATTGGGGTCCGATGCTGGCCGCCTTGCTGGCGTGCCTGTGTACCGGCCTGTGGGCGCAGTCCGCCGGCTTGCTCTATGACCCCGAGCCGCCAGCGGACTCGGCTTATGTGCGCGTCTTGCTGGCCAGTCGCGATGCGGCGGTCGACATTCTTGTCGATGGCCAGCTTCGCATCCGCAAGCTTGGCGCCGGTGAGGCCAGCGACTACATGGTGCTCAGCGCCGGCAAACACAGCATCGCCATTCATGCATCCGGCAAGTCTGCAGCGCTTCTGACAGCACCGCTTGATGTTGTGCGCGGACGAGCCATGACGGTGGCTTTTGCTGCCTTGCGAGCGGATGTGGCACCTACCGTGTTTGAGGACAAGGCCAATTCCAACAAACTCAAGGCACTGCTGACGGTCTATCACCTTGACGCCAAGGCCGGCACGCTGGATGTGCTCACCGCAGACGGCAACACCAAAGTGTTCTTGGGCCTGTCTTACGGCGTGTCAACTTCGATCCTGGTGAATCCGATTTCGATCGAGCTGATGGCCGTCCGCAGTGGCGACAAGACAGCACTGGCGCGTACTTCGCTGGCCATGGCCCAGGGCGGCACCTACAGCGTTTTGCTGCTTCCCGGCGATGGCGGCAAACTGACGGCGCGCGCGGTGCAAAACAAGATTGAGCGCTACACCGGGAAATGAATCCGGACTTTGACTTTGACGAGAGCAGTGAATGATGAACAACAACACACCAGGGAAATGGATTTTTGGCGCAGTGATCGCCAGCTCGACCGGCATGGCCGGCCTGGCGGCGGCGGAGGCTCCCGCCGGCATTGTTGGCAAGAGCGACTGGCTCTTCTATCGGCACGAAATATCGGACACCACCGACATGGCGGCGACGGGTACGTCGATTGACCTGATTCAACGTGTCAACAAAGTGCTGTCGGCCAATGGCATCAGCATGGCCGTGGCGATGGTGCCCCTGAAGATGCGCATCTATTCCGAGTTCCTTCCGGACGATGTCAGGGTGAATGACTACATGAAAGGCAATTACGAGCGCATGAGCAAGGTTCTGCAGGCCGCCCACGTCAACATCATCGACCTCAATACCGCGTTCATGACCAGCCCGCAGCGCGCCAGTGCAACACCGCTGTATTACCGGCTGGACACGCACTGGACACCTGTTGGCGCGATGGTGGCGGCGCAGGCGGTCAAAGCCGCGCTGGATGCACACTCCGCTCTGAAAAAAGTACTGGACGCTCTGCCAGAGGAGAAATTTGAGATGACCAACTTGCGACGGCAGACTTCCAGGCGAAGGGATCTGACAGACCAGTTGCCACCGGACTCACCGATCATGGCGTTCGAGCAGGTGACGCCGATCAAGGTCAGTCGGCCTCAAACTGCCAAGCAGGACCTGCTGGGCAACGCGCCTGCCCTTGGTTTGACGTTGATGGGGAGCAGCTACTCGAGCGCCTGGACCGGGTTTCAGGATGCGTTGCGCTTTGCACTGCAGCGTGAGTTTCTGAGCGTTTCTGTGGGTGCTGATCAGGGTTCCTGGGTCGGTCTGGAGAGCTATCTCCGCGATGATGCCTTCCAGACACAGCCACCCAAACTCATGATTTGGGAGATGCCAGAGCGCGACATGCGCGCGCCGCCTGACTACATGTACCGCGAAGCCCGCTACGCAAGCAACAACACCGAATGGCTGCTGCGCGTCTCTGCGCTGGTGCAGCGCAGTTGCAAGGCATCGGCCGTGGGCGCCAGACTGGCGCCGCTGGGACTGGCAGCGAACGCGGCCAACCTCAGGGGCTCGGACCTGGCCGTTGCCGCCACCAACGACAGTGATTTTGTCGAAATCGGCTTTGACAAGCCGGTCGAGAAGCTCGATTACCTGAGTGCCCAGGCCACCAGCGCCGGCGCCAAAACGCTGACGCTGGAGGCTTCCGGGCCCGGTGTGGCAACGCGTCGCTTCACATTGGCGGTGCCGGGTGATGATGCAGCGCATGCGCTGAAAACACCTTTGTTTTCAACCGGCAGCGGTTTTACCAAGGTTCGCATTTACCCGGGCAAGAGCAATGGCTTTTCACTGCAGGGCCTAAAGGTTTGCAGGCAGCCCGAAGAACTGCTTAGCTGATTACAGTTTTCGCAGGCTGGCTGGAGCCAGTGTCAGTTTCACCGGCTTGCTCAGCAACTCGATCAGCACCATGGCCCGGTCCTCGCCCCGGGGCATCTGGTAGATGGCCTCCAGCCCCGCAAATGAGCCGTCCCTGATTTGCACGCGTTCACCCGGTTGGAACAGACGCTCGGGCGTGCTGTTGGTCTGGTCGATTCTTGAACGCAGCGCCTCGATCAGTTCGGACTCCACCTTGGCCGGCTCGGAGCCGAAGGTGACCAGGCGACTCACGCCCTGGGTGGACCGGATGGGTGTCCAGCTCTTGCTGCTTTGATGCGTGTCCAGGTGAATGAACAGGTAGCGCGAAAAGAGAGGTTCCTGCACCACCTTCAGTACGGCACGCTGCAGTTTTTCCGTCGCCAGCAGGGGCAGATAGCAGTCGTAGCCCTGGTTGACCAGATTTTCCAGAGCGCGCTGTTCCTGTCGGGGTTTGGTATGGATGAGGTACCAACCCATTGCCGGCCCTTACTTGGAGCTGTGCGCCACCGGCGGCGGCCCAGCCGGGCGCCGCAGATGCCAGCCGAAGCGGACCAGGCGCACATACAGCACATGGTAGGCCAAGGCAAAAGCAACGAGACCCAGCATCAGCTGCGGTGTGTCGTCGTACAGCAGAACGGCCCACACGGAAGGCAGCAAGGTCATGGCCCACAGCAGGGCGCCGGTGATTGAATTGCGCAGCGTGCGGTTGACGCGGGGAAACAACTGGCGCACCACGCGGCGCTTGACCAGACTGTGCAGGTGCAGTCGGTCCGCATGGCCCACAATCTGGTTGCGCAGGCGACGCCGACGCATGCTGAACACCACCTCAAGCACGGGGTAAGCGCAAATCAGCAAGGGGCACCAGGCCGACACTTCGGGGTGATGCTCCAGCAACAACACCGCGACCCAGGCCACGGCAAAACCGACAAAATAGGCTCCGCCGTCTCCCATGAACAGCTTGCCAAAGGGCCAGTTGACCAGCAGAAACCCGGTGATCGCTGCTGCCAGAATCACGCACACGTTGACCAGTTGGACATCGCCCAGGTGCAGCCCTACCAGGCCCATTGCCCAGAGTGCGATCATGGCGGTGCCAGAGGCAAGCCCGTTGAAGCCATCGATGATGTTGAAAGCGTTGGCGACGCCGCTGACGGCAAAGGCCGTAAAGACGACTGACAGCGGCGCCCACATCAGCAAGGTGTCGATCAGCGGCACGTCAATGCCAGTGATGGTCGAGCCCGTGATGAAGCAGCCCAGAATACCGCTACCCAGTGTGGCAAACAGGCGCGTGACGACCGGGACGCGATGGGTGCAATCCTCCAGCAAGCCGAAGGCGAAGGCGGGTGTTCCGGCCATCACCAGATACATCAGGAAATGGCGCGATTCACCGGTTGAAAGCACCGTTCCCAGCAGCACGCTGAAATACAGTGCCAATCCACCAATGCGCGGCGTTGGCTCAACATGGACACGCTGGACCACGTTGCTGGTGGTGATCGAATCACGGAAATACAGCGACTTGGTCAGCACCAGCAGCATGGCCCCAAACCAGGCCGCCAGACCCGTGGCAAATGTGGCGATAGGCCAAACGTAGTGAGGGAATTCCTTGAACCAATTCATGGTGCGACCATGCCAGAGCTACTTGGGCGCCTTCTGGGCCGTCTTTTCAGCATCGTCATCTCCATAACCATAGCCGTAGCTCTTTCCGTAGCCGTACCCGTAGCCTTTGCCGTACCCCCGTCCGTAACCATAGCCCTTGCCATAGCGACCGCCATACTTGCGGTAGCGGTAGCCATAACCATAGCCATAACCGTAGCCATAGCGCAGGGTCGACGGGATGTAACCGTTGAAGACCAGTCCGCTGACCGGTTTGCCGGACTTGGCAAGCAGGATGAGGGCTTCTGCCACTTCAGACTGGCTGACCGAGTCTTGCCGCGCCACGAACACGGTGACGTCAGCCCACTTGGACAGCGCCGCAGCGTCATTGACTGGCAGCACTGGCGGTGAGTCGATGACCACAAAGTCGTAACTGTTGGCAGCGTTGGTGATGGTGTCGACCAGCGCCTGCCTGGAGAACAGATCGCCCGGGTTCTTGACACGTGCGCCCGCAGGCAGCATGTCCAGATGGGCGTGCACTTCAGGTAGAACGAACCCGGTAAACTGGAGGTTGTCCTTGAGTACGTCGGAAAGGCCTTTCACCTTGTCCGGCAGGTTGAAGTAGTGCTTCAAGGAAGATCGGCGCACGTCGGCATCCACCAACAGCACGCGTTTGCCGGCCGCCGCTATCAGGTAGGCCAGATTGGCTGCAATAAAGCTCTTGCCCTGTGAGGGCGCTGCCGAGGTGATGAGAATGACCTTGGCGCGGGGTGTTTCAGACAGCGCAAAGAGCAGCGCTGTGCGCATGCTGCGCAAGGCCTCGATCACCACCGCCGTCGGCTTCTCGTGCGCCAGAAGGAAGGGTTTACTCTCGCTCTGTTCGTTGTCGAACTGTTCCGGGGCGAACGGCAGAATCGCGTAGGTCTGGATGCCAGTCCTGAGCTCGAGCTTCTTGGGGTCACGCACAATGCCCGACATCATGGCCAGCAACTGGCTGGCCAGAAAGCCCAGCAGCAGGCCCAGCAGGCCACCAATGGCCACCGTCAGCGGCTTGTTGGGACGCGACGGGCGCTCCGGTACCACGGCCCGGTCAATGATCGCCACGTTGCCGGTGGTGCCGGCGCGGGCGACCTGCAACTGCTGCGCGTTGTTGAGCAGGCCAACGTAGAGCTGGTTATTGACCTCCACGTCGCGTGCAAAGCGGATGTAGTCCTGTTGCGTGTTAGGCAATGTGGAAATGTCCCGGCCCAGGGTCTGTGATTCGCCCTTCAGGCTGGCGATCTGGCTGTCCAGCGCCCGGATGGCGGGGTGATTCGGTTCATAACGCTGCAGCAATTCCTTGCGCTTGAACTCGTTTTCCATCCGGAGTTTTTCGATGCTGGTGGTCTTGTCCAGCAGCACCTTGATTTCACCCGAGATGTCTATGGTCTTCTCTCGGTTGCGAAAGCCGTTGAAGGCTTTCTCTGCCACTTCGAGCTGCTTGCGCAGTTCGGGCAACTGCTCCTGCAGGAACTTCAGGCTCTTGTCGGCTTCCTCGGAGCGGCGCTCCAGATTCTGCTTGAGGTAGGCGTCGGCAATGGCGTTGAGCATGCGCGCCGCATTGGCCGGGTTGGTGTCTTCAAAGGTGAGTTTGAGCACGCTGGACTGGCGCTTGGTTTCGGTGGCGGTCATCTGCCCCAGGATCTGGCTGATGCGCGACGGAACCGAGTAGCGACGAATCTCAAAACGGTTGCCGGGCCGTGCTTTCATGCCGGTGACCCAGAGCTTGAACTGCCCGTCAGCGGACTGGGCACTTTGCCCGGCTTTGCCCTGCAGCACGGTCGTGCCCTCGGCATCCCGCAGCGACCAGGCGCCGCTGGCGCCGGCGATCAGGTCAAAAGGCCGGCCGAAATAGCGCTCCGGCACCACGAACTCGTCCAGCGTCAATGCTTCACCACCCCAGGCAATATTGCCCCAGTCCCACAGCGGCTTGGCCAGACCGGTGCTGTCGCGCTCGCTCAGGCGGGCCAGCCAGCCACCAACAAAGGGTAGCCGGTTCGCAACCCGGATGCTGGTGTGGGCCAGTTCGGCCTCGACTGCGCGCCCGATCACGTTGCGCGAGCGGATGATTTCGATTTCACCCATCACTGGCGACTGCTGCACATCCAGCGCCTTGGCCACGGCGTTCAGTGCGCCCAGGGAAGAGCCCTTCTTTTCCTCCACCTGGATCAGGACGTCGGCGGTGTAGACCGGCGTGGCCATGATGGCGTAAAACACCGACAGCGTGAACACCACGCTGGCCACCACGATGAAGTGCCACTTGAAATAGAGGACGTTCTCAAGAATGTCGACAAGCGAGAGCCCCTCTTCCTCCTGAACAAGGGGGCGGTTGTCGTTGTTGCGGTCGCTGGTTTCTGTCGCCATGGGAGCCTGGTAAAGATAGGTTGACGTTGGTGTGGTGAACGGCTTACTTAGAAGCCGCCAACTGCCTTGACGCTGGATGCCCCCTGCAACAGCGGCAGATACTGGTTCATGATTCGCACGGCGTGTGTCATTCCGGTCGGGTTGACGTAGACCAGGTCGCGCGCCTGCACATCAAAACGGTCGGCCAGCAACAGAGCCACCGGCTCACGCGCGTCAAGCTGGAACACCAGCGGCTTGCCGTCTGTGCCCAGCCGCATGACAAAGACTTCGCCGGCATTGGCAGACAGCGGGTTCGGACCGCCCGCATCGGCCAGCACCTCGGCCAGGCTGACGCGGCCCCGGCGCAGCACGTAAGACTTGGGTTGCATCACTTCGCCCAGCAGGAAGACCTTGCGTGCCTGCCGGTCAGGCACGGTCAGCACGTCACCATGCTGCAGCGTCAGATTAAGGGCGAGTTCACCGCCAAAGTAGAGGCGGTTGAGGTCGATGGTGAAACTCTGGGCGGCGCGGGTGAGTTGCACCACACCCATGTCGGCATCGGCGGTGGTGCCGCCAACCGCGGCAATGGCGTCGGTGATCTTGAGCGGGATGTCGGTGATGGGCACGACGCCCGGTGCCTTGACCTCGCCGGCCAGGAACACGCGCTGGCTGCGAAAGGCCGCAATGTCCACGTCCACCTGCGGGTCCTTGATGAACTTGGCCAGCGCCTTGGTCAGCACGGCGCGGAACTCGGCCACGGTGAGGCCCGTGGCGCGCAGTGTGCCCACCAGCGGAAAGAACAGGGTGCCGTCTTCATTGATGGTGCGGCCCAGCGGCACGCTGGCCACACCGGTGGAGGAAACGGCTGACAGCGTAGGCATGAAGTCGGGATGACCCCAGACGTTGATGCGCAGCACATCCTGCAGTCCCAGGCGGTACGGGCCGGCGTCCTTGCCGCTGAATGCGGGAGTGGCGGCGGCCCCGTTGACGGGAGCGGCGTACTTGCTCATGTTGTCGGCGCCCAGGCGGATCAGGGAAAAGTCGATGCTGCTTTGTGGCTCGGCGGCGCGCGTGCCAAACCAGGTGCTGCGCGCCTGCTCGCTCGGCGCAGTCGCCATGTACATGCCCGGGGCTGTACCGCAGGCGGCGAGCACCACGGGCAGCAGCAGTGCCAGCACGCGGGCTCTTGAATGTTCTGTCATTGCATCATTCCCATGTCTATCAATTTCTTTGTCCATTGCCCGCCACAGAGCTCGATCTGGTCCAGCGCTGCTGCGTAGACCGGTTCTGCCTGGCCAATCGGGTCCCCAATCTCCTGGTCACTCCAGTGGCCCAGCAGTCTGACTTTGCCGCGCCCGGCCGGGTACAGCGCCAGCACCTCCTGCAGATGCTGGTCCTGCATGCACAGCACCAGGTCGTAACGCGCCAGCATGGTGGGCATGATCGGGCGTGACCGATGCTGCTCCATGGTATCAAAACCCCGTACTTTCAGCAGGGCTGCCATGTCTGCATCAATGGCGTTGCCATCTAAAGCCCGGGTGCCGGCCGATTCGACCCGTGCCGGTTGCTGGGCCAACTGCGCCGACAGCACCGACTGCGCGGCCGGACTGCGACAGATGTTGGCGGTACAGACGACCAGTATGGAGAACGTGGGTTGGCTCATGTCACTTCGACGAATGCCGGCTGATGTGGTGGCGCGGGTGACGCCGGGTGCGGCGCGGGAAAATCTTCCGGTGCAGTGCCGGGCCAAAGCCGGTGCCCACTGCAGCGGCCAGCAGCATGCCAATCAGCAGACGCCAGACGCCGCTGCTGCTGTCGGAGCCCGAATCATCCCCCGACAGCAGATAGGCTGCCAGCAGCAGATACATCCCCACGAACAGGGCTGCGTAGGCACCCCGGTAAACCGAGGTGCGGTAAGTCATCTGGCTCATGCCGCTCCCGCGTTTTGTTGTTTGGATTTGACCCGTACCGAGTGTACGTCGAAACCGGCTCAAACAGAGGCCCGACAGGCCGTGCCTCCAGCGACGCGGTTACCTCGGCCGGTTCGGAAACAGGCCGAAGCGTCACAGAGTGGAGGATCAGCCTCCCGAGATCACCGAGCAGGTGGTGGATATGTCCAACGTCGCCGACTTGGCATCGCCTGTTGCAAGCGACGTCATGCTACTGGTCGCGAGGACCTGTCCAGCAGAATCCACGGCCTCCGCGACGTAAGACCCCAGGTTAAGGTTGCTGAATGTGGCCACTCCGGTCGTGTTGGTGATGGCTGTTGCGGCGAGCACACCAGTGTCAACGTTTCTTACCTGCGCTTTGACACCAGAGGCCAAGGTAAACGCACTGGCGTTGGCGCTGCAAACACGGCGCACCGTCACAGTCAGTCCAGCAACAGGTATCGCTGCAGGTGTCACGGTCAAAGAGTTTCCGCCGCTGGCACAAAGGTCTGCCACTGATAAGGTGTTGATCAATGTGCCGGCCGGCTTTTGATAAACCTGAACCGTCACCGGGCCCGCAGGTGCCGAGGGAACTGTCAGCGCTCTTGTGCTGTTGGCGGGACGGGTACCCTGATAACTCCAGCCGCCACCGACCTTGGTGAAGACGAAATCGAGTTCGTAAGTGCCCGCACCAATAACGTTGATTGCTGCATTGGTGCACTGTTGCGCTGGCGCCAGCACATCACCCATGGCAAAGTAGGTCAGGTGATCGGTTGCGAATGTGACCGGGAAGGTGTTGTTGCTGGCATTAAGTGCACCCAGCGTACCCTTCACAATCGTGCCGTTGTTCAGCTTCAGAACACCCCAGGCGCCGGTTGTCGAGTTGTAGGCCCAGATTGAAATGATGTCGCCAGCCTTCACGGCCAGACCGGTTGCCGGACTGATGGTTCCCTTGGGGATGGGAATTGTCACGCTGACTGGTTTGTCAAAGGTCTTGGCCTGGGTGACTGTTCCGTCAGGCGCCGTAACAACAAGTTCCACCGACGCAAAGCCGGCCGTAACAAACACGGCGGGCGCGGCCAGCGCAGTGCCGGTTGCGTCCTGGCTCATGGTGAATCCACCCGGAAATGCGGCCAGCGAATTGGTGGTCACGCTGTTGTTGTAGGTGACGATGAGGTTGGTGCTACCTGATGGAAGCGGTACGGTCTTGGCGGCATCGGCGTAAATTGCTGTGGTGGCCGGAACCTCTACCGTGGCACTGCCCAGGTTGACGGTTGAACCGTTCACCACGGCTGTGGACTCGGGCGTGGTATTGGTGGTTGCTGTGGGTGGGCTGACGCCGGCGGTCACTGTCACTGGCTCGGTCGCCACAGTGACGCTGGGCGGCGGTGCGCTGACCTTGACCAGCGAAATGTTGACGTCTATACCCTTTGTGGAGCCGTCGGAATTGAGGTCGGTGCTCTTGACCACCACGTCTTCACTGGAGGTGACGTAGCCGTTGGCGCTGGCAACCACGCGCAAGGCCATCTGGCTTGGCACGGGTGTTCCGGGCTTGACATAAATGGTCAAGTAGCCGTTTGCAGTTGTAAACGGGCCGGCGAAACCGTTGGTGGCGCTGTAAATGGACGCACCCTCGTAGCTGACCACCTTGTTGGCGTCCGCTCCATACACCGAGACGGTGACCACGGCGGGGGCGACCGGAGCGACTGGGTTGCCAGTGGAGGCATCCTTCACCACGGCTTGCAAGGCCACGCCCGGCGCAGTGACGGCGGGTGGCGGCACCACCACATCGACTGGCGGACTCGAGGAGCCGCAGCCGGTAATAATCGCGGCAGTTACCGCGAACGCAAGGGCGCTGGCCCATGTCCGTATAGTCGTTTTCATGCGTAAACCTCCGATTAACCAGTAGTTTTCTGTGACAATTCTGACAACACTGCTACTGTATATCATTTCACACGATTCTTGGCACATTCACAACTTCCGTATTTTTCTGGTTTTGTGCTGGAATGCGACAGGCACTACGATGGTGCGCGACAACTTAGCTACGTCAAAGAACTGTAACCAACACCTGCATCATGCGTTACCTACCACTCAAACTGCTGTGCCTTTGCCCGCTTGCCTTGGCTGGCTCGGTTCAGGCACAGCTTGGCCCCGCCGGCTTCACCGGTTCCATCAATTCGCCCACCGCTGATGTGCTGGACCCGGGCATGGCATCGCTGTCATGGACCAACAGCAACCCGGAAAAGAAGCGCAGCAACGCAGGTGAGGGGGCGTTTGGTTCGGTGAACCTGGGCTTTGGCGTGCTGCCGGGGCTGGAAGTGGTGGGCCGTCTGGCTTACGAGGGCGATCTGCATTGCAACGCGTTCCTGGCAAGCCCAACCTGCAGCGGCGCCATGCGCGACCTCTCGGCCAGCGGCAAGTACCAGTTGCCGCTGCGCTTTGGCTGGGACACACGGCTGGCTTTTGGCGCGGTGGACGTGGGTGGCGCGGCCACCAACTTTCGCAGTTACTACGGTGTGGCCACCTCGTCGTTTGGCTCGGTGGACGTGAGCCTGGGTTATGCCAAGGGCAACCACGCCTACTCGTCGCTCGATGGCCTGTTTGGCAGCACGCAGGTGTTTCTGACCGACAACTGGCGCGCGCTGGCCGAGTTTGACAGCCACGATCTGCGTGTCGGCGTGCGTTACGCGCGTCCCCTGACCGAGCAACTGGCACTGGAAGTGGGAATCAGCCGCAAACTAAGCGACCGCACGGATCAGCAGGCCTGGCAGGCTGGTATCGCCCTGACGCTGAGTTTTGACAAACGCAACCTGAATCGGGGCACGCGCAGGTTACCCGTTACGACTTCAACTTTGGGGTCTGCGCAGCCAGCCGCGGCAAGCGCCAATGCCATGCCTGTGGCCGTGGCCGTGGCCGCGCCGGCGGCAGTGCCGGCAGCAGCAGCAGAGGCCGAATCCGTAGCAACACAAGCCAGGCGGGCCGACGAACTGGCCAGCCGCCTCAGCAAAGCTGGTTTTTCATCGGTGTGGGTGGGTTTTGACGAGGCCAGGCACTGGGTGGTGCAAACCGAGCCGCTGGTCTGGCGCAAGAACCGTCTTGACGCGCTGGGCATGGCGCTGGCCTTGTGGCAAAAGAGCGCCCGGGGCGACGAGCAGGTGCGCCTGACGCTGACCTATCTGCAGGACCCGGTGCTGTCGGTGGCCGCAAGCTCCGCCTGCCTCTCCCGCTTTACCGAGGGCAACTGGTGGTGCGACGGCCGCGCCGCCCTGGCGCTGGACAACGGCCAGTCGGCGCGCGCGCCGGCGCTTGGTTGGGCGGTGGCACCAGCGCAGACACAGCGCTGGGAGGCACTGCGGCCCCAGTTTGAGCTGGGCCCGGTACTGCGTCAGCATTTGGGCAACGAAGTGGGGCTTTATGACCTCTCGGTGGGGCTGGATCTGGCCTGGGAGGTGGCGCTAGGGCGTGGCCTGCTGTGGCAGGGCCGGGTGACCGCGCCCGTGATGAATACCGAGAACTTTGGCAGTGACAAGGCCTATGGGCGCGAGCGTGTGCGGGGCGGGGTCGAGAGTACCGTGCTGTCGTACCAGCAGCAGATCGGGCCCCGCATGTGGGCGCAGGGCAGCGTGGGCTATGTTCAGCACAACGACTACGGCGGTCAGCTTGACGTGGCCTGGCTCAGCCCCGAGGGCAGTGTGCGCCTGAGCGCCCTGGCCGGGTATTACGCGGGCAAGGACACCACCGGCCTGAGCAACGACACGGTGACCCATCCGCTAGGGCTGGCGGCGGCGCGTTGGAGCCTTGTTGACGGCCGCTGGATGCTCGAAGCCCAGGCCGGGCAGTTCTACAACCAGGACCACGGCGTGCGGTTCGCCAGCCATCACTGGTTTGGCGACAACCGACTGACGCTGTACTACCGGGATACGCGCTACAGCGGCTCAATCAACCCGGACCGCGTCAAGTACGCAGGCTTCGAGATCAGCATGCCCATCGGCGAGCGCGCAGCCACCATGGTTGGACCCGCCACCGTGCGCGGCAGCGACCAGTGGGTCTACGGCATCGGCTCGCGCGTGGGCAATTCAATCAATTCGCTCAACGCCGGCTACGGCGTGGTGCCAGAGATAAGGCACAACCTTCTCAGCGACACCCTGGACTACGACCGCGCCGGCCTGGCCGACATGACCGCGAATCTGTACCGGGTGCGGGCGATGCTGAGGGAGGTGGGGGGGAGGCCTTGAGGGAGGCCCCCGTCACCACACTCAGCTCTTTCCGGAAAAGAACCGTTGCGCTGCCAATTGTCGGATGGCGCCGATGACAAAGAGCGTGTTCGTTACAAGGTACCTTTTCCAAAGCCGACCGGGCTCGCTGATCAATCGATGCAGCCATTCCAGACCGTGGTCCCGCATCCAGGCTGGCGCGCGGGACACGGTGCCGGCGTGAAAGTCAAACGCCGCTCCCACGCCCAGCATGACCGCGTTGACCCGGCCTCGGTGTGCGTGCATCCAACACTCCTGCTTCGGGCAACCCAGGCCCACAAAAACCAAGCCGGCTCCGCTGGCGTTGATGCGCTCCACAACATCAGCGTCTTCCTGCTCGGTCAAAGGTCTGAAGGGCGGTGCTTCGAAACCTGCGACTGGCAGGGCGGGGAATGCGGCGGTAATGTGTTCGGCAAGACGCACGAGTGTCTCGCGTGAACTTCCGAAGAAATACACAGGCAAGCCTTCAGACTCACAGCGTCCGAGTAGCGCCCACGTAAGATCGGGGCCGGTTACACGCGTTTGGTGCACTGCGCCCAATTGCCGCATCATCCAGGCAACGGGGGCGCCATCGGGTGCGGCCATATTGGCAGATGCGACCACTTGACCAAAATCTGGGTTCTTCGATGCGGTTACTACGACATGTACATTAGCAAGAACCACATAGCGACTCTGATGGGTGTGGCCCCAAACCAGCACACGGTCTATCGCATTCGCAAAACTAATGGAATCGATTGGGACGCCCAGCAAATTCTTGGTCACTTTTTCAATCAGAGCTGGCACATTGACATCTCTTTGGGTAATTATTACGTTATATGCGCTGGTGATGGCGCACCCTGCCATCAAATTGACAGTAACATCATACAGTGGGCTGGTGTGATGCCTGACACACTTCTACGGTCAAAAAAGAAAATTCATGAGCCACAAACGCAGTGCATTCCCAATAGTTGTGAAGTATGCAATGGCGTTCTTCGCCTTGGCATTGAACGCCCACGGCGACACCATCACCTCCGATAGTAAGCCGCTTGAATACAGGGCACCACTGGTCATTTCCGCGGGTGGCATTCATAGGGGTAATTGGGAAAGTGCCGTCCCCAATGTGCCCGCCATCACTGTCAATACAACGGCGGCTGTGGTGATTGAGGATTGCCATTTGCGCGGCAAGTCCCACATGATCAGATCGCTTTTGCCTGGCACCAATATTACTGTCAGAAATTGCATAGCACAGGGGTTCAATCCTAATGTACTGGACGGTGAAACTGGCCGTTTTGTCAGCGTCTACATGCCCGCAAGACTGATAGTTGAAAATAACACACTGCTTGGCACCGCTGGCATTTACGTTGATGGCGCCGGCAAATCAAACGAAGGCATTGCGATTCGCTATAACAAGGCGCTCAACATTGAAGGTCGGCTCAGCAATGGAGTTGGTGGGTACTCGTCCAAGAAATTCTTGCCTGTTCAATTCACACAACTCAACAATGTCAGGGCGACCAGTGGCATCGAAATCGCCTGGAACGAGGTGATCAATGAGCCCCGCAGAAGCCGGGTTGAAGACAACATTAACGTGTACCGAAGCAGCGGCACATCCGATAGCCCGATCCTCATCCACGACAACTACATACGGGGTGCTTACCCCAATGAACCGTTGAGCGACAATTTTAGCGGTGGCGGCATCATCACTGATGGCGATGTCACCACGCTTGCAGAGGCTACAGGCTACGTGCGTATCTACAATAACCAGGTGGTTAACACCAGCAACTATGGCGTGGGGATTGCGAGCGGCCACCACGTGCTCGTGTGGAACAACCGCGTTATTGCCACAGGGAAACTGCCAGATGGCAACAGAATTGCGTCGGCCAATGTTGGCTTGTACGTCTCGGTCAATCCAAAATCACCTTTGGAAAACTTTGCCGGAAATTCAGTTGCTAAAAATACCGTAGGCTGGATCAACGCCAAGGGGGGATCAAACCCTTGGTGGTTCCCCTCGTGCCAAGAAGGGATGTGTGCCGCAAACACTCCGATTATTCCCACAGAAGCGTGGGAAAAGGCAGAGTTCGTCAGCTGGCAGACCAAGCTAAGCAGTAATAACATCAGAGTTGGTTCCAATCTGGATGATTGACACTAAGTTCAATTTAGATCCAACTGTACTTTCACCCGCCGACAAATGATACATAACCCAGCTTTTTCAAATTTCCTAAATGCTTCGAGATGGTTTGCAGCATTTTTGGTCTTGATTGGGCATGTTCGCCACCTGGTGCTTGTTGATTACAAGCATGTCGTGGAAAAAACAGCTTTCACAAAAGCACTGTACTTCATAACCGGATTCGGGCATGAGTCTGTTATTATTTTTTTTGTGCTTAGCGGTTATTTGGTGGGTGCTTCTACTTTGTTCAAATGGAGACATGATGGCTACGATGTCCCATCTTATTTGGCTGCTCGCATTAGTAGGATTTATATCACCCTCATTCCTGCGATGATTTCGACGCTTGTCTTGGACTATGTGGGACTCAACTGGTACAACCAAAGCGAGCTTTACACCAATTCAGCGCAGTACAGCACGGTGTCACTCAATAGCACAATTGCAAATACATTGAGCTTCCCCATTTTTGTATCTAATTTATTCAACTTACAAGGTGTTCTGACTGGTACTTTTGGTAGTAATGCGCCACTTTGGAGTTTGGCTTACGAATGGTGGTACTACTGCGCATTCGGATTGGTAGGTGTGGGGTTGGTCGGAAATGGAAAGATTCGGTTACTAGCGACCTGTGCTGCGATATGTCTTATGGTTGCACTCCCATTCAAGATGGCTCTTTGGGGATCTATTTGGTGCTTAGGATTTCTCGCATTCACCTGGATCCAGGCGGGCGCTAGAGGTATGACACCTACCGTCGGATTATTGATTTTCACAGTTGTAATGACAGCGTCAAGACTGAGTCATAACGTAGAAAATCTGATGGTCCCAGAATCCGACTCCATTTCTTTTTTTCGTGATTTTTCCCTTGGATGTTCATTTGTTATTGCGCTGGTTGGCATGAGCAAGAGCTGCGGATCGGCAAGATTATTAAAGATGAACTCATTTGTCGCGGAATTTTCATATTCGACCTATCTTTTTCACTTCCCTGCGCTTGTGTTTTCTGTTGCGTTCTTGTATGAGAAATTTGGGATCAAATTTCAGCAACAGCCAACTTTTGGAGGCATCTCGTATTTTTTGGGGTTGATCATTTTTCTTTATCTTTATTGTTATGCATCGTACTTGATTGCAGAAAAGTACACCGGTAGAGTGCGGCAACGTTTGTTATTGATACTACGCCGGCTTATGAAGAGTGGAGCCCAAAACTCATCGCAATAGCGAGCTGTAATGGCCCAGACGTAAGCGTCTGCCCTAAATACTATTGGCATCAGTATTAGATCAAGCGGGGTAGCTTATTAATTTTGGTCAAACTGGGGTTTCTGAACTCTCCTCCTTTCTCTTTTTGGTAAGTACAATATTGTTGCAATAGAAATCATAGTGTCTTGGTAAGATCAAGTCGAGCAATAGAACAAAACTAGTCAGCGGGAACAGGATCAGCGCTTGTACCGAATTAAACAATAGTTTGCTCTTGGGGAGCAGTCTAACGATGTATATCATAAGCATTTGATGTACAGCGAGGAGGTATCCGCCACTTTTCTCATTTTTTATGACTTCGTAGCCTGCTGTTTGTAAGACTGTCGAGATTCCATAGCACGTGTATCGAGCAAAATCGTAGGGCACTTCATGTTCCTCGTAGGCGAATGGGATTGTGATTAATAGGTATCCGTCAGGTTTGGTTACTCGACGGATCTCACTGAGTACATCGGGCAAATTGAAGATGTGCTCAAAGACTTCGAAGGAAACGACAGAGTCAAAGGTCGCATCGGAAAAAGGTAAGGTCAGACCATCATAGAAGACATCAACACGACTCTCAGTATGGTCGTGTCCACTTGTTTGTATATCACATCCAATATATTTGGTCGCATTGACAAATAGATATTCATACGGTTTCGAGCCACAACCAAAGTCCAGTACATTGCCCTTGATTAAAGGTGCGATGCTGCGTACCGCTTTAAATAGGCCACGCCGGGTAATGTAATCTGGGTTCATCACGAGCCCCAGAAACCCCGGTCGATACGCCTGAATTCTTTTGATGAATTTGAGCCGTCCGATAATACTCACCAATATTCTCCTTGAGTAAGTAGTCGGCCATGCAAAATTCGTTTATCAAAGTGCACCCAGCACAGCGTGACCAAAAGCTGGTTTCTTGACCGCTGCGGCGCCGACCCAATTTCTCACGCCGACCATCCACGAGCGTCC
>CAIQVX010000358.1 GCA_903875275.1 uncultured beta proteobacterium | reverse complement strand
GGTTTCCTGGGTGACGTGAATCTGTTTCACGGCCGCGCCCACGAAGGTGAAATGCTGATCGGCGGGAACCATGACGGCCTGCGTCTGGCCACACCCGAGCACGGCGACGTGCAGGACGCCAAAGCCTTTGCCTACGTGCGCCCGCATGACCTGGAGGTGGAGCGCTACACGCCGGGCAGCCAGAACGTCGGCACGGCCAGCGGCATCGTGGCACGCCTCACGCGCGCCATCGTGGTCGGACCGATTGCGCGTCTTGAATTGCTGCCACTGGACGCGTCCGCCGGAAATGGCGAACTGATCGAGGCGCAAATTCCGGCGCAACAGTTCCATGCGCTGGATTTGAAAACCGATGAAACCGTACTGCTGACGCCGCGCAAGGCAAGGGTGTTTGTGGCCTGAGCTTGTTTGCGACTACCATGGCTCATGCCCTTTGTTCCGACTTTTCCGATCCGCAGTGAAGCCGATGTCCGTCGCCTGGAGGAAACACCTCTGGAGCAGGCGTTCGCCGAGCGCAGCACCTACGACATTTTTTGCAGCTCGGCCCGCGCTTTTGGCCAGAAGACCGCACTGACCTTCCTGCACTCGGCCAAGCCGGAAGACGGCGTTACGCGCTGGTCCTACGGCGAGTTGCTTGCCGGTATTCACCAGACCGCCAACCTGCTGTTTCGAATCGGCGTGCAACCCGGTGATGCCATTGGCGTCCTTCTGCCGGGATGTCTGGACTACCACCTGGCACTCTGGGGTGGTGAGGCAGCCGGCATTGTCCAGCCGCTCAATTCCCTGCTCAGCGAGGAGAAGCTGGTCTCCCTACTGAACGCTGGCAAGGCCAAGGTGTTGTTTGCCTGGGGCTCGGATGATGAGTCCGGCATCTGGTCCAAGGCGATGCGCATCCGCACACAGGTGCCGACACTGATCGCGGTGCTGCGCGTTGCACCGGTCGGTGAGGCCACCGCACCGGCCCTGCCCGACGGCGTGCTGGACTTTGGCGAGTTGCGCCGACACCAGGCCGATGACCACCTGGTCAGTGGGCGCCGTATTTCAGGCGATGACATTGCCGCCTACTTTCATACCGGGGGCACCACGGGCGCGCCCAAGCTGGCACGCCACAGTCATGCGGCTCAAGTCTTCACGGCCTGGGTCTGCGTGCAGATGCAGGGCACGCTGGCCGCCGATGTGGTGATCAACGGTTATCCGCTGTTCCATGTGGCCGGTGTGCTGCCTGGTTCGCTGACATCGTTTGCAGCCGGTTCCGAGGTGGTGATTCCGACCACTTCGCTTTTTCGCAATCGGGAAGTGCTGCGCAACTACTGGCACCTGGTCGAACGCTACAGGGCTACTGCGGTCTCAGCCGTGCCCACGGTTCTGGCGGCTCTGGTCGATATACCCGTCGGCGCGGCGGATATCTCCTCGCTGCGTTATTGCCGTACCGGCGCGGCGCCGATCTCGCCGGACCTGGCAGCGCGCTTTGAGGCTTTGTCTGGCGTGCATGTGCATGAAAGCCTGGGCATGACGGAAATGGCTGGCATCTCCACCATCACGCCGCCTGGCGTCAATGCCCCGGCGGGCTGCGTCGGTTTCAGGCTGCCCTACACCCAGCTGCGCGTGGTGGCTCTGGATGAGCACGGCAACCCGAGCGCACGCGAGATGCCGCCTGGCGAACAGGGTATGGTGACCTTCCAGTCACCGAATCTGTTTTCTGGATTTCTTGACCCCCGAGACAATGTCCACGCCTTCATGGCAGACGGCTGGCTGGCCACCGGTGACCTGGGATGGCTTGATGAGCAAGGTCGACTCCACTTAAGCGGTCGATCCAAGGATTTGATCATTCGAGGTGGCCACAACATCGACCCGAAAGTGATTGAAGACGCGATGGCGGCGCATCCTGCTGTGCAACATTGCGCTGCCGTGGGTGCGCCCGACGCCTATGCCGGCGAGTTGCCGGTGGTCTTTGTGACGCTGACTCCGGGCGCGCTGGCCTCGGAAGCGGAACTGCTCGAATTCGTGCGAAGCCGGGTCGACGAACCGCCAGCCCGCCCCAAGTCTGTGACGGTGCTGGATGCCATGCCGATGACCCTGGTGGGCAAGATCTACAAGCCCGAACTGCGACAACTGGCGGCAAAGCCCGGGGTGACGCCCTGATCAAGGCGGATTGACGGTGCGAACATAGCTGGGCGGCCGGCGCCTGCGGGATGCTTGTTCATAGGCATAGGCCATAGCGATCAGGGTGGGCTCGCTCCACGCTTTGCCGACAAAGGAAATGCCACACGGAAGGCCTTTGGCAAATCCTGCCGGTACCGTGATGTGGGGATAGCCGGCCACTGCGGCGGGCGTGGTGAAACTGTTGCCGGACGAATCGCCGTGGATGAAGTCGGTTAGCCAGGCCAGCTCGCCCGTGGGGGCGACCAGCGCGTCAAGCTGATTTTCTGTCAGCACCTTGTCGATGCCCTGCTCCTGCGAGAACTTCAGGTTGTTGGCTAGCGCGTCCTTGTATTCCTGGCTGTCGAGATCGCCTTTCGCCTGTGCACTGACAAAGAGCTCCTGAGCGAAGTGAGACATTTCTTTGGCGCTGTTCTTCTGGTTGAAGGCGATCACGTCAGCCAGTGATTTGATAGGGGATGCGGGGGCGTAAGTGGCGAGATACTGCGACAGGCTGGCTTTCAATTCAAACAGCAGCACCGTCAGTTCCGAATCTGCGTATTTGGCGGTATTGGGAATTTCCGTGACATCCACCAGCACCGCACCCTGCGATTTCAACACCGCCAACTCGGCCTCCACCACGCCAGCCACCAGATCGCTTTGCCCGTTGAACTGACTGCGCACGACGCCGATGCGCTTGCCCCTAAGTCCATTGAGATCGAGGCTGCGGCTGTAGTCCTGCCGGTGTTTGTCAGCGTCGCGGGTTGCAGGGTCTTGCACATCTGTGCCCGCCAATACGGTGAGCAGGGCTGCTGCATCGGCCACGCTCCGTGTCATGGGGCCCGCCGTGTCTTGCGAAGACGCTATAGGGATGATGCCGGCTCGGCTCACCAGGCCCACCGTAGGTTTGATGCCAACCAGACTGGCAAGTGACGCAGGTGAGGTAATCGATCCATCGGTCTCGGTGCCGACGGCCACGGCGGCAAGACTGGCTGCCATGCTGGACGCCGAGCCGGAACTTGAGCCGCTGGTGTTGCGGTCCAGTGCATACGGGCTTTTGGTCAAACCGCCGCGCGCGCTCCAGCCGCTGGTGGACCGGGTTGAGCGGATATTGGCCCATTCGGAAAGATTGGTCTTGCCAAGGATGACTGCGCCAGCGTCACGCAGCTTCTGCACGATAGACGCATCCTTGACGGCGATGGCACCCAGTAGGGCCAGCGAGCCGGCGGTGGTCTGCATGCGGTCTGCCGTGGCAACGTTGTCCTTGAGCAGCACGGGAATGCCGTGCAGGGGGCCGCGTGGCCCCTTGGCCTTGCGCTCCCGGTCCAGATTGGCGGCAATCGCTTTGGCATCAGGATTTAACTCAATGATGGAATTGATTTTGGGTCCCGCCTTGTCGATGGACTTGATGCGCGCCAGGTAGGTATTGACAAGTTGCAGCGAAGTCAGGCCTCCCCGTGACATGGCCTCTTGCAAATCAGCGATGGATGCTTCCGCCACTTCGAAAGATTTCGTCACAGCCACCGTAGCCTCGCTTTGGCTCACGGCAAACAGGCCGCTGGTCATGCTCATTTGAAGTAAGTCTCGACGTTTCATTGCGGCATTATCAGTTTTTGTGCTCAGGCTTTGCGACAGCAAGCCCTGCAGAGCCTTGAGTTGGCTAGTTCTTGCGCGAGTGAAATATCAGTGGCTGCGCAGAGTTCGGGGCGGCTTTCTGCTGCAACCCACGCTGGATCGATCCCTGCTCGCAGCCGCTGCAATGGCAGGCGCCAGAAGCGCTGGCTGCCCTTTCCAGACGCAAGCGCAATGAATCGTGCACGGGCAGGCGCAGCAAGCTTTTGGCCATGGCCCTCCGGGCAACCTGCGGCAGCAAGGTCCAGCCGGCATAGCCAAAGCAGCAGCTGACCACAACAAAGACGATCAGAGATTGCAGTGTCATGCTTCAGGATCCCAGCCACAAGGTGATGCGGTAGGTTGAAAACGCCGCCGCATAAGCCAGTGCGAACAGATAAAGCGCCATCAGGAGCGGGTAGCGCCAGGAATTGGTTTCACGTCGCACCACGGCCAAGGTTGACAGGCATTGCGGCGCGAAGACGAACCAGGCCAGAAGCGAGTACGCGGTGGCGAGCGACCAGCCCTGCGCCAGCACCGGCGCCAGAGCATCGGTGACCGATTTGTCGATTGCCGACAGGGAGTAGACCGTTCCCAGCGCACCCACCACGACCTCGCGTGCCGCCATGCCAGGCACAAGCGCCACGGATATTTGCCAGTTGAAGCCAAGCGGTGCAAACAGCCATTGGAGCGCATGACCCAGCATGCCGGCCACGCTGTAGCTGATGGCCGGTCCCTGGCTCGCATCCCACGTAGGCGGTGGCCCGGGATACGTGGAAAGAAACCACAAGACCACCATCAAGGCGAAGATGATTCCGCCAACCCGACTCAGAAAGATGCGGGCGCGCTCCCACAGGCCCAGGCCAATGTTGCGAAGGTTGGGCGCACGGTAAGGAGGAAGCTCCAGCATCAATGGCTGGTACGCGCTTTTCATCCAGATGCGCTTGAAAACCCAGGCCACGATCATGGCCGAGACCACACCAGCCAGGTACAGGCCAAACAGTGTCAAACCGCGCAGGCTGAGCCAGCCGACATCACGCGCCGGCACAAAGGCGCCTATCAACAAAGCGTAGACCGGCAAACGCGCAGAGCAGGTCATCAGGGGTGCCACCATGATGGTCGCCAACCGGTCCTTCCAGTTGACGATGGTGCGGGTGGCCATGATGCCCGGAATGGCACAGGCAAAACTTGACAGCAGCGGGATGAAGGCGCGACCTGACAGGCCTACTTTGCTCATCAGGTTGTCCAGCAGAAACGCTGCGCGCGGCAGGTAACCCGAATCTTCCAGCACGAGGATGAAGAAGAAAAGAATCAAAATCTGTGGCAGGAACACCAGCACGCCACCAACGCCGGCAAAAATGCCGTCGACCAGCAGACTGCGCAGTGGCCCCGCAGGCATCAGTGCCAGGGTTGCGTTGCTGACCGCAAGCACCGCTGCCCTGATGAAGTCCATGGGCCAGGCCGCCCACGAAAACACCGCCTGAAAAATAAGAAACAGCACCGCCGCCAGGACGATCAGGCCCCAAATTGGATGCATCACTACCGCATCAAGCCGGTGCTGAAGACGGCTGGAGGGCGACGCCATCGGTGCGACCAGGGCCAGAATGCGGCGAACCTCGCGCTGCAGATTGACCGAGCTCACGGGCCCCGCGTCACTTGACTCGCCGGATTGCTGCACTGTGGCGTCGGAAAAATACCGATCAAGCTGCGCCAACAACCTAGCATGCCCATCATGCCTGACCGCAATGGTTTCAACCACCGGACAGCCCAGTTCCTGTGCCAGTCGCGGCAGATCCACTTGCAGGCCCTGCGAGCGCGCCACATCAGCCATGTTGACTGCCACCAGCAGAGGCCTGCCGGTGCGCTTGAGCTCCAGTACCAGGCGCAGATTCATGCGCAGATTGGTGGCATCGACAACCGCCACGATGAGGTCGGGGGCGTCTTCGCCGGCGCGCCTACCCTCGATCACGTCAAGCATGACCTGCTCGTCAGGCGTCGCTGGTGTCAGACTGTAGGAACCCGGCAGGTCGACCACTGAGACCGTCCTGCCTCCCGGCAGCCGGGCGCTGCCAACCTTGCGCTCGACCGTGACTCCGGCATAGTTTGCGACCTTTTGGCGCGCGCCGGTCAGAAGGTTAAACAGTGCGGTCTTGCCGCAGTTGGGATTGCCGACCAGCGCAATGCTTTTGATGGCAGGGTCAAGACCGGGAGCGCTGGCGTGGGACATGGATCGATCAGGCGACCCCGACCTCAAGGTGGCGCACATGAACGCACTGCGCTTCCAGGAGACGCAAGGCGAAAAGGGTTTCTCCCACTTGCACCGCCAGCGGCTCGCGCCCGCCCGGACCACGGCGCAGCAGCCGAACCGGTTCGCCCGCGATGAAGCCCAACTCTTCCAGGCGGTGCAGGGTCGCGGCACCGACCTCGGCAGAGCCCGATACCACACGCTCTACCAGGGCATGTGCCCCCTTGGGCAAATCAGACAACAGCATGGAGCAGACCTCAAAAAAGACAGACTATCGAAGCAAAACGGCGCAAATGCAAATGAGATTGTATCTCATTTAGCGGGAATACAAGGAATTTTCTTGTATGGGAACGTCACAAGTGCTGCAACTCTTTCTCGATCGAGCGCGGACTCGGGGACGACCACCAAGACGATGAAAGTTAGCCTTTACTTTGCTTTTTGGCGAGACTTGTCGTAGCGAGCAAGCCGCAACCACGCAGAACCAGGGACACAACATGTTCCGTGGCCCGAGCATAATCCGGGGCAGTCAACTCCGCCCGACCCAGCACAGCACTGACCTGCACCCCAAAGTCTGCGTACGTCTGTGTCGCAGCCCAAATCGTGAAGAACAGGTGCACGGGGTCAACGGGTGCCATGCGTCCGGCTCGGTTCCAGCCGTCTATCACTGCGGCTTTCCGCAGCACCATTTGCCGCAGTTCGGTCGCCAGCAGTGATTTCAGTTCCGGCGCTCCGTGCAGGAGTTCGTTGGCAAAAACCATGGAAGCATGTGGGCGCTGGGCCGACAAATCCAT
Source organism: uncultured beta proteobacterium (assembly GCA_903875275.1). GTDB lineage: Bacteria > Pseudomonadota > Gammaproteobacteria > Burkholderiales > Burkholderiaceae_C > Rhodoferax. Next base: position 20,305 of record CAIQVX010000358.1, on the reverse strand, counting down.
TTTTGCCCGGATGTAGGTTTCAATGGCGATTCTGGGATCGGCCTCGGGGGTGATGCCATGTGTAGGCGCCAGCCAATCCTCCAGAATGCGTGCCAGTACCGAGCGATACAGGGCTTGTTTGTTGCCAAAGTAGTAATGCAGATTGGCCTTTGGCAGGCCGGCCGCCTCCGCAATGGCAGCCATCGTGGCACCGGCAAATCCAGCACCGGCGAACACGCGCTCGGCTGCGGCCAGAATGACAGCCTCGTTGGACTGACGTATCTGACCTTTGGCCGCGTCGTCAGCGGCGATTGCCGGTGCACTGGTTGAAATAGGAAACATGAAATGCAAAAAAAGGGGCCAGATCCAGAAGGATATGGCCCCTCACGAGAAAATCAAGAACGCCTCTGCTGCAAGTTCAGGGACGTTTGGCGGTAACGAAATAGTAGGCGCCAGACACCGCCAGACTGAAGAACCAGCCAAAATCAAAAAGGCTGACCAGGCTTGGATTGACGGATGCCTTGTCCAGCACTCCAGACACCACGAGGTAGCCAGGCAGGCATGGCAGAACGCCCAGTGCAAATGCGATCACCGCCTGCATGTTCCATCCGCCACTGTACTCGTAGGCTCCGCCACGGCGGTAGAGATCGCCCACGTTCAGTTCGCCTTTGCGCACCAGGTAGTAGTCGACCATCAGGATGCCGGCGATGGCGCCCAGCAAGGTGCCGTAACCACCGAGCCAGGTGAAGAGATAGCCGCCAGAAGTGGCCAGCAGTTTCCAGGGCATGAACAGCAGCCCGATCACCGCAGCGATCAAACCGCCGGTGCGGAAACTGATCTTGCCGGGGGCCAGATTGGAGAAGTCATATGACGGAGACACAAGGTTGGCGGCGACGTTTGTGGTCAGGTTGGCCAACAGGATCACTATCAGTCCCACCGCTGACGCAAACGTTCCCATTTGGGACAGCAGGCCGTCGGGGAATAGCTGGGCTTTACCGTACAGAATTTGGGAAACCGAAAAACCGATGATGCCTACCATGGAAAAAAGTGCCATGGGAATCGGTAAACCGATCGCCTGGCCCAGCACTTGCTCGCGATTGCTCTTGGCAAAACGCGTGAAATCGGGGATGTTAAGTGCCAGCGTGGCCCAGAAACCGACCAGGCCGGTCAATGCAGCCCAAGTCTTGGGTCCGCCCGCAACCACTTTGGCCGGCAGGTCCAGCAACTTGCCGGAAGGCACTGACATGAAGGCCCAGACTACCAGTGCCAGGGACGCCAGGATCATCAGGGGGGCTGCAACAACCTCCAGTTTGCGGATTGATTCCACTCCGTTCCAGATGTAGTAGATGTGCACCGCCCAGAACAGAAAGAAGCAGACCAGCTGCGAGTTGCTGATGAACTCTCCTTGGACCGGGCCCGCGAGTCCCATTCCGACGACATTGAAAAAGCTGTGCAGCGCCAGAGCCCCGAAATAGCAGTTGATGGAGAACCATCCGCACGCGACCAGGCCACGCAGAACAGCCGGCAGGTTGGCTCCCTTGACGCCAAAGGAGGCACGCGCGAGCACCGGGAATGGAATGCCATAACGTGTTCCGGACCGACCGAGCAAGAGCATGGGCACGAGCACAATGCAGTTGGCCAGGAACACCAGCCAGATGGCCATCTGCCAGGTGAAGCCCTGGTCCAGCATGCTGCTGGCCATGGTGTACGTTGGTACACAGACCACCATACCAACCCAAAGCGCCGCGAAGTCACTGGCTCGCCAATGACGTTGCGCCTGGTCTGTCGGTTTCAAGTCATCGTTGATCAGGGGGTTGTTGCTTGCCGTTGAACTCATTCCTATCTCCGGTTGGTTGTAATGAACTTCCTCGACTTGCTGCAAGCACTTGCATCAGGTCGCACCTTCGTATAAAACACGCGCTCGCGGATGACACTGGCGTTGCGAACAGGAAACTCATTCGCAGACCCACCAAACAGCCGGAAATTAAGCAGTAGCGGCACGTCGCAGCGCGTTTTGTGTGCCTCACCGAAGGCGCTGCTTGCCATCCACAAGATGGAAGCGAAGGCGCCCGAAAACCAACCAATTGGTCAGGTTATTCTACTGAGCAGACATATTTCCAGGGCACAAATATCATCGGGGTTTGTACGGGTGCCCCGGCACCTACCCGCGTGAGCGCGCCAGGTCAACATACCAGTCCAGACACGCCGGATTGGCCATCGCCTCCCGATTCACCACCTTCTCAAGTGGTTGGCCCAGCAGCAGCTTCTTGATCGGCAGTTCCTGCTTCTTGCCGGACAGGGTGCGAGGTATCTCGGCGACCTGGAAGATTTCACTGGGCACAAAGCGCGGTGACAGGGCCGTCCTGATGGCTACCACGATCTTTTCCCTTATCTCCACCGTCAGGGTAAGCCCTTGCCTGAGCACAACAAACAAAGGCATGTAGCTCTCACGCCCCAGGTACTCCAGATCAACCACCATGGAGTCCAGCACCTCAGGTAGCGCCTCAACAGCACTGTAGAGTTCGCTCGTCCCCATGCGCAAGCCATGGCGGTTAATGGTCGCATCACTGCGGCCGTAGATGACGCAACCACCGTTGCGCCCAATCTTGAGCCAGTCACCATGCCGCCAGACACCCGGGTACATGTTGAAGTAGCTGGACAGGTAGCGCTGCTTGCCCGGATCACCCCAAAAGTACAGCGGCATGCTTGGAATGGGTTGACTGCAGACGAGTTCACCCACTTCATCAATCACGGGCAGGCCCTGCTCGTTCCAAGCCTCCACGGCGCAGCCCAGCAAGCGACACTGCATTTCGCCCGGAATTTGTGGCAACTCGCGATGACCGCCAATGAATGCACCACAGAAGTCCGTGCCTCCTGAAATATTGCACCACCAGATGTCCCGTTGAAACTGCGTCGCACCGATACGAGCGAACTGCTCGGTACCCCAGGCTTGGGCGTCGGCACTCAGCGGCGATCCTGTGCTGCCCAGAGCCCGGATGCGGGAAAGATCGCCACAGCTGCTGAGGTCCAAACCGGCCTTCTGGCAGTTGGCATAAAACGCCGCGCCGGCACCAAAAAAAGTGACGCCAAGCTCCGCCGCAAAACGCCAGAGCGTGGTCCAGTCGGGTGATAGCTTGTTACCACTGGCATCGACCGTGCGTCCTCCCGGGTTGCCGTCAAAGATGCAGCAGGTCACCCCACTGAGCAAGCCGCTGACCTGAGCGTTCCACATCACCCAGCCTGTGGAGCTGTACCAGTGGTAGCGCTCCCCCAGGGTGTTGGCGCAGTAGCTGCAACCAACGTCGTTGTGCAGGCGCTTCAAAGCCATGGCCACCAGCACCGTGCCACCATGGCTGTGCACGATGGGCTTGGGCAGTCCGGTCGTGCCGCTGGAATAGACGATCCAGAGTGGGTGATCAAAGGGCATCCAGCTCGGCTCAAAGGCTTCTGTTTCTTTGTCCCGCCGGCTGACAGCGCGGTCGAAGTCAGTCCAGTCAGGCCGTGTCGTCCTGGCAATGGTGGACAGTCCGAGATTTCGATGCAGGATCAGATGCCGCACCGTGGGCAGAGATGCACAAAGCTCTTCAAGCGCGGCAGTGCGGTCAATATCGCGCCCACCGTAAGTCACGCCATCGCAGGCAATCAGTACCTTGGGTTCGATTTGACGAAAGCGATCCAGCACGGCATTGGTGCCCATGTCGGGGGCGCACACACTCCAGACACCACCGATGCTCACAGTCGCCAGAAACGCCACAATGGCTTGCGGGGCATTGGGCAGATAGGCGGCTACGCGGTCGCCCTGTTGCACCCCATTGGCCTGCAGATGCAAAGCCAGCGAGGCGACCTGGTTTCGCAACTCGGTCCAGCTCATCGCCTGTGCTGCTTCACATCCCAAGCTCTTTTCGTTGTGACTCAGAATCGCCGCAAAACCCGCCGCCTGCGCTGGCCCCACATGACGCAAGACCTGATCAGCATAGTTGATCCTGGCACCCAGAAACCATCGGGTATTGGGCATGGGCTCGCCATCACAAACGACGTCGTGCGACGAGGGCGAGCGCAACTCAAAATAATCCCATATGCTTTGCCAGAAGGCATTCCGGTCGGTCGTCGACCAGCGCCAGAGCGCATCATAGGTATCAAAAGACAGCCCGCGCTGGTCGCGAAGCCAGTTCTGGTAGAGACGAATCTGTGGCAAATACGGCGGTGTGGCGATTTGCTTCATGGGTCGCGATTGACTTGACCGGTTCATAGGACGGTGGTCTCTTTGCCGATTCGGGCCTGCATCCACTTGCCATTACTCGGAATGCAGCAGACGCTCGCTCGTCCAGTACACATCGTCCCCTACCGAGCCATCGGTGCGGTACCGGTTGAGCACGCGAGCCAGCACAAACATCAGGTCGCTCAAACGGTTGAGGTACTGGCGCGGCGTGTCTTGCAGCGCCTCCTGCTCTTCCAGCGCTACGACAGAACGCTCGGCGCGCCGCGCAACGGTGCGGCAGATGTGGGCTAGGGCCGCCGCTCTGGAACCCGCCGGCAGGATGAACTCCTGCAGGCGCGGCAGCGGTGCGTTGTATTCGGCCAGTGCTACGTCCAGCGCGAGCACGGCCTCCGGTTTCAACAATTGAAACCCCGGAATTGACAGCTCACCACCCAAATTGAAGAGCTGGTGCTGTATCTGCACCAGAAGCTCCTGTGCCGCCTCAGGCATCTCCTCACAAAGCAACAGACCCAGGTTGGAGTTGAGCTCGTCCACATCGCCCATGGCATGCACCCTCATGCTGTTCTTGGAGACACGTGTGTTGTCACCCAAGCCGGTAGTACCCATGTCACCTGTTCGAGTGGCGATTTGTGTCAGTCGTTGTCCCATGAAGTATCTCCTTGTGCAATGCTATTGTTGCAGCAAAATGGTGGCTGTTGTGTTGCAGCAGAATCGCCGGCACGACCGCGTTCTCTCCACCAAGTATTGAACAATATAGGAATCCATGTGAACACATTGGCTCAAACAACTTCGACGATTCTCGACATCCGTCAACGTCAGGTGCCTCCGGCCTTGATGGACCGGATGAAGACGCGCTTCTCGGACCAGTTCTCGACCGCCCTGGCGATACGAGAGCATCATGGCCGGGATGAATCTTCCTTTGCAGCGCCCCCTCCCGCAGCGGTGCTGTTCGCCGAGTCCACACAAGACGTCATTGATGTTGTCAGGATGGCAAGCGAATTCAGTGTGCCCCTGATTCCCTTCGGGGTTGGAACTTCGCTCGAAGGCCATGTGCTTGCAGTGCAGGGGGGAATTTGTATTGACGTCAGCCGGATGAACCGCGTTCTGGCAATTAACGCTGAGGACCTGACCGTTACCGTGGAGCCCGGGGTGACCAGAAAGCAACTGAATGACGCAGTCAAGAGCACCGGCCTGTTCTTCCCAATTGACCCTGGTGCCGATGCTACTTTGGGTGGCATGAGCGCAACCCGCGCCAGCGGTACCAATGCCGTGCGCTATGGCACCATGCGCGAAAACGTTTTGGCTTTAAAGGTGGTCAGTGCCTCGGGAGACGTGTTGAGCACCGGAACCCGCGCCCGCAAGAGCAGCGCCGGCTACGACCTTACCCGACTGATGGTAGGCTCTGAAGGAACACTGGGCATCATCACCGAAGTGACTGTCAGGCTCTACCCCCTGCCCGAGGCGATATCAGCCGCCATCTGTTCCTTTCCCAGCATCGAAGCGGCCGTGCGCAGCACCATTCAAATCATTCAGTTAGGTATCCCGATTGCCCGCGTGGAACTGATTGATGCAAACACGGTGCGCATGGTCAATGCACACGCTAAATTGAGTTTGCGCGAGGAACCTCTGCTTCTGATGGAATTTCACGGCTCACCCACGGGCGTGAAGGAACAGGCCGAGCTGGTGCAGGAAATAGCTTCAGAGCACCGCAGTAACGCATTTGAGTGGGCCACCACGCCAGAAGAGCGAACACGGTTATGGACTGCCAGACACAATGCGTATTTTTCCGCAGTTCAGTCCCGCCCCGGCTGTCGCGCCATTTCAACCGACACCTGCGTTCCGATTTCGCGCCTCGCCGACTGCTTGCTTGAATCCGTGGCCGAAGCTGATGCCAGTGGTATACCGTATTTTCTGGTCGGGCATGTCGGCGACGGCAATTTTCATTTCGGCTATTTGATTGACCCAGCGATCCCGGAAGAACGCGCATCAGCCGAGGAGCTCAATCACTCGCTGGTCGCGCGCGCGCTCCGCCTGGGAGGAACCTGCACCGGAGAACATGGTGTCGGGATTCACAAAATGGACTTTCTTGTGACCGAAGCAGGAACCCCGGCTATGGAAATGATGCGAACCATCAAACGCGCTCTGGACCCTAAGAACATCATGAATCCTGGTAAGGTCTTCACGCTCTAGAGGGTCGGAAGCTGTGCTTCCTCGGCGATAGCATCGGCCATGTACTCAATCATTCTCTGCATGTCTTGATCGGTATCCGCGAAGCGATGGGCGATGGCGCGGAATTCGTCCTGAATCTCTATGAACGCATCAACAATGTCAGGGTCAAAGTGGCTACCACGACCCTGAAAGATGATTGCAACCGCCTGATCGTGAGGAACGCAAACCTTGTAGACCCTGTTCGAAATCAGGCCCTCATAGACATCCGCAATGGCAAGCAAACGTGCTGCAAGCGGAATCTGCTCTCCCGACAAGCCTTGCGGATACCCGCCACCATCCCATTTTTCGTGATGGGACTGGGCCATTTCCTTGAGTGTCTTGAAAGGTTCTCCGGCACAGCCAAAAGTTTTTTCTACCTGCTCAAGAACGTCCCGGGCCAGTGTGGTATGAGTCTTCATGACCGCCAACTCAGCCGGTGACAACCGGCTTGGTTTTAGCAAGATCCAGTCTGGGATTCCAATCGTTCCCAGATTGTGCAAGGGCGCCGCATGAAACATCAGTTCGATGTACGGGTCGGTCAGCATGCGTGCGAATCGCGGATGTCCTTGAAGTCGCTGGGCCAGTATCTTGAGATAGTGCTGGATGCGCCAAATGTGGTTGGCCGTATCCGAACTGCGGGCGCCTGCCAGTTTGGCCAGGCTGAACGCCACGATTGCCATGCCTTGCAACACGGAGTCGGGAACATTTTCGCGGCTATCGTCGGGTAAGTTCAAAATCTGGCCCCTGTATATTCTTCAATACTTTTCAAAGCGGAAGTTTAGGCTACTCCGACGATCGAACAAAGTCTTGTTGCCTGGCAAGCGCCTGGAGTCCGGTGTGCTCGAAACGTTTAAGCTGTCGCAGTGCGTGACAGTTTCTCGATCAATCCGTTAAGCTCATCAAGGGAGCCAAACCGAATACCAATTTCGCCCATTTCCTCCATCCGCCCTGCTCGCTTGACGCGCTTCTTCACCCGCACCTCGACCTCGGCCGTGAGCAGATCTGACAACTCTTCTTCAACCCGCTTGATATCGCGCGACTTCTCTTTCTTGTGCTTGGCCGAGGTCAACGTGAACTCTGCGCCAAGCCTTTTCGCGAGGCTCTCGGCCTCCCTCACAGACATTTTTCTCGCACTGATTTGGTTCGCAGCAGTGATCTGGTTCGCACGGTCCAGCGCCAACAAAGCGCGCGCATGACCCATGTCCAGGTCTCCGGCCATAAGCATTGTTTGCACTGGTTCCGCCAAATTCAGCAGTCGAAGCAAATTGCTTGTGGCACTGCGAGATCGTCCTACGGCCTGCGCCGCTTGTTCGTGAGTGAGTCCAAACTCTCTGATAAGGCGCTGCACACCCTGAGCCTCTTCCAGAGGATTGAGATCCTCGCGCTGAATGTTCTCAATCAGGGCCATCGCGGCAGCCACTTCATTGGGAACATCTCGCACCAGCACGGGAACACTATCAAGGCCGGCGAGTTTAGCGGCTCGGAACCGACGTTCGCCGGCAATGATTTCGTATTTCCCCTGATTCGGCCCATCCTGTAGTTGACGAACCAGTATGGGTTGCAGGATCCCCTGCACCTTGATGGATTCTGCCAACTCGTAGAGTGCGCCTTCGTCCATGCGAGTCCGGGGCTGATACGTTCCTGGCAAAAGGTCCGCGAGCATCAATGATGCCGGAAAGCCTGGACTCACCGGGTTGCCTTCGGAAGCGTCAAACGCTGCCCTCTCACTCACATTGGGGCCAAGCAGTGCCTCTAGTCCACGGCCCAAGCCTTTAGGTTTTTTGGTGACCATTGTCTTCCTTGTAGCTTTCTTTCAGAATGTGCGTTCAGTTCTGGTGGCGGTTGATCATGTCCATAAGTAGTTGGTGACCTTCTGGCCAATCACCCAGCTCAGACTCGGCGTTGATGTGGCCCTTATATCCATAATCGACGTACTCGGCGCCCCACTCTCGGGCAAAGAGACGTGCCCTGGTGTCGGTGCAATACGGGTCATTTCGACTTGCCACCAAGACGGACCGGAAGGGCAAACACTGTAGCGCAATGGGCGACCAGCTTGCGAGCATCGGGCGCAGTTCTTCGCGCTCGGCATCTCCCGGTGCCACCAAGAGAGCGGCCTTAACGAGATGGCTATTATGCGAACACGCCGCCCATGAGGCTACCAGCAAGCAGCCTAGGCTATGAGCCACCAATACCGCGGGCTCATCTCGTCTCAACAGAGTCTCTTCCAGTTGTGCGACCCAATCTCCACGCAATGGACGCATCCAGTCGTGCTGTTGAAGCCGCCGATAGCCATAGAGGCTCTCCCATCGGCTTTGCCAGTGCAAAGGCCCAGAGTCTTGCCACCCCGGCAGAGTCATGATCTTGACGGGATTCATACTTTTAACTGCCACATTAGGACCGCAGGCGATTGTGGGCGTGCAAATTGATGGATCAATTACAGGGTCCCTATGCGTTCGACCATCTCCCTGGCAAAATCTATAAAGGCCTGCGCCCCTTTGCTTGAAGGGTCAAAAAGAACGCCTGGAACACCATAACTCGGGGCTTCCGCCAGACGCACATTGCGAGGAATGACAATATTGAAGACCTTGCTGCCGAAATGCGACTTGAGTTGCTCGCTAACTTCCTGCTGCAAGGTAATGCGGGGATCAAACATGACGCGCAACAAGCCAATGATGGCAAGTTCCCGGTTCAGATTGGCGTGAACCTGCCGGATGGTATTGACCAGATCGGTGAGTCCCTCCAAGGCAAAATACTCACACTGCATGGGAACAATCACCCCGTGCGCACAACAAAGACCGTTGAGCGTCAACATCGAAAGGGAAGGAGGACAATCAATAAGAACGAAATCGTATTCATGTTGTACTGGATCCAACGCCTGCCGCAGGCGCTTTTCGCGACGTTCGACATCCACCAATTCCACTTCGGCACCAGTAAGCTCGCGATTTGCACCCAGAATATCGTAGCTGCACCCTCCCGCAATCAACTTGTCACTTGTGACCCTGGCTTCGGTGATTGAGGCCGATTCCAACAGGACGTCGTAGACCGTTAGCTTGAGTTGGCGCTTGTCGACGCCTGACCCCATCGTTGCATTCCCTTGGGGATCAAGATCGATCATCAGGACACGTTGGCCAACCTTCGCCAGGCCAGCCGCCAGGTTCACTGTTGTCGTGGTCTTGCCAACCCCGCCTTTTTGATTGGCAATGCAGAAGATTTTGGCCATGGGTCCTTCTATAGGGTAAGCGTGAACGGCAGATCAGGCGACGACTACCGGGTCAGCGCCAGCTTGACACCAAAGCCAACAAGGAACACCCCGGCCAACTTTTCCAGAAGGGTCGAAACCACCGGACTGGCCTTCAAGCGAGCAGCCAGAAAATGGGTGAGCAAGACCACCGTCAGGCCATAGGCAAAGGTCAAGGCAGCAATGGTGACAGCCATCAAAGCAAAGGTCTTTTCAACCTGATGTCTGGATGGGTCAACAAAAAGAGGGAAGAAGGCCATATAAAAGACAATCGCCTTCGGATTTAGCAATGTGATCATGAACGCCTGCGCCAGATAGTGGTGTGGCTTGATGTCCAGCACGGGAGCCGATCCTGCTTTGGCGAAAAGCATGAAACCCCCCAACCACGCCAAATAGGCAGCTCCCAGCCATTGCACAGCAATGAAGGCTGTTGGATAGGAACTCAGCAAAGCTGCGACCCCGGCCACCGCCAGCCACATCAGCACCTGATCACCCAGTATCACACCCAGGGTTGCACCCAATCCACCCTTGATGCCGCCTTTGCCCGTTGAGGTAATCAAAGCCAAATTCCCCGGACCGGGTATCAGAAGAAAAACAACGGTTGCGACGACGAAGGCGCCATAGTCAACGATGCCAAACATAAAAGATTTTCCTTGGAACAGATGTGGAGTTTACGTTAGGTCTTGCGCATCCACACGATACACCGCTCGGCTACCAGCCCGGGCACAGACAGAGGTTCCACGTGAAACACGAGTGCCTGGTCCGACAGGGCAGATATTTCGTCTTCTGGCCTTTTCCCTTTCATGGCCATCCAGATCCCGCCGGGCGCAAGCACTCGCCCGGACAATCTCACAAAATCGGACAAGGAGGCAAAGGCGCGCGAACTGACGATGGTGTAGCACCCGCTCAGATCTTCCACCCGAGCATGAAGAGCCTTGAGATTCGACAACTTCAGCACCCCAGCAACGTGCCGTATGAACGCAACCTTTTTTGAAACAGCATCTACACAAGACACTTCAATATCAGCACAACAAATGGCGACAACAACGCCTGGCAAACCAGCGCCCGACCCGACATCAAGAAGACTGGCCACCGGCATCAGGCACGCCAACTGCTTCCGCAGTGGGCCAATAACAGCCAGACTGTCCAGCAAATGATGGGTCAGCATCTCAGCCGGCTCCCGCAGGGACGTGAGGTTGTAGGTGTTGGTCCACTTTTGAATCAATCCAAGGTAGTCCAACAGCCTGGTGATCTGCCCCTCGTTCAGACTCAAATCCAAGCGGAGCAACCCACCGCGCAAATCCCGCTCAAGCGAACCCATCAGATTGAAGCCTCGCGCGAAAAGCCAACCCCATCACTCGTGATACCACCCAGGTTCCGTTTCTTCAGGTAGAGCAACAACAGGGAAACTGTCGCCGGAGTAATTCCCGAAATTCTTGACGCCTGCCCCAGAGTCTCCGGTCGGATCTGGTTCAACTTCTGTCTTGCCTCAAAACTCAAAGCCGTCACTTGCATGTAGTCCACATCTTTGGGTAGTTTCAGATGTTCATAACGGGAGGCGCGAGCCACCTCCTCTTTTTGACGGCTGATGTAGCCAGAGTACTTGGCCGATATTTCAACTTGCTCAACAACCCTTGCAAAGAAGTCTGCGTCGCCCGGCGAAGCGGCATCGGATGCCTCCTTTGGTCGCTCCGGGCTCGCATAGGCGCCTGCGTTCAGCGACATGAGGTCTGAGTAACTGACATTGGGTCGGCGCAGCAAATCGCCCAAGGTGTATTCGTGATCGATTGGTTTTCCCAACACCCGCTCGGACTCGCCTGCGGGAAGCGTCCCAGGGCCAACCCACAGCGCCCCGAGTCGGTCGGTTTCACGTGAAACAGCGTCACGCTTGCGGCAATAGGCGTCCCACCTCCGGCCATCAACCAGCCCAAGCTGTCGGCCCACTTCGGTCAAACGGGCATCAGCGTTGTCTTCCCTCAGTTGGAGTCGATACTCTGCCCGACTCGTGAACATCCTGTAGGGCTCAGAAACGCCCTTGGAAATCAGGTCATCCACCAGCACGCCCAGATAGGCCTGATCCCGGCCTGGCAGCCAAGTGTCCGAACTCCAAGCCGTCTTAGCCCCAGCTTGCAAGGCGGCATTGACCCCGGCAAACAATCCTTGCGCCGCCGCCTCCTCATAACCCGTGGTTCCGTTGATCTGACCGGCGAAAAACAACCCGGCAATTGACTTTGTCTCAAAGTTGTTCCTGAGTTGCCGTGGATCGAAATAGTCGTACTCAACAGCGTACCCTGGACGCAGGATATGCACATCTTCCAGCCCGACCATTGACCTCACCAGAGCGTATTGCACGTCAAAAGGCAGGCTCGTCGAAATACCGTTAGGGTAATACTCGTGGGTTGTCAACCCTTCAGGCTCCAGAAAAATCTGGTGGCTGTCCTTGTCCGGAAAGCGACCAATCTTGTCCTCCACGCTAGGACAGTAACGTGGACCAACGCCGGCTATCTTCCCTGTGAACATCGGGCTGCGATCAAAGCCGCCCCGGATGATGTCGTGCGTGAGAAGATTGGTGTGCGTGATCCAGCATGACATCTGTCGCGGATGATGATCGGCGCGCCCCATGAAGCTGAATACTGGCGTCTCGGAACGCATCCCCCCAGGCATTCCGTCGCCCGGCTGCTCAAGACACTTTCCAAAGTCAATCGTGCGCCCATCCAGGCGAGGCGGTGTGCCAGTTTTCAGTCGCCCTTGTGGCAGCTTCAACTCTTTTAGGCGATCAGACAGCCTTAACGCTGGCGCATCCCCCGCCCGCCCCGCAGCATAGCTGTCCAAGCCAACATGGATCTTCCCATCCAGAAAAGTCCCGGCTGTCAGGACAACCGTCTTTCCCAGGAACTTGATGCCAGACTGGGTAACTGCACCCACTACGCGATCACCCGTCACCATCAGGTCATCGACCGCCTGCTGAAACAACCAAAGATTCGCTTGATTTTCCAATCGGCGGCGGATCGCGGCCTTGTACAGAATCCGATCCGCCTGCGCTCGGGTCGCTCGTACCGCCGGTCCTTTGCTCGAATTGAGCATCCGAAACTGAATGCCAGCCTCGTCTGTCGCAATCGCCATGGCACCGCCCAGGGCGTCGACTTCCTTGACAAGATGCCCCTTGCCAATGCCGCCTATTGACGGATTGCAACTCATCTGCCCCAGTGTCTCAATGTTGTGACTCAAGAGCAGCGTCTTGCATCCCATGCGCGCTGCTGCCAGGGCTGCTTCGGTGCCAGCATGGCCACCACCAATAACGATCACGTCAAATTGCTGTGTATAAAACATGCTTGTATGGCGACACCTGTGGTGAGCGACGCATGGAACAACACTATTGCGCACCAGGAGCCGAGCGATAGATTTTACCGGCACCGCATCTGCCGCCATGATGAAGAAAGCGTCACCGAGCAAGGGAACAGCGGCGACAAAAACTTGATCCATCACAAGAGACAGCCTCAAGGCACGACAGCAGAATCTTCCAATCTTATGATGGTGACTTGGACCTCCGCGGCTCCAACGACAGGGCCCTTTGCACGACTGCTGCGGGTTTGAACAGGCTCTCTATTTCCGTACGGGGAATACCCTTGTCTGTCAAATTCTGGGCACTTCGCAGTCACACTCGGCATTACGCTCTGCCTGACCGTCCCTGAGAATGGGAAACAAGATGCACCAGGAAATTGCGTCGCCCTAATTCACTTTTGAGAAAACCACTGATTAACTCACCCTATCAAGGATCAAGCGATGCAAGTACATGAGTTTGACTATGTTGTGATCGGCGGTGGTGCCGGGGGATGCGTGGTCGCAAGCCGCTTGTCAGAAGACCCAACAGTTTCAGTCTGCCTGATTGAGGCCGGCGCTTCCGACTCATCATCTTTCATTCAAGCGCCTCTGGGGTTCGCCGCGACTGCTGCGCTCGGAATGCACAACTGGAATTTCAATACAGTGCCTCAGCCAGGTCTGCACGGCCGCTGCGGCTTTCAGCCACGTGGCAAAGTCATGGGGGGCAGCAGTTCGGTTAACGCCATGGTCTATACCCGTGGTAACCGCCTAGACTATGACAATTGGGCCGCGCGAGGGAATCCTGGTTGGTCGTATGCAGAAATTTTGCCGCTATTCAAGCGCGCTGAGAACAGCGAGTGCTTCGGTGCTAACGAATACCATGGGCTCGGCGGGCCGCTCAATGTGAGCTATCTGCGCAGCCCAAGCCCCATCAACACGGCCTTTCTTGAGGCCTGTGGAGAACAAGGCCTCCCAAAGACCGATGACTACAACGGGGCCTCACAGTTTGGCTGTTCACCGGCACAAGTAACGCAAAAGGATGGCGAACGCTGCAGCGCAGCCAAGGCCTACATCACACCACATCTGCGAAGACCCAACCTCACAGTGATCACTCAGGCACACACACAGCGCATTGTGTTGGAGGGTAAGCGCGCTGTTGGTGCAGAGTTCCTGAGGGACGGACAATCCACACAGGTGCGGGCCCGAAGCGAAGTCATTTTGTCTGGCGGAGCATTTGGTTCGCCGCAGTTGCTCATGCTCTCAGGTATTGGTCCTGCTGCTCACTTGCAACAGCACGGAATCAACGTCGTCCATGACTTACCCGGCGTTGGTCAAAACCTGCACGACCACGTCACTGCGGTTCTCATTTACCGAACACCGCGTAAGGAATCCACATTTGGTTTCTCATTTTCAGGTCTGCTTCAAATCGTCCGCAGTATTTTTGAGTGGCGCAAGAGGCGCAGCGGCATCATCACCAGCAACGTCGCAGAATCCCAGGCCTTCATGTTTGCCGACAAGGACGAAAAATCTCCTGATATCCAGCTTGCATTGTGCACCGGCATCGTCGACGATCACACCCGCAAGAATCACTTGGGACACGGTTACACACTGCATATCACTTTAATGCGGCCCAAGAGTCGCGGCAGCGTCCGACTGCAAAGCGCCAATGCAAAAGACGCGCCATTGATAGATCCGCAATTCCTTGCAGACCCTCGTGACCTAGCAACCCTGGTCCGAGGCACCCAGCTAGGGTATGACATCATGCAAAGTCCAGCCTTTGCCCCGTACCGTGGAAAGATGTTGTATGCCTTGGAACGCAACAATCCAAGTCAAGTCGAGCAATATTTGCGGGACCACGCTGACACAGAGTACCACCCTTGCAGCACATGCAAGATGGGCCCGTCTACGGATCCCCTGGCTGTAGTGGACGCCAGCCTGCGGGTATACGGGATTGAGCGCCTGCGCGTCGTGGATGCTTCAATCATGCCAGAATTGGTCTCCGGCAATACCAACGCTCCCACCATCATGATTGCAGAAAAGGCTGTCGACATGATTCGAGCCCAAAGTGCGGAAATTGGTTCTCATTGAAATTCCATCATTCAGATTGTTGGGTCGCACCTCAACCTTATCCGGAACTAACGATGACCAACCAAGAACAGATGGGCGGACCGAAGTCTACTCAAGTAAGACCAGCATCGTATAAGCCTGTGCAAAGATACTGCATAAGCGACCAGTTGTCCACAAAGAAGCCGGGAATCCAAAGTTATCCATATTGACCTGCAATTAGAAAGCGTGGTCACCCACAGCCATAAAAAGTTCGTAACCCTATGATTTATCAAAGATATTTTTGTTTATCCACACAAGAGAACGACCCTTATCTACTACTACTAACTTTAAATAGGTAAATTAAAGGAACAAGCTTCAGACTACTTCATTCCCGGTTTCCATCGTTTAAGCAGCAGCGCGTTGCTCATGACGCTGATTGAACTCATCGCCATGGCCGCTCCCGCTACTACCGGGTTCAAGAAGCCAAAAGCCGCTAGCGGAATGCCAGCGACGTTGTAAACAAAGGCCCAAAACAAGTTTTGTCTGATCTTCGCCACTGTTCGACTTGATATGTCCAATGCTGATAACACCAGCAGAGGATCCCCACGCATCAGTGTGATATCAGCTGCATGCATAGCCACATCGGTTCCGCTACCCATCGCCATCCCGACATCGGCAACAGCAAGCGCTGGTGCATCATTAACACCATCGCCGACCATGGCGACAACATGTCCACCGACCTTCAAAGCAGTCACCCTCGCTGCTTTGTCTCCGGGAAGCACCTCAGCCATAACTTCGCCCTCCTCTGGTCGTAGTCCAAGCAGGAGTGCCATAGCTTGTGCTGAACCCTGGTTGTCACCAGAAATCATGACTGTCTTGATACCACGTGCCCGCAAGGTCGCGACAACTTCTTTGGCGCCAGGTTTTGGCTCATCACCAAACGCCAACAAGGCACACAAGGTCAAACCGAGAGTTGTGCGCTCCACTATCACAGAAACGGTAAAGCCCTGCGCCTGCCATGCAATGGTCTCGCTACTGAAAGCGGCTGTGTCAACATCAAGATTCTCCATCCAGCGCAGGCTTCCGATTAGGAAGGAGCGCCTTTGCACTTCTCCTTCGCAGCCACGACCGGGCACAGCCCGCACATTTGTTGGTGGCTGAACTGGAAGGCCAACTTCCAACGCGTGGTTTACAACAGCGCGAGCCAGTGGGTGCTCGCTGCCGCTTTGCAGGCTGGCTGCGATACCAAGGATCTCGCTTTCGACTATACCGGGTGTCAATCTGATGTGAGCCAATCTGGGTCGGCCCAAGGTCAGAGTTCCGGTCTTGTCAAAGGCAACGACATCTACCTTATGTGCCAGTTCAAGTGCCTGCGCGTTCTTGATCAGAATGCCGTGTTGTGCGGCAACGCCCGTTCCTGCCATGATTGCCACAGGGGTAGCCAAACCCAAAGCACAAGGGCAGGCAATCACCAGAACGGCAACCATATTGAGAATCGCCTGTTCAAATAAGTGTCCTGAAACCCACGAACCGAGCAATGTCAGTAATGCAATCAAAAGGACGACAGGGACAAACACAGAACTGACCTGATCAACAAGGCGCTGTATGGGTGCTTTGGCGGCCTGCGCGTCTTGCACCAGATTAATGATCTTGGAGAGGATGGTTTCATTACCAACGGCTCGAACCAGCATAACCACACGTCCCTCTCCGTTAATTGAGCCACCAGTGAGATTTGAATCAGAGTCGCCAGCCATGTTGAGTGTCGAGAACTTCTCCACTGGTAAAGGCTCGCCTGTCAGCATAGACTCGTCCACCTGCGTCCTTCCCTCCAGAAGTGTGCCGTCCACCGGGAAGCGTTCACCGGGTTTCACAACAAGGTGATCACCCACCATCACCTCTGCAACAGGGACATCTACTTCACCATCCATACCTATGAGATGGGCGGTCTCGGGGCGCAGGTCGTACAGAGCACGAATGGCGGAGGTTGTTTGACGTTTTGCACGTAACTCCAGCCACTTTCCCAACATAACCAGAGTGACAACCCAGGCCGAGCCTTCAAAGTACAAATGAACAACAGTGCTTGCAGGAGCCGCCAACCACAGCCACATTGACAAGGCCCAACCGGCAGTGGTGCCGATTGAAACCAGAAGATCCATATTTCCCGAAAAGGCCTTGAGGGCGTGCCAACCTGCCTTGTAGAAATGCGCCCCGAGGATGAATTGAACAGGTGTTGCCAAGGCAAACTGCAACCAGGCTGGCAGCATCCAGTGCAGTCCAAGCAATTCTCCCGCCATTGGAAGCACCAAGGGTGTCGACAGGATCAAGCCAAGTGCCACCGGTGCAAAACCAGCCCAAGTGGAGATGTTCTCGGTCATCGTCGACGTGCTGGAGGAGTGCGGGTCGTAGCCGGCGTCCCTGACGGCGCGACACAGTTTGGCTTGCATCTGTTCACCGTTGGAAATCACAACGCGTGCCGAGTCGGTGGCGAGGTTGACGGTAGCCTCCTGCACGCCGGGTACCCGCTTCAAGGCCTTTTCCACGCGCGCTACACAAGAGGCGCAAGTCATGCCGCCAATTCCAATGTCCAGAGTCGAAGGAGCAACCGGTGATGATTGTGAAGTGTTCATGAGCCAGAGACTAAACCTTTCCATGATGGGAAGGTCAAGATCCGTAGTTTCCACTTGACCTTCCAACAATTGGAAGGTTCAGGATATGCTCCCAGCAATCAAAGGAGTTCTTCATGAAACAGATCTTTACCGTCACAGGCATGACCTGTGGACACTGCGAAAAAGCAGTCATGCGAGCGATCAAACTAACAGACCCGAAGGCAGAGGTCTCTATTGACAGGTCAGATAACAAGGTGGAGGTACTGTCAGATCAGCCGCGCGAAAAGCTGGCGCACGCAATCGCCGAAGAAGGCTATTGCGTTGCCACATGAACAGCACACCAAGAAGGCAATTGAAACCCAAAGTGCCAGACGATACCCATTGGCCGGTCGCCATTGGCAGTGCGGCGCGCCTGTCGGGAGTGTCTGCCAAGATGGTGCGCCACTATGAATCGCTCGGATTATTGCCGCGGGTAGCTCGCACCGACAGTGGCTATCGCCAGTATGCCGAAGCCGATGTCCACACCTTGCAATTCATCAAGCGCGCGCGCGAACTGGGTTTTTCCATGGTCGAAATCGCGGAATTGGTCGGATTGTGGAATGACCGCAAGCGTGCCAGCGCCAGTGTGAAACGGATTGCCCAGAAACATGTTGATGACTTGACGCAACGGATCGAGGCCATGCAAGCCATGCAGCGTACCCTTATGGCATTGCTTGATCACTGCCATGGCGATGAACGCCCGGATTGTCCAATACTGGAGGACCTGGCCGGAAATTGCTGTCGGGCTCAATAATGGAATTTGTCGACCTGTCGGCTCTGCTGTATCCTTCCTTGACAGGTGTGCAGCCTTCGATGGCAGAGCTGAGTCAGACCTTGGCACCGATACGAGTGCCCATCGCCACGGAACTGTTCAGCGAAAACGCGCAGTGCCAGGGCTTTCCGCTGATTCTTGAAGGGGAGGTCAAGGTTTTGCGCTGCTCGACTGATGGTCGTTCACTGGAACTCTACCGCGTTGTCCCGGGTGAGTTATGCCTGGTTTCATCAGCTTGCCTGTTCCGAAATCAACCTTTCTCCGCCCAAGGCGTAACCACCAAACCCAGCACGCTGTTTCTAATCCCTCCAGGCACATTCCTGCGATGGATGGAAAACTCGACCTTTCGCAACGAGGTTCTTGGCCTGTTTGCCGAAAGAATGGCGGACCTGACAAGCCTGATCGATGCCGTGGCTTTTCAAAGGCTCGACCAGCGGCTTGCCGCTGCGCTACTGGGGCGAGGGCAGCAACTGGCAGTCACGCATCAGGCACTGGCCGATGAACTGGGCACGGTGCGGGAGATCATTACGCGGGTGTTGCGACGCTTTGAGCGCGAGGGGTGGGTAAGCCTGGGGCGAGAACAAATAGATATCATCGACGAATCGGCGTTGTGTGACTTTTGTCACAGACTGCGCGCCTGATAGCGCATCCAATGCGTCCTTCAATAATTTTCAGGAGTTCTGACATGAAATCGAACGTTGGCGGCCTGGATCGCATTCTGCGCATCGTCGTGGGCTTGGTGCTGATTGGCCTAACGCTCACGGGCAGCGTCGGTGCCTGGGGCTGGTTGGGCGTTGTGCCGCTGGCCACGGGAGCCATCGGTTGGTGCCCGCCCTACGCCCTCTTTGGCTGGAATACCTGCTCGACAAAGGCAAAGAGCTGAAGCGGCTTGAACCCTTCAATGACCCGACTCAGTGAGATGTACCGAACTTTACAAAGTTTGTATCAAGCATCACGTAGCAGATACAGGGGCGGAGCAAACTGCAATCAGGCTGATGCCGCGTTTGGAGCGTCAGACTTACTTAAACATGAGGAAGCTCAAATGAAATCTGTTTTCAAACCCCTGGTGCTTGCTGCTGCTCTGGCTACCGTCGGCTTTGCTGCCTTTTCGCAAACGCCCGGTGCGGGGCCTGCTGGAATGATGGGCCATGGTGGCCCAATGCATGAAAGCATGGGTCACCCGGGCATGGGTCCGATGAATCCGGCACGGATGCAGGCCCGGATGGAGCGGCGTCATGCAGCACTGAAAGCAGCGCTCAAACTGACGCCGGCCCAGGAAGCTGCCTGGGCAACTTTCGCTGCGGCCATGAAGCCGCCGGTCGACTTGAAGGCTAAGCGTCCGGATTTCGCCGAAATAGCCCAGTTGCCAACGCCAGAGCGGATCGACAAGATGAAGGCCTTGCACACCCAGCATGCGGCCGACATGACGGCGGCAATGGACAAGCGAGGCGAAGCGACCAAGGCGTTCTACGCTGCGTTGACACCGGAGCAGCAGAAGGTGTTTGATACGGCCACGGCGCGCCATCACGGCCCTGCTGGACGCATGGGCGGCCCCCGCGATGGCAAAGGCCCGATGCAAGCGAAACCCTGATTCAGCCGGCCCGTTCCTGCGGGGTCGAGTCGTTTGTGGTCAGGCCAGCATTTTTTTCAGTTCACCGCTGTCGATGAGGCTGGCCAGGTCATTGGCGCCGCCTACCAGCGTTCCCTTCACAAACACCATGGGCATGGTGGGCCATCCGGTCCAGAGCTTGAGCGCGTTACGCTGACGCCAGGTGTTGAAATAGTTGCCGTATTCCAGGTACTGGTGCGTCACTGCGGCAGCATCCAGCGCCTTGCGGGCCTTCTTTGGAAAGGGGTTCATGCCCATCCCGACCACC
>CAIQVX010000357.1 GCA_903875275.1 uncultured beta proteobacterium | reverse complement strand
GCCTGCATGACAGCGCGCGGCTGGTGCCCCATCAGGTCAAAACGGAAGGAATCGATCTTGTAGTGCGTCGCCCACAGCACCGTCGAGTCGATCATCAGCTTGCCCATCATCCGGTGCTCGGTCGCCGTGTTGTCGCAGCAGGTACTGCGTTCGACCCCACCATTGGCGTCGAGCCGGTGGTAGTAGCCAGGCACGATACGATCCAGCACCGACTTTTCCTGCTGACCTGAGGCCGCCATGTGGTTGTAGACGACATCCATGCCAACGCGCAAACCGGCGCGGTGCAGGGCCTGCACCATCTGGCGAAACTCCAGGATGCGCACGGCGCCGTTGGCCGCGTCGCTGGCGTAACTTCCCTCCGGTGCGTTGAAGTGGTAGGGGTCATAGCCCCAGTTGAAACAGTCGCTGCCGGCACCCGCCATCACGCTGGCTTGCTGGGATTCGCTGTCGGGGCCCGCCCGAACCGGCGTCGGTGTAACGCAGTGACGCTCGGCAATGGTGGCGAAGTCAAACACCGGCAACAGATGCACATCGGTCAGACCCGCTGCCGACAGCGCTTTCAGGTGCTGCATGCCATTCGAATGGCCTTCGGTGAATGCCAGGTACTTGCCGCGCTGTGCACTGCTGACCGTAGGGTCGTTGATGGAGAAATCGCGCACATGCAACTCGTACACCACCATATCGGTCTGCGCTTGCACCCTGGCTGGCGCGCTAACGCTGTCCCAACCATCGGGCTTGAGGCCAGGACTCTCGAGATCAGCGACGTAGCTGCGCCTGGAATCGCTGGTCAAGCTGACGGAATAGGGATCGGTCACCCGGTTGCGCACGATGCCGACGCCGGGCACAAAAACATCGACCAGATAGCGGTAGTACTGTCCAGTCAAGTCGCCCCCGCTGCGCGCCGACCAGACACCGTTGCGGCGCTGCACTTGCATGGCCTCCAGCGTCAATGCCGGGCTTGCGCCCGTGGCGTAGCGACACAGCCAGACGCGCTGCGCGCTGGGCGCCCAGAGTTTGAAAACCGTTTGCCCATGCCCGACGCTGACACCCAGATCGTTCATGTCTTGCGCGCTGGCATACAGATCGTCCAGTGCCCCTGCCACTTGCAGCGCGCTCGCACGAAGAACTCGCCTGATGTTGTTTTCCTGCACCAGCAGCAACTGCTGTGTGTGCAACTCCTTGAGCCTGCTGCGGTCGCGTGCCTTGACTTTCAGCAACACACCGGGAGCGACAAACCTGAAACGCGTCGCAAGTTCCGGCGGCAACGTACCCTGAACCACGTCCAGCACGAGCACGCCGTCAGCACCCCGGACGGCACGGCCCGCGCCGGCAAACACCTGTGCCCGGGCGGAGTAGTAGAGCTTGAAGTGCCCACCAGCCTTGATCGCTGGCCACTGGACAAAATGAGCGCTCACCCAATGCGCGTTCGCGGGCACGCTGGTGTTGCCAGGCGCAGCTTGCAGCACGGTCTGAAACCCGGGCGCGTCGCAATCCCGCGGTGTCGGGCCAACGCCAGCCCAGGTTGCGCAGGCGCTGAGGCTCATGAGCGCCAGCCAGCGGCCCCTCTTGATCCAGTTTGCAATCATCTTGTCTGCTCTGCGTCCACTACGGTTTACCGAGCAGAAAACCCAGGACGTCGTCGAGGCGTCTGGCCCAGGCCTGTTCGTTGTGGCCTTGCCCTTCAAAGCGGCGCGACGACCCGTTCTTTTCGGTATAGCCCCGCTCACGCACAATCTCATCAACGAAGACTTGGTAGGGGCCGTAGAGGGCATCCAGTTCGATGCTGCCATGGTCCATATCATGCGTGGCTGGACAAGCCCAACAGTGAAAAAGGAGCGCGACCACTGGCCGCGCTGATCAGGCCAAGCACGCGGGCCGGTTCGCTGCCCACCATGGTCCAGTCAAAACGCCAGACCCAATTGCTGCCGCCCAGTGTGCCCGGCAGGTTCATGCGATGCTCACTACCCAGACCGAGCACGTCCTGCATCGGAAAAATTGCCATGGCGGCGACCGAGTTGCAGGCCGCCCGGATCATGCCCCAATGGATGTCATGCGCACCAGCAGCCAGGTAAGCACCGGCATACTGACGCTCTTTTTGCGGCGCGTGGTGCCACCAGCCCTGCGCCGTGTCGTTGTCATGGGTTCCGGGGTAGACAACGCAAGCCGTGCCGTAGTTGTGCGGCAGGAACTCATGCGTCGCGTCGCCGCCAAAAGCGAATTGCAGAATCTTCATGCCGGGGAAGCCAAAGTGGTCACGCAGTTCGACCACATCAGGCGTGATCAGTCCCAGGTCCTCGGCGATGATGGGCACTGTTCCCAGTGTGCTCGCTATCGCTTCAAACAGGGCCTTGCCGGGCGCTGGCACCCAGCGCCCCTCGATGGCCGTGGGGCAAGTCGACGGAATTTCCCAATAACCGGCAAAGCCGCGGAAGTGATCAATGCGAAATGCATCGACCTGTTGCAAGGCACGGCGAACGCGCGCCGTCCACCAGGCGAAATTTTCCTCGGCCATGCGCTCCCAATCGTACAAAGGGTTGCCCCAGCGCTGACCCAGGGGACCCAGATCGTCGGGCGGCACACCGGCCACCACCGTGGGCTGATAGTCTGCGTCGAGCTGATAGAGATCAGGACGAGCCCAGCAATCGGCGCTGTGATGGGCAATGAAGATCGGCAGGTCGCCCAAGATGGAGACACGGCGCTCATTCGCGTAGGCCTTGAGCGTCTGGAGCTGACTGTCAAAACACCATTGCACGAACTTCCAGAAATCAATCTCTGACGCGGCCTCTCGACGCGCCTTGCGCAGCGCAGCGGGCTTGCGTTCGCGCAAATCGGCCTCCCACTGCCACCAGGGCTGGCCTGCGTGCGCCGTCTCCAGCGCCATGAACAGCGCGTAATCCTCCAGCCAATGCGTTTGCTCGGCACACCAGGCGCTCATCGCAGCGTGCTCAGCCCGGTCCGCCTTGCGCGCAAAGCCGGCCGCCGCCGAGCGCAGCTGAGCCAGACGCCACGGGACAACACGGGCAAAGTCGACGCGCCTGCTGTCAAAGTCCGACGGCGGCAGTTCGGGCTGCGCCAGCCAGCCCACTGCTACCAGTGGCTCCAGCGCCACCATCAAGGGGCTCCCCGCAAACGCCGAGACACTTTGATAGGGCGAGTCGCCCGGACCTATGGGCGTCGTGGGCAGCAGTTGCCAGATACTTTGACCCGCCGACACCAGCCAGTCCACAAAGCGGAAAGCGTCGGGCCCGAAATCACCGATGCCGTGCGGCCCCGGCAGGGAGGTGATGTGCAGCAGCACTCCGGCGCTGCGCTGTTGAAAGTCGATCATGCGTGGCTTCAGATAATGAAATCAGATGGTACTGCGTCGCAGCACCAGAACCGCGTGCGCTGGCACCCACAGGCAGTTTTGGGCCGGAAAATCTGGCGACAGTTCGGCACTGCTGTCAAGCAGCAGTTGCCAATGTCCGCTGAACGTGAAGGCAGTGGGGTTCGACTCCGGATTGAACACCAGCAGGATGGGATCACTCTCACAGGAAAAAGCAGTGCTCCTTGCATCGTGCCAATCGTGAGTCTGGATTTCCTCACCGGACGGCATCCGCCAGATGCGTTGGACGACGCCAGGCACGTGCGGAGTCGGTGTCGACCACTGGTTGCTGCGCAGGGCTGGCTCGGAGCGGCGCAGCGCCAGCAAGGCCGAGACAAAGTCGCGCAGACCGTAGTCGGCTCTTGCCCAATCCAACCAGCCCAGCGCGTTGTCCTGGCAATAGGCATTGTTATTGCCCTGTTGCGTCTTGCCGATTTCATCGCCGGCGCACAACATGGGTGTACCTTGCGCCAGCAACAACGAAGCCAGCATGGCGCGCCGCAGGCGAAGGCGTTTCGAGTTGATGGCAGCGTCCCCAGTCTCACCCTCGTCACCAAAATTGGCGCTCAGCTCCCCGTCACGCCCGTCCCGGTTGTCTTCGCCATTGGCCTGATTGTGTTTGTGGCTGTAGCTCACGACATCATGCAAGGTAAAACCATCATGGACCGCAAGAAAATTGACGCTGGCGCTGGGGCGTCGTTGCCCGTGTTGAAACAGGTCACTCGAAGCCGTCATGCGCCGGGCAAATTCGGCGCGATCAACACCGCGCTGCAGCCAGTAGCCGCGCACCGCATCGCGGAACTTGTCGTTCCAGTCCAGAAAGCGCCCGGGAAAGCGCCCGACCTGGTAGCCGTTCGGGCCGCTGTCCCAGGGTTCCGCAATCAGATGAACCTGCGCCAGTATCGGGTCTTGCTGCAGCGCTGTGAGGAAAGGGGCGCAGGGATCAAAACCCTGTTCGGTGCGCCCGAGTACCGGCGCCAGATCAAAGCGAAAGCCGTCAACCCCCATCTCCAGCACCCAGTAGCGCAGCGAGTCCAGCACAAACTGGCTCACTTTGGGGTGCGCCACATTCAGGGTATTGCCACAGGCGCTGTAGTTTTCATAGCGGCTGCGGTCCGCCGGATCGAGCCGGTACCAGCTGGCGTTGTCGAGACCGCGAAAGCTCAGCGTCGGCCCCCGCTCGTCGCCCTCGGGCGTGTGGTTGTAGACCACGTCCAGCACAACTTCCAGACCCTGTGCATGCAGATCTTCGATCATTTTCCGGAATTCGGCGGTGACGGCGGCGGGGTCATCACGCTGCGTGGCCAGACGCGGATCCGGGCAGCAAAAACCGAGCGTGTTGTAGCCCCAGTAATTGCATTGCCCGCGCTGCGTCAGGGCCGCCTCATCCAGGCAATACTGCACCGGCAGCAGCGACAAGGTGGTGACCCCCAAAGACTTGAAGTGGGACACTGCCGCCGGATGCGCCAAGCCGCCATAAGTACCCTGCAGGGCTGCAGGAATGCCGGGCAGCGTCTTGCTGAAGCCCTTGACGTGGACTTCATAGAGCACCAGATCGGCCGCCGCGTGGCGCGGTGCATTCAGATAGCCTGGTGCGACACCGAGGGGCGCGGCAACCCGCGCTTTGAGTGCGGTGGCGGTGTTCTCCTGCGAGTCCCCCTGATAGCGGCCAACGATCTCACGGGCGTTCGGGTCCAGCAGCAAGTGCCTGGCGTTGAAGCGCTGCCCGTGCTTCGGATCGTCAAGACCGTGCGCGCGAAAACCGTAAATCAATCCGGGGCCGGCGCCGGCAAGGAAACCGTGAAAAACACCGTCGTGCGGACCAGACAGATCGCAGCGCTGCAACTCGTTTTCGCCGTTCGCATTGAACAGGCAAAGCTCAATGCGTTGAGCGTGCAGTGAAAAGACGGCAAAGTTGACACCGCCGTCGCGCACCTCGACGCCCATCGGTTCATACCGACCTTCTGACAAAACTGGCATGTGGATGAGAGAGTTCAGGATTCAGGAAAATTGGTGTTGAGGATTGTAGTTAAATTACATTTTGAAAGTCATATGTCTGATGTTTATAACAAGTTTAGCGGTCATTCGACCCCACACCTGTCGATATGCTTCGTTGTATAACTACATTTGTTCAAGGTATACTCAAAATGCAGCGCCCATCGCCGGGATCGGCGCGTCGGGCAGGTTCTGCGCGCGAGCGCTGAGGTATTCCATGGCGGATGTAAAACTGTCGAATGTCAGCAAGTCCTTTGGTGACAACCTCATCCTGCAGCACATTGACCTTGAAATTCACGACGGCGAGTTCATGGTCTTCGTGGGTCCTTCCGGCTGCGGCAAATCGACCCTGCTGCGCATCATCGCCGGACTTGAAGACGTTACGCAGGGCGAGTTGAGCATAGGCGGCAAACGCGTCAATGAGGTGGCGCCCGCAGAGCGTGGCATTGCCATGGTGTTTCAGTCCTATGCGCTGTATCCGCACATGAACCTGTATGACAACATGGCGTTCGGGCTCAAGCTTGCCAAACTCCCCAAGGACGAGATCGACCGTGCGGTTCACCAGGCCGCCAAAATTCTCAATATCGATCATCTGCTGTTGCGCAAACCGAAGGACCTCTCAGGTGGTCAGCGCCAGCGCGTGGCCATTGGCCGCGCCATTGTGCGCAAGCCTGAGGTGTTCCTGTTTGATGAGCCTCTATCGAATCTGGACACGGCGCTGCGCGTGCGCATGCGCTACGAACTCGCCAAGCTGCACGAAGAGTTCAAGACCACCATGGTTTACGTCACACACGACCAGGTCGAAGCCTTGACGCTGGCCGCCCGCATCGTGGTGCTGTCGGCGGGTCGCATCGAGCAGGTCGGCTCGCCATTGATGCTGTACGAGCACCCCGACAACCTGTTCGTGGCGCGCTTCATCGGTTCTCCGGGGATGAACCTGATCGAAGGTGAGCTGGTAGCTGCCAGCGCCGAAGCGGCCAGCGTGCGGCTCAGTGGCGGCGAACTGATCGAATGCCGGGTCGATGCCTCGCATGCACGCACGGGGGACGCCGTGACCCTGGGCGTGCGGCCGGAAGATTTTCGGGTCGGTGAGGCCGTCAACGCACTGCGCACCGAAGTCACTTTTGTCGAATCCCTGGGCAGCATCACCTACGCCTACTGCAGCAACCCGGCCAGCCCGGAGGTGCTCACCGCTGCCGTGGAGCGCCAGCGGCCGGTGCGCAGCGGTGAAGCACTGGCGCTGGGCATCCCGAGCGCGTCTACCCATCTGTTCGATGCCCAGGGCCAGGCCTTTCGTCGGCACAGCGCTGCGGAGCAAAGCCGTGCCGCCTGAACGCGCCAGCCGGCTGCCACGCATGCTGAGCGCCGCCAGTGTGGCGCTGGCCTTGCTGCTGTCGGGCACCGCGCAGGCGGCCGCGCCTTTGCGCCTGCTGGTCTGGATCAACGGCGACAAGGGCTACAACGGGCTGCAAAAGGTCGGCGACAGATTCACGCAACACAGCGGCGTGCAGGTGGTGGTGCAGCACCCCGAGGGCGCGCCGGACAAATTCAGCGCGGCGGCTGCCGCCGGCAAGGGACCGGACATCATGTGCTGGGCGCATGATCGTGTCGGTGAGTGGGCGAAGTCCGGCTTGGTGGTGCCAGTTCGACCGGCCAAACAGATTCGCGACCAGATCGACGACAGCGCCTGGCGCGCCTTTACCTACCGCGGCCAGGTCTGGGGCTATCCGCTGGCGATTGAAGCCATTGGCCTGATCTACAACAAGGCGCTGGTGGCCACGCCGCCGGGCAGCTTTGACGAGGTGATCGAACTCGACCGCAAGCTCGCGGCACAGGGCAAGCACGCCATTTTGTGGGCCT
>CAIQVX010000356.1 GCA_903875275.1 uncultured beta proteobacterium | reverse complement strand
CTGGAGGCGGTTGCAGACGACCTGCTGCCCGGTATCCTGAAGACTGCCAGGTTGGGCTATGACGGCAAGGGCCAGATGCGGGTAAAGACCCGCTCTGAATTGGCCAGTGCCTGGGAGTCGCTGGGCGCTGTCCCCTGTGTGCTGGAGCAGATGCTCGCCCTCAAGGCCGAGTGCTCGGTGATCGTGGCACGTGGCTGGGACGGCGTGATGGTGAACCTGCCGCTGCAGCTCAATCTGCACCGGGAAGGGATTCTGGCGGTGACCGAGGTCCATGAGGGAAATGTGCCAGCACCGCTTGCTGAAAAAGCGGTGGCCGCTGCGAAGGCGATTGCGCAGGAACTGCGCTATGTGGGTGTTCTGTGTGTCGAATTCTTTGTGTTGCTGGACGACAGCCTGATCGTCAACGAGATCGCACCGCGCCCCCACAACAGCGCTCACTATTCCATGGACGCCTGCGACCTGTCGCAGTTTGATCTGCAGGTGCGCACGCTGGCCGGCTTGCCGCTGGCGCAGCCGCGCCAACACAGCCCGGCGATCATGCTCAATCTGCTGGGGGACTTGTGGCGCGACGGCGCTACGCCGGCGTGGGACCGGGTGCTGGCGCTGCCGGGCGTGCACCTGCACCTGTACGGCAAGCTCAAGGCCAGCAAGGGCCGCAAGATGGGGCACCTGACTGTGACCGGTGCGGCAGCGGCTGAAGTCCGCGCGACGGCCCTGGCGGTGGCCGCCGTGCTTGGCATTGCGCCGTTTTGACCGCGACGCTTGCCATGATTCTGGATGGTCGAGCAGAACAATCGATCGCAGCGGGCGCGCGATGCATACGCTCTGGTGAATTGCTTGGCTTGCCCACGGAAACGGTCTACGGTCTGGGCGCTGATGCTGACAACGCCGATGCCATCAGCCGGATCTTTGCCGCCAAAGGGCGTCCGGCGGATCACCCGCTGATCGTGCACGTTCTGGATGCGGCCGGCGTCACCTACTTTGCTGCAACGGTGCCTGATTTTGCGGATCGGCTCATCCAAGCCTTCTGGCCGGGGCCTTTGACCTTGATTCTGCCGCGTCGCGCCGGCGTGGTGGCGGCCGCAGCGGGTGGCCAGGATTCGATTGGTCTGCGTTGTCCTTCGCACCCGGTGGCGCAAGCGTTGCTGAGGGCGTGTCGCCAGACCGATGGCAGCGCGGCACAGCCGGCGGTCTGGGGTATCGCAGCACCGAGCGCCAACAAGTTCGGCCGCGTCAGCCCGACCACAGCGCAACACGTTCAAAGCGAGTTTGGCAGCGAACTGCTGATTCTTGACGGTGGTCCGTGCGAGCTTGGCATCGAGTCCACCATCATCGACTGCACGCGCAGCGTTCCTGTGTTGCTGCGTCCGGGCGCGGTCACGCGCGAGCAGGCGCAGGCCTTGTGTGGCCAGAAGGTGTTCTTGAGCGATGAGTGGATCCCCGCCGAGGCAGCAGCGCCACGAGCCTCCGGCACCCTGGCCTCGCACTACGCCCCGCACGCCAAGGTGCGCCTGATGGATGCGACGGAAATGCAGACCGCGATTGACATGCTGGGTCAGGGCTTGCAGAGTGGCAGCGGAACCGCACCCGCTATTGCCATCTATTCACGTTCCCCTCTGAAGATCAGGTCAAAGCAGTTGCTGAGCCGGCGCATGCCGCAGGGCGCTGCCCATACCGCGCAGCAACTGTTCGCCGTGTTGCGCGAGTTTGACCAACAGGGCGTCAAGCTGATTTGGATTGAGACGCCACCGCAAGGCCCGGAGTGGGATGCCGTGCGAGATCGATTACAGAGGGCCGCTGCTTGACTTACTGCTTCTTCGGTGGCGCGAAGGCGGCCATGTAGTCCGACACCGCTTCGAGGTCGCTGGTGCTGTAGGGCTTGATGACCTTCACCATGTCAGGATTGGCGTTGCGCCGATCACCGTCGCGAATCAACTGGGCTTCGCGCAGCAGATAGCGGTAATGCTGGCCTGCCACCATCGGGAAGAATTTGCTCTCATTGCCTTCGCCTTTTGCGCCATGACAGTCAGCGCAGTCTTTGTCATAGAGTTGCTTGCCCTTGGCCAGTCCGGTACCGGGACCCTTGCCGTTGTCGGTAGAGATGGGCAGGGCCTGAAGGTAAACCGCAATGTCGGCGATTTCGAACGGTGTGAGCACATGGTCGCCGATAAAGGGCTCCATCTTCGGGTTGCTACGACGTCCGGAACGGATATCGGCGATCTGCTTCATCAATACCTTCGCATGCTGGCCCGAGAGTCGCGGATAGGCGCCGCTAACGCGGCCTGACCCATCCTTGCGGTGGCATCCCTGGCAGGGCTCGAAGGCGGCTTCGCCGCGCACTGCGTCGGCCTTTGCTTCCAGTGCGGTTTTCAGTTCGCCCTTGATTTCATTCCAGGCTGGTGCCTGCGCCGCAGCCTGGACGGACCACAGCGATGCCAGCATGAGCATTGTCAGTAATTTTTTCATGTGCCTTGTTCCTGTCTTGTCTTGTGGCTATTTGCTGTCGAGGTCGGCCAGATAGGCTGCGACGGCGTCTATTTCTTCCTCGGTCATGCGTTTGGCCAGAACCCGCATGAAGCGGTTTGCATCATTGGAGCGGTCGCCGCTGGCGAAGTTCTTCAATTGCTGCGTCACGTACTGGGTGTGCTGGCCACCAATGCGCGGATAGATCAGGTGACCGGCGCCTTGTGCCTGGTGGCAGCCGACGCAGGCCGGCACACCGGATTCCTCGTTGCCTTCAAAGTACATCACCTTGCCCAGACCTGCTACCTTCTTCTCGGCCGCTGCGCCAGGGGTGAGTTTCTGGCCGCTGTAATAGATGGCCAGCGAAACAAAATCCTGTGGTTTCAATGCGGCAACGACCGGTGCCATGATGTCGCTCTTGCGCCGACCGGTCTGAAAGTCGCGCAACTGCTTGATGATGTAGCTTTCCTGCAAGCCGGCGATCTTGGGGAACATCGGAATGGCGCTGTTGCCATCCTCGCCGTGACAGGCGAAGCAGACGGTGCTGGCTATGGTCTTTGCATCCTGTGCGTGGCACAGGCCTGCGAGGCCCAGGCCGATGGCCAGAATGGCAGTCAGCGCACGTACGCGAGCGCTTGACCGTGACGAAGTACCTTGGTTTTCTTGAGTCATTTTCGGTTCCTGCAGCAGATAGTGGGCCGTCACAGCTTGTACTGGATTACGAAGCCGATGACATTGGTGCGGTAGTTCTGCGGCCCGGCATCGAGCAGCAGGGTGCCGGAGTCGTAGTTGGCCACGGCTCCCTTGATCACACCGTCGTAATGCCAGTCCATGACCTGCCCGATTTCGACACGGTCGAAAAACCGCAGCGACAGTTTCCTGGTGATCGGAACCAGAAAGTTGAAGCTGAGCGTCTGTTGCACGAAAGTCATGTTCGGCAGGGCGCTGCCGGCGAGCAGTGCCGCCGCCGCCTGGGTGGCTGCCACATTGCTCAGGGCGGTGTCGCCAAAGGTGTAGCTGATGCCGGTCGAACTGCTGGAGTAGGTGTAATCCACTCCCAGGCGTGAAGCGCCGAGCGGGCTCTGGAAGCCAAGGCCCAGCACGTTGTTGCGATCATCGGTATCCGATGTCCAGCTGGATGACAGGGGACGGGTGCCGTTGGTGCCGCCGACATTGTCGGAACAGGCAGAGTAGCCGTAGAGGCTCAGATTGGCTGCCGTACAGCCGGTGTTGACGAGCGAGGCCACGCCAGAGTTCAGGCTCATCGCCTTCCTGCCCTGCTGGTAGGAGTAGAAGGCATACAAGGTCTGTCCGGAAGCGTTCTGGTAATTCAGGTCCAGTGTCAGCGAATTCTGCCGGTCGTTCTCCTGCCCGTAGAAGGCATCAGGGTAATTGACGTTCTTCAATTGCAGGCTTGCACCTACGTCCAGGTCTTCGCGCGCCATGATGTTGAGGCGGGCATTGAAGATCTTCTGGTCGCGGTCGGCCTGGTCGTACTTGCGGAAATAATAGGAATAGCGGTTGAACAGGTTGGCCGCCAGAACCGGGTAGCCCAGCGTGCCGGCATTGGCGATCTGGGTCGGGATGTCCAGACCAGGCAAGCCGGTTCCCAGATCCTCAAAAGTGCGGTAGCGGTACTCGCTGCCACGCTTGCGGTCGGTCTCAACCGAGGCACGCAGGGTTGTGTCACCCAGGGCGCGGTTCACATAACCCAGCTTGAGCTTGTCTTCCCAGGTCTTTTCGCGTTCCCGGAAATCGCGCTTGAATTCCTCGCGTTCCAGCGATGCGTTCAGGCTGCTGGTGCGACTCAGGTCATAGTCCGCTGAGAAGCCCACGTTCGTCTGTTTCGTCGAGCGCGCCTGCCCGTAGACGGGGATGTTGGCGCCAGTGGCCACGGCTCCGGCCAGACCGAACTGGCAGGTCGCAATCAGCGCGTTGCTGGTGTACCCCGGTGGCACGTAGCAACTGCCGGCCGTACCCGGTGTTGCACCCGGCGCCAGTGCGACCACGAGATCCTGATTGCCCAGGCCATTGCCATCCACGAAGCCGCGGCCGAACTGACCTGTCAGCGGGTTGTAGGCTACATAGCCACCCTTGTTGGCACTGTCAAAGTAGCGCAGCGAGCCCTTCACGCTCAGATCCTCAACGGGCTTGATCGACAGCCCCAGGTCCAGCACCTTGTTGTCAATGCGCTGGTTGGCGGTTTGCTGACTCAGCGCAGCCGTGGTGTTCCAGTTCGAGATCAGGGCGCTGTTGGCTGCGTAACCGATGCTTGTACCTACCCACTTGGTGATTCCAGCGGCCGCAAGCTGCGCGCTCTGTGCCGCCGAGATGGGTGCCAGCAGTTCGTCGTTCTGCTGGCTGCTGCCCCAGGTGAAGCTGGCATTGACGCGGCCTTTGTAGAAGTTGGGCAGTGAGCGCGCAAACTCGCCTTTCAGACTGAACGCGTTGTTGTCAGGGTACAGGTCGTAGGTGGCAGTCTGGATGACGCCATTGGGTGTTACCGCGCTCAGCAGGGGGTACTGCACATTGAGTGTGCTGATGTTGTTCCGGAACAGCGACACCGAGGCTCTCAGATTGGCCTGGGTCAGGGCATCTGCATACTGCAAGCCGCCCAGGAACTCGTGCGTTGTGTAGTCGATCGGCTCTGCGATTTCGGTCGATATATTGGCCTCGTTCATCGCAAACGGGCGGGCCCCCGTGCGCCGTTCCTGGCTGTAGCTGGCGTAGCCTTTCCAGTTGTCGGTGAGTGTCACATCAGCGCGGGCACCGCCTTTTTTGCGAACCAGACTCAACTCGCTGTCCGACATGGCGGCGAGTTTGTCAGCGATCGCTTTGGCCATATTCGATTGCGGCGTGGTACCCGAGGCCGGCATGACGCCGGTGCTGGCATTGATGGTACCGGTGATGCCGTTGATCGCAGCCAGCGCCGACAGGTTGGAATAGGTTTGACCCGCGTAGCTCCAGCATGGTGCGGCGGCGGTGCACGCAACCAGCGGGAGGGCGCCAACGGTGGGGCTGCCGCTGGTGACCATGGTGGGGGTGGGCAGACCTGTTGTCAGGGTGCCGGTTCCCTCACCATTGAAAAGTGACTTCCAGTTGTCGCTGAAGACGTGGATGGTCTCGTTGTAGAACAGCTTGAGCTTCCAGTCGTTGTAACGGCCAAGCTGAAGACCATAGAACTGGTCATGCTGGCCAGCGCCGCCGCCAAAGCCCTGGACGTAATGGGCGCTGTCAGGTTTGTCTGCCTCGACTTCAAAATAGTTCAGCGTCAGCCCGTTAGAGAGGTCCTTGTACTTTCGAAACACTGAATTTCGCTCGCCCGCGGTGCCACCTGTCAAACCAGCCTCAAAGCTACCCGAGTACTCCCAACCGGCCGCCGTCTTGTTGATGTCCTCAGCGGTCATTTCATTGGGCAGACCATAGAGCTGCCCGGTGGGCGAACGCCGCACGGCATCCGACCCATCGGGGTCCAGTGGTCGAGGTACCGTGGAGCGCCCTGGAGGATTGAGGGCATTGCCCAGCGCTGTGTCGACGCCGACACCGGAGTCGGCCAACGCGCTGCCGGCGCCCCACTGGGCGAGTGCAGCAGCAATACAGGCAGCGAATGTTTTCAAGCGGGGACGCGCGGTCATGGAATAACTCCCGGAAATCGTGATCTGAGCCATATGCGTTACTTTCTTGTCAGGTCAGCGCTGGAAGCGCGCGCCGGAAGGGCTGTTGCTGCCGTGAATCGTCGAGTGGCAGTTCTGGCAGGAGCGGCCGGTCATGCGCTTGTTGGGTGCGTTGCCCAGCGCGGCACCATTGAGGTTGGTTGGCGAAACTGCAGAGGCAGTGTTGCCGGTGGTGTTGTTGCCCCAGAGCGCGTGGCCCATGGTGCCGGTGGTGCTGTGACAGCCCGAGCACAGGAAAGGACGCGGTTGAATCAGGAGTTTGTCTGCGTTGGAGCCGTGCGGGCTGTGGCAGTTCATGCAGTTCTCCCGCACCGGGGCATGCTCCCACAGGAAGGG
>CAIQVX010000355.1 GCA_903875275.1 uncultured beta proteobacterium | reverse complement strand
CGCGGCGTGCCGCGTTTGCCTTCGAGCGACTCGATCAGCGCCGATTCTTCCCCGCACACATAAGCACCGGCGCCGATGTGGATGTCAATGTCAAAGTCAAAGCCGCTGCGTCCCAGGATCGCGCTGCCCAACAGATGCGCTGCGCGCCGACGCTGCAAAACCGCCTCCAGCGCTTCAAGCAGGTAGCGGTACTCGCCGCGCAGGTAGAGAAAGCCGCGACGCGCGCCGATCACATGGGCAGCCACCGTCATGCCCTCGAACACGGCGTCGGCAAAGCGGCTCAGCAGCACCCGGTCCTTGAAGGTGCCGGGTTCGCCTTCGTCGGCATTGCAGACCGCGAATCGCTGCGCGCCCTGTGCCTGACGGCACAAACCCCATTTGAGTGCAGTCGCAAAACCAGCGCCGCCACGGCCACGCAGACCCGATGTCCGCATCTCGCCCAGCGTCGCCTCAGCCCCACGCTCCAGCGCAGCAGCCAGCGCCAGCCCCGGCGCCAGGGGCTCGCCCAGCAGCACCTCGGCGCGGTGGATGTTGTCCTGCACCGCGAACCAGTGCGCGGGCCACTGTGCAGCAGGCACACGCGCAAGAATCAAATCGGCAAGTTCTGCCACACGAGCGCTGTCAAGGCGTGTCACAACCTGGTGGTGGTTGATCAGCAGGGCCGGGCCCTGGTCACACAAGCCGGTGCAGGAGGTTCTGTCCACACTCACCAGTGCGTCGTCGCGCATGCGCCCCGGGGTCACGCCCAGGCGCTCGCAGAGCTCAGCCAGCAGCGCCTCGCTGCCAAGCATGCGGTCAGTCACGTTGTCACTGAAAAGAATCCGGTAGCTGCCGACCGGGCGTGTGTGCAGGAAGCGGTAAAACTCGGCCACCCCCTGCACCTGTGCCAGGGTCAGACCCAGTGCTGCGGCGACCTGGCTCAGAGTCGCTCGCGACAGCCAGCCCAGTGCGGACTGCAACTCGCGCAGAATCTGCAGCAGTGCGTGCGCCTGCCGGCCATGACGCGTCAGCACAAGTTCCAGTGTGTCTTGCGCTGTGTTCAAGTTGGCACCTTCACCATGGGTGAATTATCACTGCTGCGACCGCTTGGCGAACTCAGCCCGAAGTGCGCGTAACTTTTCACGGGGGTCTTCGCGCACGGTTGCCTGATCGAGCGCCATCTCGGCGATAAAACGACTGGGCTGGGCTGCAATCATTTCGCGTCCCTTCTTGCGTTTGCGCGTCCAGCTCACCGCCAGACTGCGCTGGGCACGCGTGATGCCCACATACATCAGGCGTCGCTCCTCCTGCAAGCGCTGCAGCAGGTCCTCACTCATGGGTCCGTCAGCGCGGTCGCCGGCCTTGGCATCATCACCCAGCTTGAAGGGCAGCATGCCTTCGGTGACGCCAACCAGCATCACATGCGGCCACTCCAGGCCCTTGGCAGCATGCAGGGTCGAGAGGGTGAGCACGTTCTGCTCGGTCTCACGCTCGTTGAGTGTTGACAGCAGCGACACTGTCTGCGCCACCTCCAGCAGCGACTTGACTTCTGCAAGGTTATCGACGCCCGCCATGTCGTCGATCTGTCCACCACAGCGCGCGGACATCCAGTCGCAGAAGTCGATCACGTTGCTCCATCGCGCAGCAGCCAGTTTTTCACTGTCTTCGCCGTCGTACAAGTGCTGCTCGTACCTGATTTCCTTCAGCCACTCCAGCAGAAATTCTCCGGCCGACTGAGCACCCAGAGTGTGACGGGCGCGAAACTCCAGGTCATTCACGTAACGGCCAAACTCGTGCAGGCTGCCCACGGCTTTGGTGCTGAGCACGCTGCCGAGCGAGGACGAAAACAGGGCCTCGAACAGACTCACTTTGTACTTGCTGGCAAAGACACCGAGTTGCGAGAGCGTCTGGTGTCCGATGCCGCGCTTGGGCACCGTCACCGCGCGCAGAAAAGCCGGGTCGTCGTCGTTGTTGATCCACAGGCGAAACCAGGCGCACAGATCCTTGATCTCGGCGCGGTCAAAAAAGCTGGTGCCGCCGGAAACCTTGTACGGAATGGCCGCCTTGCGCAGCGCTTTCTCAAACATCTTGGCCTGGTGGTTGGCGCGGTAGAGCACGGCAAAGTCCTTGAAGTCCAGCGACTGCGGCCCACTACCAGCGCTGTTGCCGGCGCGCAGGCTTTGCACCCGTGCCACCACGCGCTCGGCTTCGTGCTCCTCGCTGTCGGCGTCGAGCACGCGCACCGGT
>CAIQVX010000354.1 GCA_903875275.1 uncultured beta proteobacterium | reverse complement strand
CCCAGTTTATGGAAGAAGCGTGCGGCCATGCCCTCGCCTTGCACCAGTCCCATGGTGCCGGCGTAGCTGTAGGGCAGGATGGCCTGCGCGCCGTCGGGTCCGTCCGCTGCTATGGCTTGGAGCCGGGCCGCAATATCGCCCAGCGCTGCTTCCCAGCTGACCGGCTCAAACTGGCCCAAGCCTTTGGGTCCGACGCGCTTGAGCGGCTGCAGGATGCGCTGCGGGTGGTAAGTGCGTTCGGGGTAGCGCGACACCTTGGTACACAGCGCGCCACCGGTGTGCGGATGCTCCGGGTTGCCACCCACCTTGATGGCGACGCCGCCCTTTACCGTGGTCAGCAGCGAGCAGGTGTCGGGGCAGTCGTGCGGGCAGGCGCCCAGGATTTGGGCGGTGGCGAGCTTGGTTGTGTTCTCATTCATCAGCTGTGAATCGAATATGCCTGTAAATCGTCCGCTGAAATGGCACTCGACGCGACCAATTGGTAGTGCTTTTCGTCAACCACTTTGATGACACCATCGACTACGGTCAGTTCGAACATTGCGATTCGTTGATTTGACATGAATTGTGCAGAAACCGGTCGGCACGACAAATTTTTGAATGCTTGCTCGCAAAAGGCTACATCTTGCTGGGTCTGAACTACGCCATGTTTATCGGAGCCACCTTTAGCTTGAACAGGCACGACAAACTGACGACCATGTCGATCAATGCCAACATAAATTTCGTCAATTTCAATTTGTCCCACGTCTTTCACGGTCGTGCGCAAATGGTTCTGCAATGAGTAGGCAGTAATGCCAAGGAAGACGTCTACCAGTCGGTTGTATCGGACTTTTGCCAGCAAAGCCTGTTCGTCACCGAGTGCATACGCAGCGATGATTTCGGGTGTGGCATCGGGTACCTTTATGGTCAGCAGTTCCTCTCGCGGCACGATCCGATTGAGTTTGACCAAGCGGAACCTGTATTTCGCGCGGCCCGCGCCTTCTATGATCCACTCAAGGCCATTCTTGGCAGTGTTCAGAATGCTGTCGGGGAGTTCGTTCCGGTAACGGAATGAGTAGATCAGATCGCCGACATTTTTTGGCAATTTGATGCCCAGCTCAGCCGCAATGCCCGCAAACTCGTCACGCGTAAATTCGAAGGCCTCGCCTTTGCGACGGTAGTGAATGGCAAACACCCTGGCAATGATTGCCGAATAGCGGTTTGGAGTCTTTGCTGCAACTACCTTGGGTTTCATATCCACTTCAGGCATATGCTTCTTCGATGGCTTTTGTGCTTTCATCGATGACCTGCTTTCGGGTTCGTTGTGCAATCACGTTTCTGGAAACGCCGAAATGTTGGGATGCGTGCCACATCTGAAACGTCAATAGGCGCTCATCACCCATCGGCAGCACCCGCTTCGGCCTTTCCGGGCAAATGCCCAACGCCAACATTATTTGTGATGCTACGGCGCGACCCAGCATCGGGGGAACACTGTTGCCTATCTGACGAAACCCATGCCATTTAGTGGTGTGAAACCTGAACCAGTCGGGGTAGGAGTGAAGACGAGCTGCCTCGCGGACCGTAATGACGCGGGGTAAGAAGGGGTGAATCGGTCGTGGCGACGTGAACGCGCCGCGGGCACTGTCCGTTCCAGCACGAAGCGTATTGCAAAAGCCTTGAGGGTGCAGTTTCTTGAATCGACTAATGGGTTCGGTATCGCCGCTGGCTGTGTCTAGGAAACGCTGTCGCGACAGTACTGAGTGCTCGGTTCGAAGGCTAGAGGTCAAGAGGTTCGGATCGAAACTTCGGTAGTACCCAAAATTCAAAGGATCAGGAACTTGGCCACGCATCCGTCTGGCATAAGTGGATTCGCTGGTCCATTGAGTGCGCACAGAATCAAGAGTGGCAAGTTCAAAAAACTTATCGGCATCGGGAAGATCGCCAATGGCGTCCCATACGCGTGTCGTCTGCCTTGCAGGTGCTGGGTAAGTGGGCATGGCCTGGTCCGTACGGGCGCACATCAAAAAAAGGCGCCGCCTGTCTTGTGGCACACCGAAATCTGAAGCGTTCAGCACCCGGTAAGGCAGCAGCACGTTGTAGCCAGCAGCGCCTAGCGCAACAATCAACTCATCCAGAAACTGAGCGTGCTTGCCCAAGGTGAGACCCTTGACGTTTTCGAAAACGCAATACTTCGGTTGTAACTCAGCTACCAAACGAACATAGTGGAAAACCAACTGATTGCGTTGATCGTCCAATGCGCGCTTGCCAATCAAAGAGAAACCTTGGCAGGGGGCGCCGCCAAAGACGACATCGATATCGGCATCATCAAGACCTGCCTGCCGTCGGATTTCGTCCCCAGTCGTGTCCACAACCGAGGCGCATATAACCTTCGAATTCGGAAAATTGAACTTGTGCGCAGCACAATGAATGGGGTCAATTTCAACAGCGGCTGCAATGTCAAACCCGGCCTGCTCAAAACCCAACGACAAGCCACCAGCACCCGCGAACAGGTCGATGCCAATGGGACGATCCCGAAACAATTTTGGGGTGCTCATGATGATTTTGTATGTGATTATTTACAGTGTACATCTTTGCCGACTTGATGTGGGTACGGTGTCGTCGAACGTTCCAAACCCAACCCGAATATGAATCCCAAGAATTGCTACTTCGTCCCATTCATGGCATCTGCACATGATGTTCAATACGCGCCAGCACATCCGCCATCGCTTCGCGGGCCAGTTCGGTATCAAAGTGGGTTTGCAGATTGATCCAGCTTTGCGCGTCGGTGACAAAGTAGGCGCCCAGACGCAGGGCCGTGTCGACGGTGATGCCACGCAAGCCTTTCACGATTTCGTTGATGCGACGGGGCGGCACATCAATGGCCTTGGCCAGCGCGTACTGGCTGATACCCATCGGCCTGAGCCAGTCTTCCAGCAAGATGATGCCGGGGTGCGAAAGAGGTACTTCACGGGTCATGGGTTTGTTCCTTCCATCAGCGCAATATGGTAATGCTTCACGCTAAAAGCATGGTCTTGCCGTTGGCGATAGACTTGGAATACTAGGAGCACCCATGAAAGTTATCGATTCCATCGTCACCCAGGCGGCAGGCATTGCTGCCATTCGCCGCGACATTCACGCTCACCCGGAACTGTGTTTTGAAGAATCCCGCACCGCTGATCTGGTGGCGCAGAAGCTGACCGAGTGGGGCATTCCGATCCATCGGGGCATGGGCACCACCGGTGTGGTCGGCATCATCAAGAACGGGACCTCTTCGCGCGCCATTGGCCTGCGCGCTGACATGGACGCGCTGCCGATGCAGGAGTTCAACACCTTTGGTCATGCCAGCAAGCAGGCCGGCAAGATGCACGCCTGCGGCCACGATGGCCATACCGCCATGTTGCT
>CAIQVX010000353.1 GCA_903875275.1 uncultured beta proteobacterium | reverse complement strand
TGGCGGCGTAGGAGTAGGTCTCCTGGAGATTGACCGAGACGCCATCGATCGACGCGATGTTGATCACCTTGGCCACCGCGGTCTTACCGGCCCTGCTCAAGTGCCCATGCAAAGCCTGCGTCAGGAAGAACGGTGTCTTCAGGTTCAGATCGACCACCTTGTCCCAACCGCTTTCCGGAAACTCGTCAAAGTCGGCGCCCCAGGCGGCACCAGCGTTATTGATCAGGATGTCGAGCTTGTCTTCGCGCAACGCATAGGCATCCACCAGCGCCTGCGCTCCGGCAAGCGTCGACACGTCGGCTGGCAGCGAGGTGCATGAACCCAGCTTCGAGAGTTCCGCAGCGGTCTGATCGCAGGCGCTGGCCTTGCGGGCGCTGATATAAACCGTAGCGCCCTGGGCCAGGAAGCCCTCGGCAATCATTCGGCCAATGCCGCGCGAGCCACCCGTGATCAGTGCAGTGCGGCCTTCAAGTGAAAACAGTTCTTTCATGGGATTCTCCGGTCGGTCCTCAGGATGGATGCCACTGCTTCTACCATAATCGATTGCCATGTTGTTTCAGGAGTTGCCATGACCAAACCTTCCACTGTTCGCACGGTTCATGTGGGTGAGACGAAAGTGCTGACGAATCAAGGTCGGCACAGAGGTTTGAGCGACCCGTACCACATGGTGTTGAACCTGAGCTGGCCGCGCTTCTTCGCTGGCTTGGTTATGGTTTTCCTTCTTGTGAATCTGCTTTTTGGGGCCGCCTACTGGCTGCTCCCGGCAAGCGTCTCGAATGCTCGGGAGAACCATTTTCTCGATTATTTC
This sequence comes from uncultured beta proteobacterium, assembly GCA_903875275.1. Taxonomy (GTDB): domain Bacteria; phylum Pseudomonadota; class Gammaproteobacteria; order Burkholderiales; family Burkholderiaceae_C; genus Rhodoferax. The sequence continues at coordinate 1,114 of CAIQVX010000353.1, read as the reverse complement.
TTTTTCAGCATCGAGACCCTTGCCACTGTTGGATACGGGAATATGTCCCCGGCGAGTCTTATGGGGCACACGGTAGCGTCCATCGAGATTTTGCTTGGAATGGTTGGTGTTGCGATCACCACGGGGCTTGTCTTTGTTCGATTCTCCAAACCGACTGCCCGCATACTGTTCAGCGACAACGCCATCATCCGCGACTTCGACGGTGCACGATATCTCATGCTGCGCATGGCGAACGAGCGCTACAACCGGATTGTGGAAGCTTCGGCAACTCTGTCGTTCATCAAACTCGAACCCAGCAGACAAGGTGAGACCTTTGTCAGAATTCACGACTTGCCCCTGGCCCGACAGAGAACGCCCGTATTCGCGCTGACATGGACCCTGATGCATTTGATTGATGAGCGCAGCCCACTGTTTGGTATGACCAAAGAACAGTTGACATCCGCGCACTGCCGAATTCTGGTCTCTGTCACCGGGCATGACGAAACGGTGGCTGCGTCGGTCTACTCTGAAAAGAGCTATGAGGCGCAGAAAGTCGCATTCAACTGTCGATTTGTCGACATCCTGGAAGTCAGCTCTGATGGTGACCGGACCGTTGACATGACGCGATTTCACGATCTTGAAGCGCAGCCAGTGCACCCGGAGAGCGCCATCACGTAAAGACGGCCAAACCGTTATGCTGTGAGCATGCCGCGCCTCCTGCAAGCCCCCAACCTCGTCATGGCAACGCTGTGGGTCGACTGGCTGAGGGCCGAAGGCATAGGCGCAAGCGTGCAGCGCGAGTTTCTCGGAAGTGCCTCTGGCGAATTGCCACCGGATCAGTGTCTGCCGGAAGTATGGATCGATGACGCCAGCCAGGAAACTCGGGCCCATGAACTGTTGCATCTGCTTCGCCATGTTCCGCAGCGACGCTGGCAGTGTGCTTGCGGTGAGCGGATCACGGGTGGCTTTGAGCAATGCTGGAATTGTGGCGCGATGATCAGGAGACCGTAGATGTCAAAATTCCCCGCACAAGCGCAGATCCGCGAAGTCGGGCTGCGCGATGGCCTGCAGAGCATTCCCGGCATTCTTTCCACCCATCGCAAGATCGAATGGGTCACCGACGCCTACAGCGCCG
>CAIQVX010000352.1 GCA_903875275.1 uncultured beta proteobacterium | reverse complement strand
TCCCCTTCGTCGGTATCGCCATGCTGCTCTGGACCGCTGTTGAAGCCCTGACCGCCACCGTGGCCAAGATTGAAGTTCCGGCACTCGTCAGACTCACACCAGCCTACGCTGCCTGATTTACCGAAGCCCTCTACCTCGGCGCCCTGTTTCACGACAGGGCGCCTTTTTTGTACTCCAGCGCATCGCCGACGAAACCAGAAGTTGAACGTTGAGCGGGGTGTGAGGGCTATCCGGCAGGTCGCTGGTACTTTTGTACCCAATCCCCTCGGAGCTTGCTCACATTTTCTTTCCACCTTTGTTCCAAATCAGCGAACACCCCTGTGAACAGCGGCCCCTGTGCAAGCAAAGTCTCGAGGAACGCCAGCCGCCGCGTATCGAACTCCTTGCGGGGTTCTTCTGCAGCGTGCAATAGATGCCTGTTTTCAAGCCACAAGAGCTCGTTGGCGACAGCAAACTCAAGGGGACTGCCGCCAATGGTGCTGAGGTCCAGCATCAGTACCAGTTGGCTCTGCGGGCAAGTGGGCACATGAGACGCGGTGTCCAGGACGATTTTGGCGACGAGATCCCAGTCAGCTGAGTGCTGAGGGGACACCGAGGACTGGATGCGTCGCATGTAGTCGACAGACTGGCTCTCATTGACCCCAGAGGGCGCGCCCGGCACATAGACGACGTCGTGCAGCAGGACGGACAGCTCTTGTTCTGTTGACAGATGCAGGCCCTGGCCACGGGCCTTCTCAAACAAGTCGAAGATGTGCTCCTGGCCATGATAGAAGCGCTTAGGCGCGCCGTACTCTTCCAGCACGCGCTTGAAAAGCGGTGCTCCCAGCACGCCCGGGAGTTGCGAGGCCCATAGCGCTGAGGAAGTTGGCTGGCGGACCAAGGTAAAGCGCGGGACACCGGGTTTGATTTGTGACCAAAAATCGGATGCGGGACGCATCCAGATGTCTTTGTCAGCAAGGGGGTCAAAGCTCTGGTACAGGACACCTGGCTCCAGCGACGCCTCAATCGTGCAAGGACCAACAACCGTGTACAAGCCACCTTTGTAATGTTGCAGTCTTTGGCCGGGGGAAAGACTCCACCGGTGACTTGTAGGCTTGGCTTTTTTCGGCACTATTGTTGTTGCGCTGGAGGTACGGGATGAACTGTATTGGTGTTTTTGAACAAATTAGGCATGAATTAGAGTGATCTATTGTGCCTTTTCGTGAGATAAAAGTCCCACTCAGGCCTACGAGCAAGCACCAGCCAGGAGGCGCCGGCAGCATGACCCATCAAGGACACCAGCCATGAACAACAATATTCTCATTTACGGCGCCAACGGGTATACAGCCGAACTCGTCATTGAACTTGCGCAGAGGGAGGGTGCCACGCCGATTCTTGCCGGGCGCTCGCAACAGAAACTTGCCACGCTTGCAGGACGGCTTGGCCTTGCCTCTCGGGTGTTTGGTGTGGATGACCCTGGCGCCATTGCAAAGAATCTGACCGGGGTCTCCGTTGTACTCAATTGCGCCGGGCCGTTTTCACGCACCGCCAAGGCCATGGCTGAGGGCTGCATCGCCGCTGGGGTTCACTACCTTGACATCACGGGAGAAATTGACGTATTCGAAGCCCTTGCCCTGCTGGGGCCCAAGGCCAGGAAGGCAGGTGTGATGTTGATGCCAGGCACCGGCTTTGATGTGGTGCCAAGCGACTGCCTTGCAGCCCACCTGAAGCGCCGGATGCCGGATGCATGCGCCTTAACCCTTGCTTTTCAGGCCATCGGTCAGCCCTCGCATGGCACGGCTACGACCATGGTCGAGAACATGCATCGGGGCGGCATGATCCGGCGAGATGGCAAACTGCTGGCCGTGCCATCAGCATCGTCCTGCCGTGAAATTGACTTTGGCGCAGGGCCAGTCACAACGATGTGCATACCGTGGGGAGACGTCTCCACCGCCTGGGTGTCGACGACTATTCCCAACATCGAAGTCTTCATGGCTGCACCGGCCGCGTTGCGGTGGATGGCCAAGGCATCACGTTATATGGGTGGGGTGATGGGTTCCAACTTCGTGCAAGGTCTTCTCAAGCGGAAGATTGATGCTGGACCCGCTGGCCCCAATGCCGAGCAGCGCCATCGAGGCGCGTCGCACCTCTGGGGTCAAGCACGAAATTCCGCCGGCCAGACGGCTACAGCACGTCTGGACACGCTGGAAGGCTACGCGCTCACCGCGCTGACAGCCTGGGACATCACCAAGCGAGTTTCCGCCGGTGCTGCTCAGCCTGGTTATCGCACGCCGTCACTGGTTTTCGGTGCCGACTACATCTTGACATTTGCCGGCACGACGCGTACCGATATCTAAGGAGGACTGCGCTTATATTTCCGAGATGGTGCGCAAGTCAGCCACAACCCTTGGGCTGCTACTTCGATCATTTGTTTTCGCTGGTTCCGGCTTCGAAAGAAAACGTTCACACTTCTTGATGTACGTGAACCACCCTGATTTCGTGTCCGGCAGGCAAAGTCCTGCTCTTTGCGGCCAGGACAATGGCTTGCGCACGGACTGCCTCTGAACTACCGGTCAGAAAGCAGCTTGTTCTGGCGCATCCAGGTCAACGTGTCGGTCACCAATACGTCCAACGGGGTTTCGATGTAGCCCAATTCCCGCTTTGCTTTAGAGGAGTCCACTCGCAGCGTGTGGGATGTGAGCATCGCCCCCTCCGGTGTGACTTCAGGTTCCTTTCGTGTGACCCGGGACCATGCATCAGTCAATCGAGCAAACGCCATAAGCGCCCACGCTGGAGTCGCGCCACGCGGCGTATTCTTTCCCAGTTCTGCCCCAACCCGGTGTACGAAGTCGACAAAGCTGCACTGCTCGCCGCCGACCAGGTAGGTTTGCCCAAACCGTTGACTCTTCCAGGCACGTACATGGGCCTTGGCTACCTCTCGCACATCTGCAAAAGAGCCCACTCCGGGGGGAATTCCGGGGAGCTTCTCGCGGTCAATCAGCATGATGAGGCGAGCCCAGTTGCGGCGGTCACCAGGGCCCAGGATGTGAGAGGGCTGCAACACAATCCACGGAACAGCGCTGCTCTTAACGGCCTGCTCACCGAAGTGTTTGGTGCTTTCGTAATTAATCCAACTCACTGCTCCACGCTGGGGTACTGATTCGTCAAGCGTGCCTTGCACGAGGTGGGAGTAGGCGCACACGGACGATGTGTGCACAAAAGCCTCGACTCCGGCAGCCTTGGCTGCCTGCAACAAGTTCTCTGTTCCCTGGATGTTGGTGGCCGTCTGCGCCTTCGCTTGGGGCTTCCACATGCTTGTGTCGGCTGCGGCGTGAAAGACGGCTTCGCAACCATCCATTGCAGATAGAAGCGATGCACTGTCGGCAAGGTCGGCAAGAACCGGAACTCCGCCCTGGGACGCAATAACAGCATCTGATTCCGGGCGCCGTGACAGTGCTTTAACCTGGCAACCTGCCTCACGCAATTCGCGCAGCAGGTGCCCGCCGAGAAATCCGCTGGCTCCAGTGAGAAAAACTGTGGTCACTCTTTGTCCTTCAACGGCGAGTCCGGCGCAGTGACCAGACTGAGCTGAGCAAGAGTAATGACCTTACTCAGCCCCTGTGCCCAGCGGTCATACCCAACGGGACCCGGATGAAAGCCATCTGCCGCCAATCCCTCAGTCGCAGCCTCCCGAAACGGCCAGTGCAGCATTCGACCCGTCTTTCCCGACAGCGTCGCTTCAAGCCTTTGATTCATCTCGATGGCCCATGCACCCATGAACCGTCGGAGCGGTTGCGGCAGGGCAGTGAAACCATGCATTGGCGGGATGGCGCTGTGTATCAGCAATTGTGGCTCAAAGCGGGACTGAATGACGTTGGCCAGTTTATCCTGCCACTGCAGCCATTGCGAGGGTGAACGCAAGCTGGTCACGTCGTTGACTCCAATGGACAGAACCACCACATCAAAGCGGTCTGCAGGTGCCTCCTCAAGTAGCTTGACCAGCCCCGGGGAGTCCAGTCCATTAACTGCAAGCAGGCGCCAGTCGATGGCGAAGTGGGGGCGCAAATAGCCAACAAGTCGGCCAGACAAGGCCTCATCCTGCGATGCAGCACCTACACCGGCCGCCGCCGAATCACCGGCAATCAGGAGCCGAAGCAATGGCCCTTGACCGGTGCTGCCTTCCCTTGCGCCAGGAGGTTCTGGTAACTTCGGCGTCACTCGACGCACGTACTTGCCCTCAAGCCACAGGAGGGGGCCCAGAAGGGTCAACCCAAGGTAGCGTTCCAAATCCATCATCCAGCGATATCGGCGTTGCAGACTGACAAAACTCATCCGTGGCACGTATCAGTGCGTCCAGTATGCCAGGCTCCCTGAAAGAGTGCCCCGCGTTGTTCACGATCTGGTATCGCGCCTGTGGCCATGCCTGGTGCAGTTCCCAGGCCGTCTTGACCGGGCAGACCATGTCATAGCGCCCCTGCACGATGATGCCGGGTATGGCTAGCAGTTTGCCGGCTCCGCGCAGCAGCTGCTGGTCGTCCAGGAAGCCGTTGTTGACAAAATAGTGGTTTTCGATGCGTGAGAATGCCAGGGCGTAGTGCGGGTCGCCGTGCACTTCGTCGGCACTTGCGTCAGGCTCCAGCGTGACAGTGCGGCCTTCCCAACGGCTCCAGGCCACAGCCGCCTCGAGCTGGGCGTTGCGGTCGGTTCCGGTAAGCCGTCGGTGATAAGCGCCGATGAGGTCACGTCGCTCACTGTGCGGGATGGGTGCAAGAAAGTGCTCCCATTCGTCCGGAAAGACCCAGGACGCACCTTCCTGGTAGTACCAGCGAAGCTCCTCAGGGCGAGCGGTGAAAATGCCGCGCAGTACCAACTCGCTGACGCGGTGCGGGTGGGTTTGCGCATAGGCAAGCGCCAAGGTGCTGCCCCACGAGCCGCCGAAAACAAGCCATTTTTCGGCGCCCGTCTGCGCGCGCAGTTTCTCGATGTCGGAGACCAGATGCCAGGTTGTGTTGGCGTCCAGGCAGGCGTGCGGCGTGGATCGGCCGCATCCGCGCTGGTCGAACAGCAGAACACAGTACTTTTCGGGGTTGAAAAGACGGCGATGCTCAGGACTGCAACCGCCCCCTGGGCCCCCATGCAGAAACAAGGCAGGCTTGCCGGACGGATTACCGCAGAGTTCCCAATACACCTGATGGCCGTCGCCCACATCCAGCAGTCCGGACTTGAAGGGTTCGATTGGCGGGTAGAGTTGGGCGAGTTGGCGGCTGGGCATGGCGGAATCGTACCCGACACGCGCCCATCCGGGTGGCTAACATCAAACGAATACGTTGGAGCCACAGCCACAGCGGATGGCGTCGTGGCTTTGGCACTGGGCTGAGGCAGCCAAATTTGGAGTACGCTGTGAGTTCATTGAGGAAAGTTCAAATGAACCTCACAAAGTCTCTGTTGCTGGTCAGTCTGATCCTGGTGAGCGGTGTGGCCAACGCTTTTCAAATCGCCAGTCTTGCGCCCCAGGGTGAGGTGTCCCAGGTGCGCAGGATTCACGTCAGATTCGATGAAAGTGCGGTCAGTTTTGGTTCGCCGGGTCTGGCAGCACCGTTGACGCTCAAGTGCAATGATGACAGGGCAGCAAAGGGGGCAGGACGATGGATCAATGACCGCGAATGGGTCGTTGACTACGAGAGCGATCTTCCGCCCGGTGTTTCCTGCTCGCTACAGCCAAGGGCCGACCTCAAGTCAAGCAAGGGCGAAGACCTGAAATTTGTCAGGAGCTATGCGTTCAACACGGGCGGCCCTTTCGTTCAGCGCATTATTCCGTCCGCTGGAAGCCAGATCGATGAAGGCCAGTTCTTCATCATGAAGCTCAACGGACCCGCCACGCTGGCCAGTGTGGAGTCCAGCGTCTGGTGCTCGGTGGATGGACTCGGCGAGCGTGTGCCGGTGCGATTGATTGATGGCAAGGACCGCCTTGCCCTGCTCAAGTCGCAGGCCCGTGAGCGCGTTGCTGCGGATGCCGATCTGAGTTGGGTCACGTTGGCGTGCAACCGGCGCCTTACGCCATCGGCGAAAGTTCAGTTGGTGGTCGGCAAAGGTCTCGTCGTGGCAAGCACTTCGGCGACTGCCGCCGTAAGTGTCACCAGTTCCGTGCAGCGACGTTTTGAATTCACGGTGCGCGAGCCGTTCATGGCCAGTTTCAACTGCGAACGCGAAAACGCCCGGGCCGATTGCCTGGCGATCCGGCCAGTCAGCCTGAATTTCAATGCGCCAGTGACGCGCGCGCAGGCGCAGGGCGTGCGCCTGCAGGTCGGCAAGGAAAGCCTGAAGCCGAGTTTCGACAAGGAAGACGCAGACGGGGATACCCTGGTGAACCGGGTTGAGTTCAAGACCGTTCTGCCCGAGAAGGTGAAATTCACGATCGAGTTGCCCAGGGAGTTTCGTGATGCGGCGGGCCGGTCTTTGCAGAACGCTGACAGTTTTCCGATGACAGCCGCAACTGGTGCCATGCCACCTTTGGCCAAGTTTGCAGCGGCACCTTTTGCCATTGTGGAACGATTTGCCGAGGGCGAAGGGGCAGCCCTGCTTCCCGTCACTTTGCGAAGGGTGCAGCCTTCCATGCATATCCGGGGGCTGAGGGCCCAGGCTGACCAGCCGGGTGCGCCGGCCAGGCTTGCCGATCTGCGTGCGCAGTCCGACGCCGACATCATTGCCTGGTTCAACAAGGTTCAGCGCTACGACCAGTCCACGGTTTCAAGAAAGGTGGCGGCAGCGGAGATCAGGATGCCCTTGCCCAAAGTGGGGGTGGATCCGGAACCCGGTGAGGTTCAGAGCCGCATGCTTTCACTCCTTGCTGGCGTGCCGGGCGTGACGACGCTGGAAATACCGCAGACCAGCAGTGGTGACACGCGTCCCTTCGAGGTGGTTGGCATTCCCTTGTCACCCGGCTTTCATGTCGTTGAGATTGCGTCGCCGGAATTGGGCGCCTCCCTGCTCGACGAGCGCTATGGCAGCCCTCGAACCATGTATGTGCGTACGTCGGCGCTGGTGACCAACCTGGGTGTCCATTTCAAGCTGGGTCGTGAGAACGCGCTGGCCTGGGTGACGTCCCTGGACAAAGGCCGACCGGTGCCGCATGCCACGGTCAGGGTTTCGGACTGCAAGGGGCGCGAGCTTGGCAACGCCACGACCGATGCGCAGGGCATTGCCTACCTCAGCGGTATTGATCCGGTGGCCCCCACCTGTCAGGGGGAAGGCGACCACAAGCAGGCGTACTTTGTCAGCGCCCGTGTTCGACAGGCGGGCGTGGAAGACATGGCGTTTACATGGAGCGACTGGCACCGTGGCATTGAGCCCTGGCGTTTCAATGTGCCGACCAGCCGTGACAGCAGACCCGATGATCGGGCGCACACCATTCTTGACCGGATGCTGCTGCGTGCCGGCGAAACCGTCTCCATGAAGCATATTCTGCGCACCGAAACGAGCCGGGGTTTTGGCCTGCCCGCAACGGAGCCCTCCAAACTTGTAGTGACCCACGTTGGCAGTGGCACCCAGTACACCCAGGACCTCGCCTGGCGCAAGACCGGCACCGGAGGGCGTAGCGCGCACAGCACCTTTGCCATTCCACCGGGCGCCAAACTCGGGGTGTACGAAGTTCAGTTGCAGGGTGCCCAGAGCGAGCGCAGTTTTTCTACCGGAAAGTTCCGCGTGGAGGAGTTTCGATTGCCCATACTTCAGGGTCAGATCAGGCCAGTTGACAGGAAACCACTGGTCAACGTGAAGGCGGTTCCTGTGGACGTGCAGGTCAGTTACGTCTCCGGTGGCGCCGCAACGGGCCTGGCGGTGCGGGTCTCGGCGTTGGTAAGGGACAAGATGGTGAGTTACGCGGATTTTCCGGAATTCAGCTTTCAGGCCCCGCGAGCAGCAGGTCGTGATACCGGGGCATCGGATGAGGAGGACGATACGCCCGTGGATTCCCGGGTCATCGCCGACAAACTGCCCGTCACGCTGGACAAAGCCGGTGCCGGGAAGATCAGCATCGACAAAGTGCCTGCGGCGCGGCAGGCGCGGGAGTTGCTGCTCGAAGCCAGTTATGCCGACCCCAATGGCGAGATTCAGACGATACGCAGTGTCAACACCCTGTGGCCTGCGGCCGTGGTGGCCGGCATCAGGACCGAGGACTGGGTTTCAAGTGGTCAAAGCGTCCGTTTCCAGGCGTTGGCACTGGATTTGGGGGGCAAGGTGATGGCCGATGTGGCGCTGCAGGTGCGCGCCGTCGCGCGCGTGACCAGCAGCAGCCGCAAGCGCATGGTGGGCGGCTTTTACACGTATGACAACCGGCTCAGCGTCAAGGATCTTGGTCAGGTATGCGCCGGCAAGAGTGATTCGCGCGGCCTGCTGCTGTGTGAGGCCAAGCTGCAGCAGTCTGGCGAAGTGGAACTCATCGTCACGGCCACTGACGCGGCAGGTAACAGCAGTCAGGCTGCGAGTTCGGTTTATGTCACGAAGCAGGGTGAGCTGTGGTTTGGCGGCGAAAACCATGACCGTATGGACCTGCTTCCTGAGAAGCGGAGTTATGAACCGGGCGAGACCGCCAAGTTCCAGGTGCGCATGCCGTTTCGCTTTGCGACGGCACTGCTGGCGGTCGAGCGCGAGGGGATCATGGAGACTCAGGTCGTCCAACTGAACGGTCAGGACCCCACGGTCAGCCTGAAGATAAGGGACAGCTGGGGTCCCAATGTCTATGTGAGCGTGCTGGCTTTGCGCGGACGCCTGCGCGAAGTGCCCTGGTACAGCTTTTTCACCTGGGGCTACAGGGCGCCAAAGGACTGGTGGACATCGTTCTGGTACGAGGGGCGTGACTATGTGGCGCCCAATGCCCTGGTTGATCTGGGCAAACCGGCGTTCCGGTTCGGAATGGCAGAAATCCGGGTCGGCAGCAAGGCCCACCAACTTCAGGTGAGCGTCAAGTCCGACCGTGAAACCTACCCGGTGAGGGGCCAGGCCAAGGTTACTGTTCAGGTCCGGCTACCCAACGGCGAGCCGGCCGCGGGCGCCGAAGTGGCGTTGGCCGCCGTCGACCAGGCCCTGCTTGAACTGATGCCCAATACCAGCTGGGATCTGCTCGATGCCATGATGCAGCGCCGCTCCTGGGGCGTGGAAACAGCCACTGCACAGATGCAGATTGTTGGTCGCCGTCACTACGGTCGCAAGGCGCTTGCGCCAGGAGGCGGTGGCGGACACACCGGAACACGCGAGCTGTTCGAGACGCTTCTCCTGTGGAACCCTGCAGTCAAGCTCGATGCCAGCGGGCAGGCCGTGGTGAATGTTCCGTTGAATGATGCGCTGACAAGTTTCCGTATTGTTGCCGTCGCAGATACTGCACTGGGATTGTTCGGCACCGGATCAAGCACGATTCGCTCGACCCAGGATCTGCAGATCATCAGCGGCCTGCCGCCACTGGTGCGGGAAGAGGACCAGTTCCGCGCCCAGTTCACGCTGCGCAACACCACCAAGCAGGCGATGAAGGTGGTCGTGACACCGCGGGCCACACTGCTCGACCTGAAGGCGCAGACCGTGGACTTGCCAGCGCAGGGTGCGCGTGATGTGGCGTGGACGGTAACTGCCCCGGCTCAGTTGGCGCAGATCCGGTCCGAAGCCATTCTCTGGGAGATTGAGGCCAGGGATGCACTCAGCGGTGCACGCGATGGATTGAAGGCGCGCCAGCGCATTATTGCGGCCGTCCCGCTGACCGTTCGTCAGGCCACGCTGGTTCAACTTGACGCGCCCTACAGTCTGGATGTGAGCGCGCCAGCAGAGGCGCTGGCTGGACGTGGCGGTATCCGGATGTCACTTCAACCCCGACTGGCCGAAGGGCTGCCGGGTGTGCGTGAGTGGCTTGCCAGTTATCCGTTTGCCTGTCTGGAACAACGCACCAGCAAAGCACTGGGCTTGGGCGATACAGCATTGTGGCAAGCCCTGCTCGGGCAGATGCCGGGCTACCTCGATGCCGATGGACTGCTCAGCTATTTCCCGCCGCGTGCAGGCGATGGCAACAGCGGCAGTGACACCCTCACAGCGTATGTGCTGGCCAGCGCCCACGAAGCTGCCACTTTGAACCCGGCCTTCGCCCTGAGCGAGGACAGGCGCGCACCGATGGAGCGTGGACTCGTCAATTTTGTCGAGGGACGGATTCAGCGCAAGTTCTGGAGTCCACGTCAGGATCTGGAACTGCGCAAGCTCGCTGCCATTGAAGCACTGTCACGCTATGGCAAGGCGCAGGCACGCATGCTGGGTTCCATTACGCTGGCGCCCAATCAATGGCCGACCCATGCCGTGATTGACTGGCTGAGCATCCTCAAACGGGTGCCGGATGTGCCTGACCGTGACAGGCGACTGGCAGAGGCGAACCAGATTCTGCGTGCGCGACTGAGTTTTCAGGGCACCCGGCTGGGCTTTAGCACCGAGCGTGAGGACTATTGGTGGTGGCTGATGCAGAGCGCCGATCTCAACAGCGCACGCCTGCTCCTTGCTGTCATGGACGACCCGGCCTGGAAGGATGATCTGGCGCGTCTGGTCACCGGCTTTATTGCCCGACAGCAGCAAGGAGCGTGGCACACGACCACGGCCAACCTCTGGGGCAGCATGGCGCTGGAAAAGTTTTCGGCCAGGATGGAGGCGGTGCCGGTGACGGGCAGAACCCGGGCAGCGATGGGCCAGCGCAGTGTCGCAGTCGACTGGAGCAAGGTGGAACGCAACAACAGCATGTTCCTTCCCTGGAGCAAGGCGGGGGCGAAAGAGACGCTGACTGCGATGCACCAGGGCAGCGGCCGACCCTGGCTCACGCTGCAGTCGCTGGCGGCAGTGCAGCTCAAGCAACCGGTGAACGCTGGCTACCAGATCAGCAAGACGATTGAAGCATTGGAGCAGGGGAACCGCAGTCTGGCTGCGGGCAAGCACAGTCGGGGTGACGTGCTGCGAGTCACCCTCGAAGTCACTGCTTCGTCTGACATGAGCTGGGTTGTGATCACCGATCCGGTTCCGGCCGGGGCGGCCATTCTGGGAAGCGGCCTGGGTCGGGACTCGGAAATTGCGACCAGGGGTGAGAATGCACAGGGGGTGTCCTGGAGCAGTTTCGAGGAGCGCAGCTTTGAGTTTTTCCGCAGTTACTACGCCTACCTGCCCAAGGGTACGGTGAAGATTCAGTACACCATGCGGCTGAACAACGCGGGCAGCTTCTCGCTGCCACCATCGCGTGTTGAAGCCATGTACGCGCCGGAGATGTATGGCGAGACACCCAATGCACGCCTTACGGTGGAGATGGTTCCGTGAGAAGAGGCGGCGGCTCACTGCTAGTGCTGCTGCTGGTCGTCTGGACGTTCAACGTCGCTGCGATGCCGGCGTTCAAGGAAGTGAAATCCGGCTTTAGACCCTCAGACACGCTGATTCTGGACCGTCATGGCGAACTGCTGCAGCGTTTGCGTACCGACGCCTCCGTGCGGCGTGGACAGTGGATCGCGCTGACCGACGTTTCACCCGCCTTGCGCACGGCCTTGGTGCTGAGCGAGGACAAACGCTTCTACGAGCACAGCGGGGTTGACTGGCAGGCGGTTTCGGCGGCTGCATGGGGCAATCTCTGGAACAGCAAAACCCGTGGCGCCTCGACCATCACCATGCAACTGGCGGGGCTGCTCAACGATGACCTGAAGCGCTCACGTGGTCAACGCAGCCTGTTGCAGAAGTTCGACCAGTCCGTTTCGGCAGCGATGCTGGAGCGCCACTGGCGCAAGGACCAGATTCTGGAGGCCTACCTGAATCTCGTGCCATTTCGTGGCGAACTGGTGGGTATCGATGCCCTGAGCCGCACCCTGTTTGGCAAAGCCGCACACGGTCTGGATCAGGACGAGGCGGCCCTGGCGGCGGCCCTGGTTCGTGCGCCCAACGCGAAACCCGAGCAGGTGGCGCGGCGCGCCTGCAGTGTGCGTGCCATGATGCAAAGTTCTGTGCTCGCACCACCGGTGAACAATTCCGCCTTGGTCCGATGTGACGACATCGCGTTGTTGGTGTCCGGTGCACTGCAGCGCCGTTCGTTTGAGGTCAGTGAGGGCGTGGCACCCCATGTGGCGCGTTACCTGCTGCGTGATTTGAAAGGCAGGGCAGCCGGTGCACCCCTGCGTACAACACTGAGGGCAGATCTGCAGCGTGTGGCGGTGCAGGCACTGCAGCAGCATCTGCGTGAGCTGCGTGGGCATCAGGTTGAAGATGGTGCGCTGCTTGTGCTCGACAACGCCAGCGGCGAGGTGCTGGCCTGGGTCGGATCGTCCGGTTCTTTGAGCGGGGCCGCAGACGTTGATGGCGTGACGGCGCTGCGTCAACCGGGCTCCACCCTGAAGCCTTTCCTGTACGCGCAGGCGATCGCCGAGCGGCGCCTCACGGCGGCTTCCCTGCTCGAGGATGCCAGCACCCAGATCCAGACTGCCGACGGGCTCTACATCCCGCAAAACTATGATCGTCACTTCAAAGGCTGGGTGTCGGCGCGCACTGCACTGGGAGCGTCGCTCAACGTGCCGGCGGTGCGCACGCTGGCGATGGTGTCGCCGGACGCGTTTCAGAGGAAGCTGATGACGCTGGGTATGCCTGTCAGGGAGGCAGGCGACTACTATGGCTTGAGTCTGGCCCTGGGCAGCGCCGATGTGTCGCTCCTGAATCTGACCAACGCCTACCGCGTTCTGGCCAACTCAGGGCGATACGGAGCCACGTCACTGATGCACAAACCTGCCGCGCCTGAGCGCCAGGTCCTCGATGGCGGTGCTGTCTTCATCGTGAGCGACATTCTGTCCGACCCGATGGCGCGTGCCCGGACCTTCGACACCGACAGCGTGTTGCGAACACGCTTCTGGTCCGCCGTCAAGACCGGCACCAGCAAGGACATGCGTGACAACTGGGCGATTGGCTACTCTCAGGCTTACACCGTGGGTGTCTGGGTTGGAAACGCCAGTGGTGCACCGATGTGGGACGTCAGTGGTACCACGGGGGCGGCGCCGATCTGGGCCGCTGTGATGAACCACCTGCACCGGATCCAGCCCAGTCGCGCACCGCAGCCACCCCTGGGTGTTGTGCAGGCACCGGTGCGATTTTCTGCGGGCAAGGCCGAGACACCCGTCGAGGCCGGACGAACGGAATGGTTCTTGAGGGGCACTCAGCAGGCTTTGTTCTTTGTCAACAAGGGCGCGGGACTTGAGTCACCCCGATCGGGCCGTGCCGGTGCCGTGGCGGCGCGGGCGACTGCGCCCCGTATCACCGAGCCCAGTCGAGGAACCATCATTGCTCTTGATCCGGACATACCGCCCCGCAGGCAGTTGCTCAGCTTCAGCGCCGGGCAGGATGATGTGCACTGGATGATGGACGGCAAGGAGTTCGCCAAGGGCGCTACCGCAAAGTGGGCACCCTGGCCTGGCTTTCACACGGTCCGCTTGTGTGGGCCCGGTGGTGAAAAGCTCGATGAAGTGCGCTTCGAGGTCAGGGGTGCAGTGGCGGCACGCCGGGCTCCGCCTGACCGGGACATGACTCACCAGGCGGCAGATTGCCAGCCACCGCCGCGCCAGTAATGAACCTGGTTGTTCCAGAGCAGGGAGCGGTCGTCAGTGATATCGCGTTCACCTGTTAAGCCGGAACCCATCGGTGTGCGGCTGACCAGGGTCTGCGCGCCCAGATTGATTTCGAAGCGCTGAAGCTCGGTTCGGGTGAATTGAAAATAGTCAGCGCTGCTTCCCGTGGCCCAGGGTGAAGCCGTTTCGTGAAGGCTCACCGGCAGACTGACGCGGGTGGTGGTGCCAACCGTCTGCAGTGCAATGCCGTGATGGGTGTGCAGGGCCGTCGCATCGGTGCCGCGACGCCCGATGACAGTGCGCGCAGCCTCGCGCGGGTGACTTGGATCGGTGAGGTCGATCAGGGAAAGTTTGACGCCCTGATACCAGGCAAAGCGACCATCGCCCGTGCCGCCGTCTGTAGCTGCATCCTTGCCAACGCCGAGCAAGAGTGTCTCTGTGAGGGGGAACAGGTAATCGGAGTAGCCATCGACCTGAAGCTCGCCGGCGATCTTCGGGTCGGCAGGATTTGCCAGGTCCAGGATGTACAGCGGATCAGTCAGTCGATAGGTGACCAGATAGCCGCGGCTGCCAATGAAGCGGGAGGCGTACAACTGCTCACCAGCCTTGCCCAGCGGCGCCGGCCGGTTTGTGTTGGGCAATTCGCCCACAACCGCCAGGGCACCGGCCTTTTCCTGCAGGATGGTGAGGTGTCCAGGCGATTCACCCGGCATGCTCCAGCCAGTCCAGCCGGGCGTTGTCTGGGATATCACACGCAGCGACCCCTGGTGCTCGCCCATGCGGAATGACTTGCGGTTCTGGTCGAACCCCAAATGCCCGGTGACATTGCCTGAGCCTTTGTAGCTGATGTCCATGCCGGACAGTCCGAATTTGTGGATGTCGGTGCTGGTCTGGGTGTTGTACACCGGGAACGGACCACTGTAGCTGTACGCAGTGCGGGTGGTGGCCAGATACAGATTCTGGTCAGACATGTAAAACGCCTCCGTTCCGCCAGTAAAGCAGCTTGCGGCGTGCCGGTGCGTGGGTGAGGCGAGGTCAATACCGACGATGGTGATGATGTCGGCGCTTTTCACGGCGTTGTCCGCCTGTGTGTAGCACGACGTGGCGTCCACCAGTGGCTGCGCTGGTGCACCGTCAATGGACAGCGTTGGCAGCAACTGTGGCGACTGTAGCGTGTCCAGAATCGCCTGATTGGAGCCTGTTTTTGCGGTGGGCCAGGACGGATCGAGGCCGGGCAGCTGCGGATAGCTGCGCATGACCAGATACAAGGTCGTGCCAAGGCGGCGAGAACCGATGAGCTGGGCCGTCATGCGCAGGGTTCGACGCTGTTTCATCACAGTGGAACTGCTGGTGTCGATCAGCGCCACTTCGGTCACGCCCTGACCCCAGGTCTGAGGGGCAAACCAGGCGTCATAAATGCCCCAGCCCGTGATGCCTTCAGCAACTGCGGCCACTTGCTGGCGCTCGCTGTCAAGGTAGAGTCCGGTGCCCCGGACGTCGGCCGAGAAACCGATCTTCAGACTGTCCACAGGCACCAGGGAAGAATCCGCTGCGCTGGCGTCCAGCCGCTGCCGGCGTAGCAGACTGCGCTTGAAGTCGCCCGCCACCGGGTTTTCCAGGTTGAAGACGTGAACGCCGTTGCTCTTGATGAGATCGGCTTCGTCGACGCCTGCCTCCTGCAAGGTGGTACCTGAAAAGGCTGCAGTCGTGGCGCCGGGCGCACCCGGCGCTGCCGTGGTCGCCATTGGCAGGTCAACCGCCCAGACGCTTCCGATGTAGCCTTTGGATGAGGGACCCAAGGCTTCGCGGAAGTAGGTCGTCAGTTCGGCCTCGGTCGTGCTGCGAAGCCGCCACGGCGTGACTTGTGTGCCGCCATTGCCGTCGCTGCCAGAGCCCCCCCCGCAAGCGACCAGACTGGCCGCGATGCCCAGAACGATGGCGACGGTCAGTGCTTTCATGGTCAACTCTCCTGACCCGAAGGTCCTAGCGCTGCGGGTAGATCACGGTACCCGCAGGTGCTCCTTGTGAACTGGAAACGATAGGTGTGATCTGCAGTGGCAGTGTCGGACCCGGATCGTAGGGCATCTGCACTGAGTAGTGCTTTCCGGCGTACTCGTAGGCCACGTTGTAGGCCACAGTCCGGTTTTCATAGAAATTCTGCATGCGACAGCGCTGCACGGTCTGCGTCTGGGTCTGTGGCGATCCCTCAATGCTGTCGCCCATGACGGCCCCACCGATGACGCCCAGCATGGTCGCCGCGGTCTTGCCACTGCCGCCACCCACAGCGTTGCCCATGGCGCCACCGGCTATGGCACCCATCAGCGCCCCGGCTCCGCTCTTGGGTTGCTGCGTGGTGACCTGTTCAGCCGTGCACACCTGCCGCGGAACGGTGACCTGCTGAATTACCGGCGTTGCCGAAGTAACCCGGCCCAGTTCCTGTGCCAGCGACAGTTCGCTGGAGGCCAGAGCTGCCGACAGAAGAAGTAGTTTTTTCATGGTTCTCATTCTTGAAGTTGTGCCAATGATTGAATCATGCCTGTGTGCTGGTTGAACTTTGCGTCCAGTTCAGTGAAGCAACGGTAAAGAGTGTGTCGATATGGTGGTGGAGAGGATGAGGATCGAACTCACGACCTCTGCATTGCGAACGCAGCGCTCTCCCAGCTGAGCTACCCCCCCGACCATGTACGAAGTCTATCAACAAATCAGCGTCCCCGCAAAAAAAGACCATCAAGTTCGCGCAGACTGATCTGGCGCCAGGTCGGTCGACCATGGTTGCACTGGTCTGAGCGGGGCGTGGCTTCCATCTGGCGCAGCAGCGCGTTCATCTCGGGCAGGTTGAGCTGGCGGTTGGCGCGCACCGCACCGTGACAGGCCATGGTGGCCAGCAGATCGTCACGCGCCCGCTGCAGCACCGTGCCAGTGTCATGTTCGTTCAGTTCCGCGAGCACGCTGCGCGCGAGTTCGGTGGCGTCGCCCCGCGCCAGCGCGCCCGGTACGGAGCGCACCGCCAGTGTCCTGAAGGAAAGGGCACTGATTTCCAGCCCCAGCGCCCTCAGGGTTTCTGTGTGAACCTCCGCAGTGGCGACCTCGGCCTCGGTTGCCGCAAAAGTCACTGGCACCAGCAGCGGCTGGCTGGTCAATCCGGGCGCACTGGCGTGGCCATCAAACTGCGATTTGAGTTGCTCGTAGACGATACGCTCGTGCGCGGCGTGCATGTCGACAATCACCAGGCCCTGCGCGTTTTCTGCCAGGATGTAAACACCCTGAAGTTGCGCCAGCGCACGCCCCAGTGGCCAGGTCTCCCCAGTCTCCGTCACAGCTTCAGCCGTGGCCGGTGCGGCGTTCCACAGCACGGCCAGGTCGTTCACCCGGTGACCCACGGGTGGCTCAAATTGAAAGCCGTTCTGGCTGGCGTAGGCCGGGTTGGCCGATCCGTTTGCGGGTGCGCCCTCTGGCACGATTGCGCCCATGGCCTGCGGGATGAGTCCTGCCACCCTGGGCGCCGCCAGCGCGTCTTCAATCGCATGCCGGACTGCCTGATGGACCTCGCGGCCGTCGCGAAATCGCACCTCGATCTTGGTTGGATGCACGTTGACGTCAACGCGTCGGGGGTCGATCTCGAGGTAGAGCGTGAAGACCGGCTGGCGCTGGCCGTGCAGCACATCTTCAAAAGCACTGCGCACGGCATGGGCCAGCACCTTGTCGCGGACAAAGCGACCGTTCACGTAGAAGAACTGCTGGTCGGCCCGGGCCCGCGCCGCATCGGGTGTGCCCACCCGACCCCGCAGTGCCAGCGCCGGTGCGAAGTCCGGCGCCTGGACACTTTTCCGGTAATCGAGCGGGACCGAGCGTTCAACGAAGTCGCCGCCAAGCACATTCCCCAGCCGCTGCTCCAAGGCCTGTGGGCCGTCACAACGGCGCCACTGTTCAAGCAGTTTGCCATCGGACCAGATCGCAAAGCCGACGCCGGGGTGCGCCAGTGCCTGGCGTCGTACGGCCTCCACGCAGTGCGCCAGTTCTGTGGCATCGGTCTTGAGAAACTTGCGGCGCGCCGGGGTGCTGAAGAAAAGTTCCTTGACCTCCACCGTGGTGCCGGTGCCCCGGGCCACGGGTCTGAGTTCACCGCTGCGGCCGTCAAGCAGGTAGGCGCTGGGCTGGCCGGCAGCACGCGACAGAATGGCGCAGTCCGCTATCGAGTTGATGGCGGCGAGGGCCTCGCCACGAAAGCCCATGGTGGCAACCGATTCCAGGTCGGTCAGGCAGTCGATCTTGCTGGTGGCGTGTCGTTTGAGCGCCATTGGCAACTCTTCACGCGGGATGCCCTGGCCATCGTCCTCGACGGATATCAGACGCACACCCCCGGCCAGCAGCCGCACGGTGATTTGCTGCGCGCCAGCATCCAGCGCGTTGTCGAGCAGCTCCCGCACCACAGAAGCGGGACGCTCGACCACTTCGCCGGCCGCGATCTGACTGATCAGGTCGCTGGGCAACTCAAGGATGGGGCGGCGGGGGCTGGCGGCGGGTGCTGGGTTCACGCGGCTATTATCCGATCCTATGGAACTCATTACATTTCTTCTGGACTTCATCCTGCATGTCGACCGTTACCTGGAGGTTTTTGTTCGCGACCACGGCATGTGGGTCTACGCCTTGCTGTTTCTGGTGATTTTTGTCGAGACCGGGCTGGTCGTGATGCCGTTTCTTCCGGGCGATTCCCTGTTGTTTGTGGTCGGTGCCATGTGCGGCGTCGGACTGATGAATTACCCCCTGTCTGTGGGTTTGCTTCTGGCAGCTGCGGTGCTCGGCAACCAGTCCAATTACACGATCGGTCGCTATTTCGGGCCGCGCGTCTTTCAATGGGAAGACTCGCGCTTCTTCAACAAGGCAGCTTTTGAGCGGGCGCACGACTTTTACGAACGCTACGGAGGGATCACGATCGTGGCGGCACGCTTCATGCCCTTTTTGCGCACATTCGCGCCGTTTGTGGCGGGTGTGGCACGGATGACGCGAAGCCGTTTCACACTGTTTGACGTCAGTGGCGGTGCCCTGTGGGTTGGGGGCATCATCACGGTAGGCTATTTCTTTGGCAATTTCCCCTTCGTCAAGGCACACCTGGACAAGATCATCTGGGCTTTGATACTGATACCGGGCCTGATCATTCTGTGGGGTGCCTGGAAATCGCGCGGCAAGAATGGAAGTGGTCCGGCCTAGCTCACAGTGCGGCCACGGGCCAGCGGCGGGTTCCTGGAAAAATAGGCTTCGATGCCACGCATCAGCGCGCTCGCCAACTGCTCCTGATAGTCGTCGCTGTTGAGTCTGATCTCTTCTTCCGGGTTGCTGATGAAGGCCGCCTCCACCAGAACGCTGGGGATGTCCGGTGCTTTGAGGACGGCAAAGCCGGCCTGCTCGACCTTGGGCTTGTGCAGTTTGCCAACACGGCCTATTTCGCCCAGCATCGCGCCGCCGAGTTTCAGACTGTCATTGATCTGGGCGGTGGTGCTCATGTCGAACAGCGCCCGCTTGACCTGAGGGTCCTTGGCGCTGACGTTGAGTCCGCCGATCTGGTCGGCCTTGTTTTCCTGCTCCGCCATCCAGCGCGCAGCGGTGCTGGAGGCGCCACCGTGGCTTAGTGCAAACACGCTGGCTCCCTGCGGGTGCGGAGTGAAAAATGCATCGGCATGAAGGCTCACGAAAAGATCAGCCTGCACGCGTCTGGCCTTTTGAACCCGCACGTGCAGAGGAACGAAGAAGTCGGCATCGCGGGTCAGATAGGCGCGCGCTGCGTTGCCATGGATGGTGCTGGCATTGATGCGGTCCCGCAGGCGGTGGGCCAGCCGCAGCACCACGTCTTTTTCCCGGGTACCACCGGGGCCGATGGCGCCCGGGTCCTCGCCACCGTGGCCCGGGTCGAGCGCGATGATGATGAGCCGGTCGGTGGCGGCTGGCGCGGGGGGCATCACCGGGGTGCTGGCCTCATCGGGTTTGCTGGCGGGTTTCTGGGCCTGCCTGGCAATCAGTTCGCCCAGGGGGTCCGCTGTCGGGCGCGCTGGCGTGGTCTGGCTGAGGCGCTCGGCGATCAGTGCTTCCAGCGGGTCCACCGACCGGGTAGGGTACAGATCAAACACAAGCCGATGCTGGTACGCGGCCACCGGTGCCAGTGTGAAGACCTGGGGCGCGACGGCCTGCTTCAGGTCCAGCACCAGCCGCACCACACCCGGTGCGCTCTGCCCGACCCGGATACCGGCAATCGTGGGGTCATCCGAGCGAACCTTGGCCACCAGTGCCTTCAGGGCTGGGTTGAGTTCGATACCCTCGATGTCGACCGCCAGCCGTGGCGGACTTGGCACAAAGAACTGCCGGACCTTGAGCGTTGCGTCGGATTCAATGGTGACGCGTGAGTACTCTGGCGCCGGCCATATGCGCACGGCAAGAATGGTGGCACCCCGCGCCAGATGCTGCGCTCCGAGCAGCAGCGCCAGTGTTCCCGACTGAAGCACTTCGCGCCGTTTCATCTGTCGTTGCTGCCAAGCAGGGCGCGGCCGGTTTCTGTTTGGGCACGCAGTGTGACCTGCCTTGATTCGTCCGGCATCACTTCGAGCTCAATGACCAGATCGGCAAGGGGAATGAAGCCAGTGGCCTTTTCGGGCCACTCGGCCAACTTCAGGCCTGGGCTGGCGAAAAGCTCCCTCAAACCGGCGTCAGCGGCCTCACTGGGATCCTGCAGGCGGTAAAAATCAAAATGCCAGACATCGAGTCCGGGAAGTTCATAGGGTTCAACCACTGCGTAGGTCGGGCTCTTGACGCGACCCTGGACACCCAGGGCGCGCAACAGATGGCGCACCAGCGTGGTCTTGCCGGCGCCGAGTTGGCCCCGCAATTCGATGAAGGCCTGGGCCAGCAGAGGCTGTGCGGCAAGTCGGCCGGCAAACACCCGCGTTGCCTCCTCGTCGGACCAGTGCAGTCTTTTTACAATGGGCTGGTGAGTCAACTCATTCATCACGTCCATGCCAATCAATCGGTTTCCCTGATACAGGCCTGGGCCCGGGAGCTTGGATTCTCCCAAATTGGCGTCGGCGGTGTTGACTTGTCATCATCTGAGGCCGGATTATCGGCCTGGTTGGCGCAGGGTTTTCATGGCAGTATGAGCTACATGGAGGCACAGGGCATCAAGCGCGTCCGCCCGGCGGAACTGGTACCTGGCACCATCCGTGTGATCACCGTGCGCATGGACTACCTTGTTGCCGATACGCCCGCAAACTGGCAGAAACTCGAATTCGAGCGCCTGCAGCGGCCGCGCGAGGCTGTTGTTTCGTGTTACGCCCGGGGTCGCGACTATCACAAGGTCCTGCGCCGTCGCCTGCAAATGCTGGTTGACAGAATGCAGTCCGAATGGGGTCCGTTTGGTCACCGCGTTTTTACCGACTCGGCGCCGGTGCTTGAAGTTGAACTGGCTGAGCGCAGTGGCCAGGGCTGGCGCGGAAAACACACCTTGCTGCTCAGCCGGGAGGCTGGCTCCATGTATTTTCTGGGTGAGATTTACGTGGATCTGGAGCTGCCGGTAACGCCGCCGGTGTCACCGCATTGTGGCCGTTGCCAGGCCTGCATCGATGTCTGTCCAACCCGGGCCATCGTGGCGCCGTACCGGCTCGACGCCCGCCGTTGCATCTCCTATCTCACAATCGAACACGCTGGATCCATTCCGCCGGAGCTCAGACCACTGATGGGCAACCGCATCTACGGCTGTGATGACTGTCAATTGATTTGCCCCTGGAACAAGTACGCCAGACGCAACGCGCTACCTGATTTTGAGCCGCGCGCAACCCTGCATGACAGTCAACTGGTGAGCCTGTTTTCCTGGACCGAGGACGAATTTCTCCGCATCACGTCAGGCAGCCCGATCCGGCGCATCGGTCATGAGCGCTGGCTCCGCAACATTGCGGTGGCGCTTGGCAATGCCTTGCGTGCTGGAGGCAGTGAGGAATTGCGCCATGCGCTGGAACTGCGCAGAAATCACCCCAGCGCGCTGGTGCGCGAGCATGTGCTGTGGGCGCTGGCCGCGTGAGTTGCCACTCTGTCGCTAACGTTCGTACAGCTCCAGCGGCAGTCCGTCCGGGTCCGCAAAAAAGGTGAAACGCTGCCCCGTGTTTTCGTCAACCCGTATCGGCTCTACCGTGATGCGCCGGCTTTCCAGATGAAATACCCACTGATCCAGATCGTCCACAGCGAAGGCCAGGTGGCGTAGCCCGCAGGCCTCCGGGTAGGATGGGCGTGCGGGCGCCCCCGGGAACGAGAACAGTTCCAGCTGCGAACCGTCACTCAGTGACAGATCGAGTTTGTAGGACTGGCGCTGGGCGCGGTAGGTTTCGGCGACAACACGCAGTCCCAATATCTCGGTGTAGAAGGCCTTGGAGGCCTCGTAGTCCGAGCAGATGACGGCGGCGTGATGGATGGTGCTGAGTTGCATGGATTCTGGTTAGGACGGGGGTTGGGCTGACGGGGACCACACTAAAACGTTCGCAGCACGCCCAGGGCAAATGGCAGGCTCAGCATGCCGAGCAGGGTTGACAGTGTGACCAGGCCGGCGACGTAGGCGCCGTCGTAGCCCATCCGGGCGGCCAGCACGTAGGCACTTGACGCCGTCGGCAATGCTGAAAAGGCCAACAGCACTGTCGTCTGCACTGCATCCAGACGAAACAGCTGTGAAAGTGCAAATGCGATCAGCGGCAACAGGAAATGGCGGATGGCAAGCAGTGCCACCGCCATGGCTTTGGCCTGACCCAGGGCGCTGAACTGCATGCCCGCTCCGGCTGCCATCAGCCCCAGTGCGAGGGACGCGCCG
Organism: uncultured beta proteobacterium; assembly: GCA_903875275.1. Classification (GTDB taxonomy): domain Bacteria; phylum Pseudomonadota; class Gammaproteobacteria; order Burkholderiales; family Burkholderiaceae_C; genus Rhodoferax. Next base: position 4,651 of record CAIQVX010000352.1, on the reverse strand, counting down.
CCAATGCGGCTGACCGTGGGTTCAATCCAGGCCGGTAGCGTCAGACCCGTCAGGTTGGCGGCAAGGCCGGATGCAGTGCCGATGATGAGCGGGTTGCGCAGCAGTTCGGGCAGGATACGTCTCTGGGCGTGGCGCGCCATTGGCCAGACCGCACCGATGTTGAAGAGCGGCACGCAGACGCCAATCAGGACGGCGATCAGCAGCAGCCCCTGTGGACCCGCAGTCCGCTCGGCCAACGCCAGTCCAACGAATGAATTGAAGCGAAACGACACTTGCGCGCTTGCAGCGTGCAGGCGCGTTGGAACATGTTTTCCCAGGAGTGGCCAGCGTGGCAGTGAGTAGGCCAGTCCAATGCCCGCCAGCCCCATGACCCAGCCAGCGCCGATCAGGCTGGATGTTGATGCAATACTCAGAGGGCTCTTGATGATGGAGTGGAACAGCAGGACCGGAAAGAAAAGGAAGTACACCAGGGTTTCGACCTGCTGCCACACGGTGCGGTTCAGCGCCGTGTAGCGACACACCAGGTAGCCGCAAAGGATCAGCGAAAAGTCTGGAAACAGGAGCTGGACAAAGTTCACGAACTGAGAATACCAGCGAAATGCGGTCATGCGGTCCGTCCCTGTGCCGGTCGAGGATAATCCGTCTGGCGGCGTGACCTGCGCACTGTGCGCTGGCGTGCCTTTCAGTTTGAACCGTGAGGAGAAATATCATCATGCATCGTCGAACACTTCTGGCTGTCAGTTTGTTGCTGGCCGCCGGCACCGCCATGGCGCAGGGCTATCCCAACAGGATTATCAAGCTCCAGGTGCCGTTTGCTCCAGGCGGCACAACGGACATCATCGCCCGCACGATTTCAGACGCCCTGGGCAAGGCCCTGGGGCAGACCGTCGTGGTGGAAAACAAGGCGGGTGGCGGCGGCATTATTGGCGCGGCCGAGACCGCCAAGGCAGCGCCTGACGGCTATTCGCTGGGCATGGCCACGGTATCGACCACCGCCGCCAATCCGGCCATCAACCCGCGCACGCCATACAACCCGCTGACCGATTTCACACCCATCATCAACATCGCGGCAACACCGAACGTGATTGCGGTGCATCCGAGTTTTCCGGCCAAGGATTACAAGGGATTTATAGCTGAGTTGAAGAAAAACCCCGGTAAGTACTCCTATTCGTCCTCCGGGACCGGCGGCATTGGGCACCTGCAGACGGAGTTGTTCAAGAACCTGAGCGGCACTTTCATCACCCACATTCCCTACCGGGGTGCCGGTCCGGCCCTCAATGACACGGTGGCGGGTCAGGTACCCATGACCTTTGACAATCTGCCCTCGGCACTGCCTTTTATCCAGTCCAATCGCCTGGTGGCCATCGTGGTGGCCGCGCCCCAGCGCCTGTCGCAATTGCCCAATGTACCGACCTTCAAGGAAGTGGGTCTGGAGCCGGTTAACCGCATGGCCTACTATGGCATCTATGGCCCCAAAGGCATGCCCAAGGACATTGTGGACAAGATCAATGCCGGTGTGCGCAAGGCGCTTGAGGATCCCGCGGTGAAGAAGCGCATTGAGGAGACCGGTTCCATCATCGTCGCGAACACGCCCGAGCAGTTTGCAGCGCAGATCAAGGCCGAGTTCGAGGTCTACAAGAAGGTGGTCGAGTCGGCCAAACTGAAGCTGGACTGAGAGGGCGTGGCGTCGGTCACTTCATGTCTGCGCAGGCACTCATTGATGTCTTTATCGATGCCTTGTGGCTGGAAGACGGTTTGTCAAAAAACACGCTGGCGGCCTACCGGCGTGACCTGACTCTCTACGCTGTCTGGCTGGAGAAGCGGGGCCAGGTTCTGACCGACACCGTGGAGGCCGATTTGAATGCGTACTTCTCGGCGCGCCATGGCGCCAGCAAGGCGACCACCGCGAACCGCCGCCTGACGGTCTTCAAGCGCTATTTTCGATGGGCCTTGCGTGAGCATCTCATCGGCGCCGATCCAACCCTCAGGCTCCAGGCCGCCAGGCAGGCACTGCGCGTGCCGAGAACCTTGACGGAAGTTCAGGTCGAGGCTTTGTTGCAGGCACCGGATACCCGGTCTGCGCTGGGAGTTCGCGATCGCACCATGCTTGAGCTGATGTATGCCAGTGGCTTGCGCGTGAGTGAACTGGTCACCTTGAAAGTATTCAACCTGAGTCTTTCCGAGAACGTGTTGCGGGTGATGGGCAAAGGCAGCAAGGAGCGGCTGATTCCTTTTGGCGAAGTGGCCAGTGTCTGGGTTCAGCAGTATCTCCAGGACGCCCGGCCCGAACTGCTTTCGGGGCGGCAGACCGATGACCTGTTTGTGACCCATCGTGGCAGCAAGGCCGGGCACGCCATGAGCCGTGTCATGTTCTGGATGATTGTGAAAAAATACGCGCGCACTGCCGGCATTACGGCGTCGCTGTCGCCGCATACCTTGCGTCACGCTTTTGCGACGCATTTGCTCAACCACGGCGCAGACTTGAGGGCCGTACAGATGCTGCTCGGCCATGCGGACATTTCGACGACGACCATCTACACCCATGTGGCGCTGGAGCGGCTGAAAACGATGCACGCCAGGCATCATCCACGGGGCTAGTCCGGCAAACTGGAAAGGGAAGGAAGCACTATGGCCATTTATGAACTTGACGGCGTGAGACCGCGCATTGCAGAGTCGGCCTGGATCGCCGACAGCGCGCAGGTGATGGGCAATGTGGAACTGGAAGAGGGTGCAAGTGTGTGGTTTGGGGCACTGATCCGGGGTGATACCGAGGTCATACGGATAGGCCGCGGCAGCAATATTCAGGATTTGAGCGTGCTGCATGCCGACGTCGGAAAGCCGCTGATCGTCGGGCAGGACGTGACGGTCGGGCATAGCGTCGTGCTGCACGGTTGCACGATCGGAGACGGCTCGCTGATTGGCATTGGCGCCGTGGTACTCAACGGTGCCAGGATTGGCAAGTCCTGCCTGGTAGGGGCGGGCGCTTTGATCACCGAGGACAAGGAGTTTGCGGATGGCTCCATGATTCTCGGGAGTCCGGCCCGAGTGGTGCGTCAGCTCTCGGTCGAGAAGATCGAGGAACTGCGCAGGAGTGCGAGAAATTACGTTGACAACGCACGTCGTTTTCGCGACGGGTTCAGCAAAGTTGGCTGAGACTGCTGGGCACGATTCGCAATTCAGGGGAAATCAAGGGTGTCAGAAGTTCAGAAATTCATGTTTGACGGTATGCCTGTGCGCGGAGTCCTGGTGCGCCTGACCGACGTCTGGGTCGAGATCCTGCGCCGTCGCACCATGGCGGGCGCGGCCTATCCCTTGCCAGTGCAGAATCTGCTGGGAGAAATGGTGGCGGCAGCAGCACTGATGCAATCGAACATCAAGTTCAACGGGGCGCTGATATTGCAGGTGTTCGGTGACGGACCAGTGAAACTCCTGGTCGCCGAGGCGCAGTCTGATTTTGGTTTGCGTGCCACGGCAACCGTGGTCGGCGAGCTTGCACCGGACGCTGGGCTGAGCAGCCTCGTGAATTTGAACAACGAGGGCAAGTGTGCCATTACCCTGGACCCCAGAGACCGATTGCCGGGGCAGCAGACCTACCAGGGCGTTGTGCGGCTGTCGGGTGAAGACAACGAAAAACTTGAGAAACTCAGCGATGTGCTGCAGCGCTACATGCGCCAGAGTGAACAGCTCGACACCACAATGGTGCTGGCCGCAGATGACCGGTCGGCAGCAGGCCTGCTGATTCAGCGACTGCCGATTGCAGGCGCCGCAAATCTGGCTGGGACTGCAAGGGCGCAGGTGGACACCGACGACGTGGATGCCAACGAGGACTATCAGCGCATCGCCATGCTGGCATCAAGTCTGCAGCGTGATGAGCTTCTGGGGCTTGACACGGACACCGTCCTGCGGCGCTTGTTCTGGCAGGAGAATCTGCGTCGTTTCGAACCGGTATTGACCGACCCGCTACCGCATTTTTCCTGCGCCTGCAGTCGGGACAGGGTCGGGAAGATGATCCGTGGGCTCGGCGCGGACGAAGTGCAGGGGATTCTCGCCGAGCTTGGTGAGGTGGAGGTTGCTTGCGAATTCTGTGGCGCCCAACAACGTTTCGATTCGGTCGATGTGGCGCAGCTCTTCAAGACCGATCTGAAGGCGCCAGCGGCCAGCACGGCGCGCCACTGAAGCCGGGGGTCAGCGACTGGCAGGCGTGACGGGCGCCTGACTCACCTGCACAAAAATTTCGTTGGGTTTGACCATGCCCAGCTCCAGCCTGGCTTTTTCTTCCACCATCTCCAGACCTTCCTTGAGATCACGGACTTCGGCCGCGAGCCTGTCGTTCGCCAGTTGCGCCTGCTGATTGTGCTGGTGTTGCGCAGTGAGCTGTTCGGTCAGCCGCGCAACCGCCGGGATGCTGCCTCGTCCGAACCACAGCTGAGCCTGCAGGATCAACAGCAGGACAAACAGCGCAGCGGGAACCAGGTGCTTGCGCATGCTCAGCCTCAGACCGGACTTGTGCAGACTCAGCGCAGGTTGTAGAACGCCGCGCGACCGGGGTAGCTGGCAACGTCGCCCAGATCCTCTTCGATGCGCAGCAACTGGTTGTACTTGGCCATGCGGTCGGAGCGGCTGAGGGAGCCGGTTTTGATCTGGCCGGCAT